>DATJQB010000352.1:0-3874 GCA_035506075.1 Bacteroidota bacterium | reverse complement strand
GTCCTTGATTTCTTCGGCGACTTCCACAAGCGATGCAACACGGAGCTCGTCAGGTTCCATCGGCTTGAAGATCCGGAGGACGCCCGTCTGCTGCTGTCCTTTATATCGCGGCATGTGGAAGCGACGGGGAGCACGAGGGCCCAGAAGATCCTCATGAATTGGACGGAGTATCAACAGATGTTTTGGAAGGTTGTCCCAAAGCTGTCGGATGCGGGTGTTGGAGTGACGCCGCCACTGATCGCAGCAGCGAAATCATAGGTATCGCAGATGGTGGGCAAAGTGTGGCAAGGGTTCAAGTGTATGTTCACATCTATCAACTAGCAGGAGATGCAAAACCATGGAAGAGCGGATCTTTATTTTCGATACGACACTCCGCGATGGGGAGCAGTCCCCCGGATGCAGTCTGAACCTGGAGGAAAAAGTCAGGATGGCCAGGCAGCTGGAGCAGCTTCGTGTCGACGTCATTGAAGCTGGCTTTCCGATTGCCTCTGTGGGTGATTTCGAGGCGGTACACATGATCGCCCGGACCATCGAACAATGCACGGTGGCGGCGCTCTGTCGCACGGTGAAGGCCGACATCGATCGGGCATGGGAGGCGATCCAGTATGCCAAGAAACCGCGCATCCACACCTTCATCGCGACATCAGACATCCACCTGACGCACAAGCTTCGCAAGAGCCGCGAACAGGCGCTCGCGGATGCAGTCGAAGCGGTCAAACACGCCAAGTCCCTTTGCGACGATGTCGAGTTTTCCTGTGAGGACGCGTCCCGAAGCAGCATTGATTTTCTGTGCAAGATTGTCGCTGCTGCCATTGACGCCGGCGCCACGGTGGTCAATTTGCCCGACACAGTTGGTTATGCAGTGCCGGACGAGTATGGCGCCATGTTCAAGATGGTGAGAGAGCGAGTTCCGGCAAGCCGTTCGATCGTCCTGAGCTCGCACTGCCACAATGATTTCGGTCTTGCAGTGGCGAACTCGCTTGCTGCCATTCGCAACGGCGTCCGCCAGGTGGAATGCACGATCAATGGGATCGGCGAACGCGCCGGGAATGCAGCGCTTGAGGAAATCGTGATGGCCCTGCGCACGCGCAAGGAATCGCTCGGCGTTGACACGAACATCAACAGCGAGGAAATCTATAAGTCGAGCAAACTCCTGACGACATTGACCGGGATGATGGTCCAGCGGAACAAAGCCATCGTCGGAGCAAATGCCTTTGCACATGAGGCAGGCATCCACCAGGATGGCATGCTGAAGAGCCGGATCACGTATGAAATCATGACTCCCCAGTCAGTCGGCATCAAGCACAGCACCCTGGTGCTGGGAAAACACTCAGGGCGTCACGCGCTGAAGCAGCGATACACAGAACTCGGCTATCAACTCTCGAACGAGGAGCTCGAACAGGCGTACCAATCCTTCTGCACGATTGCAGATCAGAAGAAAGATGTATTTGATGAAGACCTGATTGCAATCGTGGAAGACCGTGAGAGCGCCGCCGACGATTTCTATCACTTGGAAAACATCCAGGTTCTGAGCGGAACAAACCTCCGCCCGACTGCCACAGTGGAGCTGCGGCTGAAGGATGAACGCTTTGTCGACTCGGCGACTGGTGACGGTCCGGTCGACGCCGCGTACAAGGCTGTCGAACGCATTACAGGCGTCATCGGAAAACTGACAGAATACTCGATCAAGTCGGTCACGTTTGGGCACGATGCAATTGGAGAGGTTTTCGTACGCGTCGATTTCGACGGAGTGCTTTTCAACGGTCGGGCGGTCAGCACCGATGTCATTACGGGAAGCGCCAAGGCGTATCTCGAAGCCTTGAACCGCGCTGTCGGCACGAAGAAGCGGAAAGAAATTCAGCAAGCCCAGGCAAAAGCTGAACCAGTCGCAGTTTCATAGGCTCAACACGGAGAGAGTACATGGGTAAACCCTTAACATTGTTTGAGAAGGTGTGGAACAACCATCTGGTTGCTCAGGAACCTGATTCACCCGCACTTCTCTATATTGATCTTCATTTGCTGCACGAGGTCACGTCGCCGCAGGCATTTACAGGTCTTCGTCAGCGGGGACTCAAAGTCAGACGGCCCGATCGGTCATTCGCGACCGTCGATCACAGCATCCCGACTGTCGATCCTTCGATCCCGATGACAGATCGAATTGCGGAGAAGCAGATCCACCAGCTTGAGACAAATGCCCAGGAGTTCGGCATCCGGTTTTTCGGCATGCACAGTCTCCATCGTGGAATCGTGCACGTCATTGGGCCGGAACTTGGGCTGACGCAGCCCGGAATGACGATTGTCTGTGGTGACAGCCACACCTCAACGCATGGTGCGTTTGGTGCATTGGCCTTTGGAATCGGCACGAGCGAGGTCGAGCATGTTCTCGCCACTCAATGTCTGCTTCAGCGTCCTGCGAAAACGTTCGAAGTGCGCGTCGAAGGGAAACTCGCCGAAGGAGTTACCGCAAAGGACATTATTCTCGCCCTGCTTTCGAAGATCGGCGTAGGAGGTGGTACGGGGCACGTGTTCGAATATACCGGCGACGCGATCCGTTCTCTTTCGATGGAAGAACGGATGACAGTGTGCAACATGTCCATCGAAGGCGGCGCAAGGGCGGGCATGATTGCGCCGGACGATACGACGTATGAATTCCTCTCGGGACGCGAGTTCGCACCCAGGACGGATCAGTGGGAAAAGATGCTCCGGTTCTGGCGGTCGCTCCCGGGTGATCCTGGCGCTCAGTTTGATCGCACCGTGACAATCAATGCGAGTGAGCTCATTCCGATGATCACCTACGGTACGAATCCGGGGATGGGAATGCCGGTCACAGGATCCGTACCTAATCCTGAGACAATGCACGACGCCGCGGCAAAACTCGCGATGCAGAAATCGCTGGAGTACATGGGGCTCAAACCCGGAGAGGCGCTCGCCGGCAGGCCTGTTGACGTTGTGTTCATCGGTAGTTGCACGAACTCGCGCATTTCGGACCTGCGTCAGGCGGCAACAATCTTCAAAGGTAGAAAAGTCTCGACCGGTGTCCGCGTTCTCGTTGTCCCTGGTTCCCAGGCCATCAAGCGACAGGCGGAGGCTGAAGGGTTGGACACAATCTTCAAGCAGGCAGGAGCAGAATGGAGGGAGGCCGGTTGCTCGATGTGCATCGCGATGAACGGCGATCAACTCAGCCCCGGGCAGCTCTCTGTCTCAACGAGCAACCGCAATTTCGAAGGGCGCCAGGGAAAGGGAGGTCGCACGTTGCTTGCGTCACCCCTGACAGCTGCTGCCGCTGCTGTGACAGGCAAAATCACCGACGTCAGAACGCTCATCCATCACTAATCAATGGCCAGTTGTCATGAACCACTTTCCAGCATTTACGTCGAACGTCATTCCCCTTCTTGTGAACGACATCGACACCGATCAGATCATCCCGGCCCGTTTCCTGAAGGTGACGGACAAGAATGGGCTGGGTGCCAGCCTGTTCTCAGACTGGCGGTACAATGAAGACGGAACCCCGAAGCCTGATTTCGTTCTGAACCGTCCGGAGTACAAGGGAGCAGCAGTCCTGCTTGCAGGTGACAACTTCGGCTGTGGATCATCACGCGAGCACGCTCCCTGGGCTCTCGCGGGAAGTGGGATCAAAAGTGTCATCAGCACATCGTTCGCTGACATCTTTCGGAACAATGCTCTCAAAAACGGGATCGTTCCGGTCATCGTCCCTGCCGTCGTGCATGAGGAATTGAGCCGGCTCGCCAGGGAGAATTCGCCATTTGAAGTGACGATCGACCTCGAATCCCAGACGCTGAGATATCCAATAGGCAAGACGACGCAATTCCCCATTGACGGATTCTCGAAGACATGCATCCTGGAAGGTACTGAC
>DATJQB010000351.1:0-6487 GCA_035506075.1 Bacteroidota bacterium | reverse complement strand
AAGATGCAGATGGCGGGCGACAGACTATCGAGTAATCACCAATTAATACTTACTACCTACTACTTACTACTTCATCCTTTGACTCTGACCGCCGACAGCTGACAGCTGAATCCCCCAACACATGATTCGACTCGTGACGATATTCTTTCTTCTTGCTGCACTCACGTCCTGCAACCCGTTTGCGCCGGCGCTGGATGAGAATCTGCAGGAAGGAAGTTCCATCCTCGGCGACCCTTCAACGATCGACGGTGTGTTTCAGAATATGAAATACGCGTACACATTCCGCGACACGACCATCTACGGACAGTTACTGAGTTCCGACTTCTCATTTGTCTATACCGACTATGACCGGGGTGTGGAGGTGACGTGGGGACGGGATGAAGAAATGCAGACGACGCGCGGCCTCTTCATGAATGTCCAGCGTCTCGACCTCGTATGGAACAATATCATCGCGGTTTCGACAGACTCGCTCAATCTCCACGCGAGCGTGAGCAGGAATTTCAATCTGACAGTTACATTTAATCCCAGCGACAACCCCCGGATCGACGGCTACGCGACGCTTGCACTTGCGCGCACCGATCCGCAGAAGCCGTGGCAGATTGTCCGCTGGCGGGACGAATCAAATTTCTGATTGGAACGACCATGGTTACTGTTGCATATCAGGGAGAACCGGGAGCCTTCAGCGAGGAGGCGGCGCGCAGCTTTTTCGGCCGGCGCGTCAAGCTTGTGCCGAAGCAGAGTTTCAAGGATGTGTTCGATTTTGCGGCAGCGCACCCGTCCGGGTTTGCCATCGTTCCGATTGAAAACTCGGTCTTCGGAAGCGTGCACCAGAACTACGATCTTCTGCTTCGCTACAAACTGGCGATCGTCGGGGAGCTGAAACTCCGGATCCGGCTCCATATGATGGCCCTGCCGGGTGTGGTCATACCGGCAATCCGTTCTGTCTATTCTCATTCGCAGGCGCTCGGTCAGTGCGACGAATACCTCCGGTCGTTGAAAAGGGTCAGTGTCGTCGCTTACTATGACACTGCCGGCTCTGCAAAGATGATCAGGGAAGAAGGGCGGCGCGATGCCGCTGCGATCGCAAGCGCACAGGCTGCACGCACCTACGGCCTTACAATCCTGAAGCGGAACGTCGAAAGCAACCACAATAACTTCACGCGGTTCATTGTTCTCTCGGCCCGTCGTCATCCCGTCCGAAAACAGGAGAAGACCTCCCTTGTGTTTGCTGTGAAGGATGTCCCGGGGGCGCTGTTCAAGGCGCTGGCGGTCTTCGCGCTCAGGGAAATCAACATGTTGAAGATCGAGTCCCGGCCGCACGTCGGCAAACCGTGGGAGTATCTGTTCTATCTTGACATCGAAGGCTCTCCGTCGGAGGTCCGGGTTCAGCAGGCGCTGAAGCACATCGAGGAGCTGACCTCCTTTGTCCGTGTGCTTGGCGCGTATCCATTTGGCAAAACCATCAAGAGCTAACCATGCAGCTCACGTACGTGTTTCGCGAAGGATTTTCCGGTTTCAGGCGAGCGAAGCTCTCCACCTTCGCCGCGATCATGACAATCAGCGCATCCCTGTTGCTGCTCGGCTCCTTCTCCATCCTTGTCCTCAACGCGAACGCGGTCGTCGAATCGTTGAGGGAAAAGGTGGAAATGGAAGCGTTTCTTGCCGACTATCTTACGCCCGTCGAAACCTCCATTGTGCGGGACAGCCTCGCACAGATTCCGGGCGTTCGCGAGGTGAAGTATGTTTCCAAAGAAGATGCCGCGGCCATTTTCAAGGATGAGTTCGGGGAGGATATTCACAAGGTGCTCGACTTCAATCCGCTCCCGGCTTCCGTCAAGATTTTCCTGAAGGATGGTTACCGCACAGCGAAGGGGGCCGAAGCGGTGTACGAGGCCGCCAGGAAAATCCGCGGCGTCGACGAAGTAATTTACAGGAAGACACTCATGGAGATGCTCGACAAGCGCGCAACAACATTTCTGTGGGTCGTCTTCGGCATAGGTCTCTTTATTACGATATCGTCGGTGTTCCTCGTCGCCAACACGATCCGTCTGGCGATCTACGCCAAGCGGAAGATCATCCAGACGATGAAACTCATCGGTGCGACCAAGTCGTTTGTCCGCGGGCCGTTCATCCTTGAAGGTATTGTGCAGGGCTTCGTCGGCGGTGCGCTTGCGGCTGCGATTCTCTTTCTCGTTTTTGAATACCTGGCACGTTGGTTCTCGCTTGAATTGGCAGATTTCGTGCACGTGAAACCGTTGTATTACGGGATTGTCGTTGCCGTGGGCTGCATCCTTGGTTTCGTCGGCAGCGCAATTTCCATCCGACGCTTCATAAGCGAAAGTGTGGTGCACGAGAAGAATTGAGAATTGCTTTTTCCCGAATTCTTTTCTACACTCTCCACACGCTGATACAGAAATTCAAGGTCCATCAGAACCCACTTTTTGACACTACCTGCCCGGTTTGATTGTTCCACCGGCACTCCTGACGGCAGCGCCGCACAAACCCGGGATCGATTTCATCCGAACGATCACATTACCGAAGATCTATGAACAAATTCATCGCCCTGTACCGGTCTTCTGTCGGCAAGAAGATCATCATGAGCCTGAGCGGCCTCTTCCTCTGCACCTTCCTCGTCGTCCACGTCGTCATCAACATGTTTCTCTTCAAACACGACGGCGGAGAAACGTACAACCGCTACTCCGAGTTCATGTCCACGAACCCGTTCATCCGTGTCATCGAGATCGTCCTCTTCGCGGGCCTGGTCGCTCACATCATCAGCGGTGTCGTGGTGTGGCTGAAAAACCGTGCGTCACGCCCGGTCGGCTATGAACTGTACCGCCTGCGTGATAACACGACGTTCACCTCGAGGACGCCCATGCTCACAGCGAGCGCAAGCCTGGTTGGATTCTTCCTCGTGGTTCATCTGAAGACCTTCTGGGTGCCGAACCGGTTCTGGGCCGTCGCGCCTCAATCGAACTACGATCTCGTGGCCGCTGCATTCTCAGATCCTGTCTACAGCTTCTTCTATATTCTCTCGATCGTGTTCCTCGCGTTTCACCTCCGCCACGGGTTTCAATCGGGGTTCCAGACACTCGGACTGAGCGATAAACGCTACAAATGGCTCATCGACAGCGTGGCGGTGATTTTCTGGCTCTTCATCCCGCTCGCATTTGCCGCTATGCCGGCATATTTCCTCTGGATCAAGTAAACGATATACCGTGTCGCCCGAATGTTGACCATCGCAATGGGAGCTGATAAACAATGACGCTTGACTCAAAGATTCCATCCGGCCCAATTGAGAAGAAATGGGATAATCACCGCTTCGCAATGAAGCTGGTCAACCCCTCCAACCGGCGGAAATACACGGTGATCGTGGTCGGAACGGGGTTGGCCGGAGCCTCCGCAGCGGCAAGTCTCGGCGAGCTCGGCTACAACGTCCTTTCCTTCTCGTACCACGAATCCCCCCGGCGTGCGCACAGCATCGCGGCGCAGGGAGGGATCAACGCGCCAAAGAACTACGCGAACGATGGCGACAGCATCTGGCGTCTGTTTTATGACACCGTGAAAGGCGGAGACTACCGCGCCCGTGAGGCGAACGTCTACCGCCTCGCACAGGTCAGCGGCAACATCATCGATCAGTGCGTGGCCCAGGGCGTTCCGTTCGCGCGTGACTACGCCGGATACCTCGACAACCGCTCGTTCGGCGGCGCACAGGTCTCCCGCACATTCTACGCAAGGGGACAGACAGGGCAGCAGCTTCTGCTTGGCGCGTACTCCGCGCTCAGCCGGCAGCTGAACCTCGGGACTGTGAAGTTCTTCCCGCGTCGCGAAATGCTGGACCTCGTGATTGTCGACGGCCAGGCGCGCGGAATCGTCGTGCGTGATCTCGTGACGGGGAAACTCGAAACGTACGCTGCCAATGCCGTCGTCCTGGCAACAGGCGGTTATGGAAATACCTTCTACCTCTCCACCATGGCCAAGGCGAGCAACGCCACAGCCATCTGGCGTGCACACAAGCGGGGAGCATTGTTCGGCAATCCGTGCTTCACACAGATTCATCCCACATGCATTCCCCAGAGCGGCGCGTATCAGTCCAAGCTGACGCTCATGAGCGAAAGCCTCCGCAACGATGGACGCATCTGGGTTCCGAAGGCGAAAGGCGACACGAGAAAGCCGCAGGACATCCCGGAAGAGGAGCGCGATTATTACCTCGAGCGGTTGTACCCGTCGTTCGGCAACCTCGTCCCACGCGATGTCGCGTCGCGCCGGGCAAAAGAAATGTGCGACAAGGGATTTGGCGTCGGGCCCACGAAGCTCGCGGTGTACCTCGATTTCAGCGACGCAATCAAGCGCCTCGGCAAGCATGTGATCGAAGAGCGGTACGGAAACCTGTTCGACATGTACCACGAGATCACAGCTGAAGATCCGTACAGCGCACCGATGAGAATCTATCCGGCAGTCCACTACACGATGGGCGGGTTGTGGGTTGACTACAATCTCATGTCAACGATCCCGGGACTCTTCGTCATCGGCGAGGCAAACTTCTCCGACCACGGCGCGAACCGGCTCGGGGCGAGCGCACTGATGCAGGGACTTGCGGACGGCTATTTCATCATCCCGTACACGATGGGAAATTACCTTGCCTCGACCAAGTTCAATCCGGTCAAGTCGGACGACGATTCGTTCAAAAAGGTCCAGGCCGGCGTCGAAGAGCTTATCCGGAAACTGATGTCGATCAACGGCAAGAAAACAGTAGAGGAATTTCACCGCGAGCTCGGGAAGGTCATGTGGGACAATGTCGGCATGGGACGCACGAAGACGAGTCTCCAGAGAGCTCTCAAGGAGATTCCGGCGATCCGTGAGGAGTTCTGGAAGAACGTGAAAGTGGTTGGGGCTTCGGACGACCTCAATGCAGAGCTGGAGCGGGCCGGCCGTGTGGCGGATTTCCTCGAGCTCGGTGAGCTCCTGGCTTTCGATGCGCTGCATCGCGAGGAATCGTGCGGCGGACATTTCCGTGAGGAATTTCAGACTGAAGAGGGGGAGGCACAACGAAACGACAAGAAATTCGCCTACGTCGCTGCCTGGGAGTTCAACGGTGTCGGCAAGAAGCCGACGCTCAACAAGGAACCGCTGACGTTCGAGTACGTGAAGCCATCGCAACGAAGTTATAAGTAAACCATGCGGAAAACCGGCGTCCGGTGATCGAGCCCGGGGCCGTTTTCTACCAGATCAAGAGGAGCAACGGGTAATGGATTTCAAACTGAAGATTTGGCGCCAGAAGAACAGGGACGATCGCGGCGGGTTTGTTGAATACGAGGTCAAGGATGTGTCGCCTGACGCTTCGTTCCTTGAAATGCTTGACATCCTCAACGTGGACCTCGTCAAGAAAGGGGAGGAGCCGGTTGCGTTTGACCATGACTGCCGGGAAGGTATTTGCGGCAGCTGCGGTCTTGTGATCAACGGCCGTTCCCACGGTCCGGGCCGCGGCATAGCGACGTGTGAGCTGCGGATGAGGGGCTTCAAGGAGGGGGAGACGATTGTGGCAGAGCCGTGGCGCGCCAAGCCGTTCCCGATTCTCAAGGATCTGATTGTCGATCGGACAGCGCTCGACAGGATCATGCAGGCCGGGGGATATATTTCTTCGAAGACCGGTGCGGTTCCCGAGGCGAATCTCATACAGGTTCCGAGGCCGGATGCAGAAGAGGCGATGGATGCTGCAGCGTGCATTGGCTGCGGGGCTTGCGTTGCTTCGTGTCCCAACTCGTCCGCGATGTTGTTCGTGGCAGCGAAAGTGTCCCACCTTGCGTTGCTGCCGCAGGGGAAGGTGGAGCGGAAGCAGCGTGTCCTCAACATGATCGAGCAGATGGATAAGGAAGGTTTTGGCAACTGCTCGAACAACTACGCCTGTGAAGCCGAATGCCCGAAGAAGATCTCTGTCACGCACATTGCGAGGCTCAACAGGGAGTTTATCCTCGCTGAGATTTCGTAAAGACCGCGTTTGAATGACGCAGAAAGGGCGGCCGATGGCCGCCTTTTTTGTTTGCGACAGCGCCGCAACAGTACCTGCAAAGCCATCTTGAATAGTCAACGAAATGATAGTACGTTGCGGATGGACAACTTCTGAATCGGGTTGATCGGCGCACATCTCTCGCCAAACGAGGTCTGCATGAAGAATTACCTTTTCACGATTGCACTTTTCTCTGCAGTGACACTCGCTGACGCACAGGATGGCCGATTTGTGCTTGACGGTGTCGTCCGCGGCATGCCCGAAGGAAAAGCAATCTTGTCGTTCTTGACATTCAGCGACGCACAGGTCATTGCACCCGAGACCACGGTTGTCAAGGACGGAAGATTTCAGTTCAACGGCCGGCTGAGCGCGCCTGTTCTCGCTGGAATCTATCTTCTTCCGGGTAAGTTCAGGATGTCGATCTTCCTTGAAAACGCTCACATTTCGGCGACCGCCGATACGACTGCGAAGAGTGAAGGA
>DATJQB010000350.1:0-3013 GCA_035506075.1 Bacteroidota bacterium | reverse complement strand
TCGGTGACGTCAATTCGACAGTCGCGGCAAGCCTCGTCAGCGTGAAGATGGGCATTCCTGTGGCTCACGTCGAGGCCGGTTTGAGGAGTTTCGACCGGTCGATGCCGGAAGAGATCAACCGCATGCTGACTGACGTCATTTCTGAGTACCTCTTTGTGAGTGAGCCTAGCGGACTTCACAACCTTCGCCGTGAGGGCGTTGCTGAGAACAAGATTTTCTATGTCGGCAACGTCATGATCGATTCGCTCGTTCAATACCGGCAGAAGGCCGCTGCTCTTTCGACACTCGATCAATTCCACTTGACACCGGGGAAGTTCACGCTTGTGACCCTCCATCGCCCAAGCAATGTCGACACGGAGGATGGGCTCGCGAAGATTGTTGCGATCTTTGAACAACTTGCCGGGCGATCGTCGATCATTTTCCCGGTGCACCCACGTACGAGGAAGATGCTCGAACGATTCGGACTCGTCGGGCAGGCGGGGAGGATCCCCAACCTGCACATCACCGATCCGCTGGGATATCTCGACTTTCTCTGCCTGATGGACCGGGCTCAGCTCGTGGTGACCGACTCCGGCGGAATTCAGGAGGAGACGACCTTCCTTGGCATCCCGTGCCTCACGCTGCGTGAGAACACGGAGCGCCCCGTCACGACAGAAATCGGAACCAACGAACTGTGCGGACTGGACGTCGCAAAGATTGTTCAAAGGAGTTTTGATGTGTTTGATGGCCGGCCGAAGAACGGCCGCATCCCCGAGCTTTGGGACGGCCACACGGCAGAACGCATTGCCGAAATTCTACTCAAGAAAATCTAAGGAGCGGTGCCTCATGAACATCCGCGCAACGATCAGCGCTGTATGTCTGTGCCTTTTCCTCCAAACGGGTTTTGCCCAGGAGAAGGCAGGCTCGATCTGGGACCAGGCCAAGGAGAAATCCTCACAGTCTGACCAGAAGGACAAGGAAGATACAGGATCGAAGATTACGGGAATGCCGATGGAAGGTCCGGTTGATCCGGGCCGCTATGTCGTCGGACCTTTCGACATGTTTGCGCTCACGTTCTGGGGAGTGCCGCCGACCGAATACACCGTTCCCGTCACACCCGAAGGAACGCTGCTCGTGCCGACCGTGGGAGAAATCTATGTCGCCGATCTGACGCTGGCGGTCGCAAAGAAGCGAGTCGCGGAAGCCGTCGAGAAAAAATATCTTCGCGGCAGTTTTTCCATGACCCTGATTCGGCCGAGGTCTCTCATCGTGACTCTGCGGGGAGCAGTGACGCGCCCCGGGCAATATGTTGCCACCGCGGTGGACCGGGTTGAGAAGATCATCCAGCAGGGGGCGAGCGACGTGAGAACGCCCAGTACCACCTTCAGCATCCCGGCTCTTTCTCCCACGGGCATGCCAGTCACGCAGGAGGATTTCAGCGTGCCGAGGATCTCCTCCAAGCCCGAGCTCGATGAGCAGACTTCCACGCGTAATATCAAGCTCATCCGCCGCAACGGTGACACGATCCATGTCGATATACCCAAATACTACGCAACGCTCGACAACAAGTACAATCCATTTCTTGTTGACGGTGATATCATCGTTGTGCCCAACCGAACGCCGAGTGTGAATTACGTCAGCGTCACCGGTGCAGTCAATGCCCCGGGGAAATACGAGTTCGTTCAGGGAGACAGTCTCGCCGGACTTGTCCGCATCGCCCAGGGTCTTCTTGAAACCGCGGATTCCGGATCTGCCGTCATCTTCAGATCGGATCCGCGATCAGAGCGAACGATGGAAATCCGCGTTGACCTCAGGGCCATTCTCGAAGGTCAGCAGCCTGACATTCCTCTCCAGCGGGCCGATCAGGTCCTGATCAAGCCCCAGGTGGACCGGAGACGTGAATATCACGCCACGATCGGCGGGGAAGTGGTTTCGCCCGGGATCTATCCTGTCACCCGAGAGTCAACGAAGCTTTCGACGCTTCTCCGTTCTGCCGGAGGAATAACATCGCGTGCGTTGCTGACGGGTGCGGTGCTCTGGCGCAAGGATGAAAAATACCTGATCCCCGAAACGGTGCAACTCGAATATCTTACGTTCCTCAGGGCACATCAGTTCGAGATGGTGGACAGCACGTATTTCTTCCTTGATCTTAAGACGGGGCGTCAGCCGGTGGTTGTTGATTTCAAGCGGCTGCTCGTCGACAAGGACAGCACGTGCGATGTCATGCTCCGTCCGGATGATTTCGTTTACATCCCATCGAATGACCGATCGGTTCTCGTACAGGGACAGGTGGCAAATCCCGGGTATCTCCCGTACGTCGCGGGAGCGAATTACAGGTACTATATCCGGCTTGCGGGAGACTACCAGGAGTACGCCGATGAAGGCGAGGTCCGGATCATCAAGGCCGGGACGTCAAGTTGGTTCAAACCGGGCGACACGACGATTGAGCCGGGGGATCGCATCTGGATTCCCAAGGAATCGCGCAAAAACTTCTGGACGTACTTTGGCATCTTCAGAGATCTCGCGGCAGTCGGCATCTCGATCGCCACGCTGATCTATGTCAGCCGCAGATAAGCGGCATCTGTTGCCCACGTCGGACAAACGAATCTCTACTCAAAACAGGACAAGATGATGAAATCGAGTCAGATGGAACCTGGTGGCGATCAGAACAATCGGGCGAACACCGGTGCGGATGGCGGTGACACGCCCCGGCCGCTTGGCGCAGCGTTGATCGACTTTTTTGCCATCATCACGAAGTGGCGGAAGTTCATAACCCGCACGGTTGTCGTTGTGACGCTGGTTGCTGTCGTCGTCGGACTTGTCAGTCCGAAATGGTACAAGGCGACAGCGACGGTCCTTCCCGCTGAGAAGGCGGACCTCTTCTCGGGGCTGGAAGGCATCTCTTCCCTCGTGAAATCCATTTCGCCGGGACGTGCGCTGTCGGGATTGACCGGATCTTCCGAAATGGACCGTTATCGCGCGATCCTGACAAGTGAGAACGTGCTCCTGAAGGTGATCGACAAGTTTGATCTCA
>DATJQB010000349.1:0-4057 GCA_035506075.1 Bacteroidota bacterium | reverse complement strand
GGCCGCTGATAATCAGCGGGGTCCTCGCTTCGTCGATAAGCACGGAGTCCACTTCGTCGACGATCGCGTAGTTGTGTCCCCGTTGCACCATCTCCTCTGCGCTCACGACCATGTTGTCGCGGAGATAGTCAAAACCAAATTCGTTGTTCGTGCCGTAGGTAATGTCGGCCGCGTAATGCACCCGGCGCTGCGAAGGATCCATCGGCTGTAATATGACGCCGATGGTGAGGCCGTGGAACTCGAAGATTTTGCCCATCCACTGACTGTCTCGAAGGGCGAGGTAATCGTTGACCGTGACAATGTGCACGCCGCGGCCGGGAAGTGCATTGAGATATGTCGGGAGCGTAGCGACGAGCGTCTTGCCTTCACCCGTTGCCATCTCAGCGATTTTTCCCTGGTGCAGCGCAATCCCGCCGATCAACTGCACATCGAAGGGGACCATGTCCCAAATAATCTTGTTTCCGGCGACGTCCCAGGATTGACCGACGAGACGCCGGCACGTCTCCTTGACAACTGCAAACGCCTCGGGGAGAATCTCGTTCAGCGCATCCTGGATTGCCGCGTCCAGCTGTTTGTTGAGCTCGTCGAGCTCCGCGTAGATCGATTCCCGCTGACTGAAGGGGATGTCCTCCTTCAGGCTCTCCTGGTGTTTTGCGATCTCCGCTTTGATGTCCGCCGTCGTTTCGTCTATATACTTACGAAATTCCGCGGTTTTCGCCTTCAGTTCATCGTCCGTCAATGCCTCGAGCGCAGCCGCATGCTCGTTGATCTCTGCAACGATCGGCCAGAGTCCCTGCACGTCGCGTTCATGTTTGGAACCAAACAACTTCTTGAAAAAATCGAGCATAGATACCTTTCCCGTCGCTGCAATTGTCTACAACGTGAAAATATACCCCTTTTTTGCCGCGCAGTCAAGAAACGCAGTCTTCATGCGCCTTCTTGCATTTGACGCTTTTTCGGGTCACATTTGTTTCAATTTCGATTGAGAATTCGACCTCCGGAGACCAACGTTGAAAACGAACTTCCCGCACCTTCACCTCGTTCCACGCAGCTCTTCTCTGATGATCGTTGCCTTCATCAGCGTACTCGCGATGCTGAGTTCTGGCTGCGCCCTGCTCTTTCCTGCCGGAAGACCATCCGAACCGGTCGAAGCTTTGCGCTATGACATCAACCATGTTCTCTCCGATTCGATTTTCGTCCAGGCGAGAACAAGCATCAAGATCATTTCACTCGATCGGCATGAGGTGTTATACGAGCGCGACAGCAAACTCCTCACCCGACCCGCTTCAAATATGAAACTCGTGACATCCGCTTCTGCCCTTGGGGTTCTTGGGAAAGACTACACCTTCAAGACCCCCGTTCTCGTTGAACAGTCCCCGGTCGACAGCAGCGTCGCAGGCAATCTCTATATTAAAGGGTTAGGGAATCCGGACCTTGTCACAGCCGACCTCGACTCACTGGCGGAGCTCGTCCGGGCGGC
The DNA here is from genome assembly GCA_035506075.1 of Bacteroidota bacterium. Taxonomy (GTDB): domain Bacteria; phylum Bacteroidota; class Ignavibacteria; order UBA10030; family UBA10030; genus UBA9647. The sequence goes on along the minus strand of DATJQB010000349.1, from coordinate 2,577 downwards.
CGGGGTCCGCAAGATCAACGGGAGTGTCTGCGCCGACGTTTCATTCTTCGATGATTCATATTGGGGATATGGATGGAATTGGGATGACGAACCATCGTCGTACGCGGCATTTATCACTCCGTTGGCGGTCAACGACAACTGCGTCGTCGTCTCGGTTTCTCCGGGAAACGCGCCCGGCGATTCTGTGCATGTCAGTATCGATCCGCCGACTTCGTACGTGACAGTCCTCAACAAGGCGAAGACCGTTGGAGACAGCGTGCGCCATCCGCTTGTCGTAACGCGCCTCTTCAAGGAGCATTCCAATACAATCCTCGTTGACGGTGAGATTCGAACCTCTGCGAACCCGGTTGAGAACACACTCAGCGTCTGGAAACCCGAGCTGTACGCCGCCACCCTTTTTTCAGAGGCCCTGCAGCGAAAAGGAATTTCGGTGGGAAAAGCCGCATCCGTCGAACCAGCTCCCATCGGAAGCAGGGAAATCGTCTCGATATCTCATAGGATCGACACGACGATCGTCAACATGAACAAAATCAGCGATAACCTCTCCGCCGAGATTCTCCTTAAGACACTGGGAACGACGGCAGCAGGAGCCCCCGGGAGCGCTGAGGGGGGAACATTCGTCGTCCACAGATTCCTCAGTTCTCTGGGGATCGATACCACACGATTCAACATCGTCGATGGTTCCGGACTATCGTATCACGATCTTCTTACCACAGAGATGCTCTGCCAGCTTCTTGAAGGAATGTCGAAGCAGAAGGAGATTTTTCCGCTCTATCTCAGGTCCCTCCCCATCGCGGGCATCGACGGCACGCTGCAGAACAGGATGAAGCGAACAGCAGCACAGGGCAATTTGCGCGCAAAGACCGGATCGATCAGCGGCGTCAGCTCACTCTCAGGATATGTCCGAACGCAGGACGGTGAGATGCTCGCGTTCTCGATGACGATGCAGAATTTCATCCTTCCATCGCGGCTCTACAGGAATGCACAGGACAAGATCGGAGCTCTGATGGCAGGTTTCAGCCGGTCCGGGACTCATTAACTTCCCTTCGCTGGATAATCCACCCGCTCTTCCAGTTGAGAATACAGCGACTTTTCCCTACGTTAGAGTCGTGAAGGAACGACGTCGACTATCTGCCGCATTAGGGACAGCGCTGATCATTGCTTTCAGCCTCCCGCAAGCTGATGCCCGGGTGCAAGCATCGGGGCACCAGGCGCAAGGCGGGTTCGACGGCGTGGCTGCATTCAGGTATCTGACACGCCAAACGGATTTTGGTCCCAGGGCTCCCGGCTCGCCAGGACACGCACGCTGTCTCGTGTTTCTCAAGAACGAGCTCCGTCGGAACGCGGACCGCGTCGAGACGCAGCCGTTCATCGCCGAACTGGCCAACAAGAAACACATTGAACTGACAAACATTGTTGCCTCCTTCAATCTTCAGGCAACGAAGAGAATCCTGATCTCAGCTCACTGGGACTCCCGCATGCGGGCAGACCAGGATCCAGACAAGCACAACTGGGACAAACCGATCCTTGGGGCCAATGACGGCGCGAGCGGCACTGCGATCATCCTTGAGCTCGCACGAGAACTCAGGTTGAGCAGGCCGAAGATCGGGGTGGATCTGGTTCTCTTCGATGGTGAGGATGTCGGCGTCACGGGGAAGCCCGAAACGTTTTCGCTGGGCTCACGATTTTTCGCCACACACCTGCCGGATGGTTTTCGTGCAGATGCCGGCATTAATATCGATATGGTGGGGGATAAAGAGTTGAGGATCACACGCGAACGAAACTCGGAGGAACTGGCCCCGCAGGTGCAACGACTCGTGTTCGAGACAGCCAGAACGCTTGGTGTGGCACAATTCTCAGATTCTGCCGGCGAGGAAATTACAGACGATCATCTGCCGTTGAATCGCGCCGGAATTCCGACAATCGATCTGATCGACTTCGCTTATCCGGATGAGTCGAACAAGTACTGGCATACACTCGCCGACACGCCTGATAAATGCAGCGCAGAGAGCCTTGCTGCCGTCGGCAAAGTTCTCCTCTCTATCCTCTCAAACGATTTGGCACTCGACTCGAGGCACCCATGAATCAATCCTCCTCTTCGTTTGGCACGTACGAAGCGGTCCGTATTCTCGTCCCGGGGTTCTACTTTGCGACCCTGCTCATGTGTTTCGTCATCGCCTTCGCACAGGCGTTTGGCCGCCAGCTCGACCTCCCCGGCCTGCAGCTCTTCTTCATGTTCTGCGGTGCGGGACTGATCGCCGGGCTAACGCTGTACGCAAAAGAAAGTACGAAACGAAGAAAAGCGTTTCAGGAGAACCAACCAAGCCAATACATCAAGACACGGGCTCGCGCCATGCCGGATCTTCCCATCATGGAAGAAGCCGACGCCAGGCAGCTCTATTTCTACATCCTGAACAATCACATGCCGGCCGTTTTTCACGACAAGATCTTCTTTTTCGGGACGATCTACCACAGCATGATCCCGATCAGAAGGACGTCGCTCGGGTTTGCCCTGATCTCGACAGTCGCTGCAGCGGCATATGCCGTGAGCACCCCGGGAGGACCCGTCGTCACGTC
>DATJQB010000348.1:0-4743 GCA_035506075.1 Bacteroidota bacterium | reverse complement strand
CAGCTCCCTGAATTCCAATTTCAGCGCATCGAACAGAAGCAGACGGCCGACAAGAGGCTCTCCGATGCCAATGAGAACCTTGAGAGTCTCGAGCGCCTGGATGGTTCCGATGATCCCGGGCAGTACGCCGAACACCCCTCCCTCCGCACAGCTTGGTACCAGTCCCGGCGGCGGTGGCTCCGAATACAGACATCGATAGCACGGCCCCTTCCCGGCGTGGAACACCGATGCTTGTCCCTCAAATCTGAAGATGCTCCCGTACACATTCGGCTTCTGAAGAAGCACGCAGGCGTCGTTCACAAGATAGCGTGTGGGAAAATTGTCCGTCCCATCCACTACCACGTCGTAGGTCCTGACAATGTCCAGCGCGTTTGTCGAATCGAGATGCACTTCGTGCTGTTCGACTTCGACGTTCGGATTCAGCGCCCGAATCCGTTCCGATGCGGATTGCAGTTTGGACCTTCCGACATCCGCCGTGCTGTGAAGTATCTGCCGCTGCAGGTTCGACTCATCAACGACGTCGAAATCCACCACACCGATCCTCCCCACACCTGCAGCAGCCAGATACAATGCTGCTGGAGAGCCAAGCCCCCCCGCCCCGATCAGAAGCACGCTCGATGATTTCAGTTTCCGCTGCCCCTCGAGTCCCACTTCGGGCATCAGGAGATGACGCCCGTATCGTTTGATCTCACTGCGGCTGAGTTGGGCTGTTGCAGAAGACCTTGACTCGGATTGATTGATCATAACAGGTCGCCCCCGCCGGCAATCGATGGAATAATGCTCACCACATCCTTCTCCGTCACAGAGGTCTCTTCGTTCTTGAGATACCGGATGTCTTCATTATTGACGTAGACATTGACGAAGTTCCTGAGGGAGCCGTCGTCTGCGTAAAGGTGTTTCTTCAACTGAGCGTGTTGTGTCGTCAGTTTGTCGAGCAATTCTCCCACCGTTGATCCTTCGAGGACAATTGCATCTTTGCGCTCTGTAAACGCGCGAAGCGGGGTGGGGATAAGGACTTTCACTGCCATACGATCTCCTTCTGTTCGTTCTAGATTGATCCACAATTTATTCTGCTTCAGCAGCCTTCCGTCGCGCGGGGTCAGGATCCGTCAGTGCAATGCCTTCTTCATCAAACGACGATCTGTCATCCCGGAGGATCCACGATTGCAGCGTTCCGGGAGTGCCGTTTTCGACTGCAATGATTATATATGACCACCACGGAAGCGCGTGGTCGACATCGAACTGAGACGGCCGCGACGGATGATCGGGATGCGAATGATAAAGCCCCAGCACTTCCAGTCCCCGGCCCTGCGCCCAAATCTCCGCATTGCGAAATTCTTCCGGTGTCACGACGTACCTGCGCGTTCGATTCGAGTGACTTGAATTTGTCAGCTCATGCAAGTCGGTCACTTCTTTCGTATCTCCACCGGAGTTGCCAAAGAGGAACCCGCAGCACTCCTCCGGATACGAACTCCGAGCGTGCTCCTTCATCCGATCAACAAAATCAATTCCGATCCTGATCATTGAGCTCATTTCTCCCAAAAAGTCTCGCCCAGGTATTTGAATGCATTGTCGGGGAAGATGGTGACGATGACACCTTCTTCAAGACCGGATGCGATGCGGACTGCAGCAACTGCAGCTGCGCCTGATGAGACGCCCACGAGCAATCCTTCATCGCGTGCGAGCCGCTTCACCATGGCATATGCATCTTCCGTTGCAACTTCCTCGATTGAATCGACGAGCGACGAATCAAAAATTCCGGGCACCCAAGCAGAAGCCAAATGCTTCAGCCCTTCAAGCCCATGTAATGGAGCATCCGGCTGCACCGCAATGCATCGAATGGCTTCGTTCGCCTGCTTCAATCGTCGTGTGCTCCCGATGAACGTCCCTGTCGTTCCCAACCCGCACACAAAATGAGTCAAAGAGCCCCGGGTTTGTTCAAGAATTTCCTGACCGGTCGTCTGATAGTGGGCCAGCCAATTTGCCGGGTTGTTGTACTGGTCGGGATAAAAATATCGTTGCGGATTCTTGGCGACAAGTGTTCGCGCCAGCTCACGGGCGCCGTCAGTTCCTTCCAGGGGATCGGAGTAGATGACGTTCGCCCCGTACGCCTGGAGGATTCTCCGTTTTTCGATGCCGATGTTCGCCGGCACGACAAGCTCAACGCCGTAGCCGAGCGTAGCGCCGAACATCGCGTATGCGATGCCTGTGTTCCCGCTTGTGGCGTCGATCAGCACCTTACTCTTTGTCAGCTTCCCTGTGCGCTCTCCATCCTGGATCATGCTGAGCGCCGGCCGATCCTTGACCGACCCGCCCGGATTGTACCATTCTGCCTTTGCATACAGCCGAACCCTCGGATTATCGACGAGGTGCGCCAACCGGAGCAATGGAGTACGGCCGACTCCTGGGAGGAGTGTACCCGGCAGACGATATGCGATCGGTTCTACCATAGAGAATACGTACGGCCTGACACGTCGGCCAGCCGCGCGACCAATTCAAACGTGAATGCTTGAGAGATAATGAGAGACTGAAACTTCTTGCGGGCGCCTGCTCAACAACAAGCAGGCCGACTACACGAGCAGGTTGTGCTTCTGGATGGAGACCAATGAGGATATGAGATTGTCATTTGCATGTGTATTTCAGAACGACGGCAGCGGAAAAATAGTTCCTCGGACGGATGGGCCAAAGCAGTCGGATTTCGCAAGCGAGGGCAATAGCATGCGACTGAATCGACGGACATGAGGCGAGACGGGTTATCTCAAAAGCATCATTTTCCTTGAATCGATGACTTGCAGTTGAGTGGAAAACCCGAGAGGAGTTACAAGAAGGCGGCAGACGTACATTCCGCTTGGCATAGAGGATGCATCCCACACGGCAGAGTGCTCGCCGGCCTGACCGATACCTTCGACCAGCAAGGCGATTTCCCTGCCCAGGACATCGACCACCGAGAGCCTTATCATGGCCGTCGTAGCAAGGCGATAGCCGATCGTTGTCGTCGGATTGAAGGGATTCGGATAGTTCTGCATCAGGGAATATTGAGTTGGTACCGAACCGATGATCCCGGCAGCGTCAGCAACAGTGGTGTTCACAAACCAAGGAAGGGCGGTCGGATCTGACTTGAAGAAGTCCAGAAGAAGTCCGGCAACTTTGGCCTGGCCGCTTGGGGAGGGATGCGTTCCGTCCGATTGCGTATCGGAACACTGCCAGGTGAAGCCGTCGAGCCGAGGGGTCGTCCCATCTGCCCAGAGATAGGGACCCCAAGCCAGCCACGGCGCCTTCGGATTTGCACCAGCGAATGCGAGAGAGCTGTCGCCGTTGATCTGCTTCTCAATCATCCATTTGACCGAGAATCCCGATTCGTAGGCGTACGGCTCGGGATTAAGTGCCGACGCAGCGTAACCGGCGTACGTACGGCTGGAGACATACACAATCTTCAGGTTGGGATATTTCGATCTCATGAGGCGGGCGATCGCCTCCAGTTCGGATTGGAGTGCAATTGCATGGGCAGGAAACGGCTGTGTAGGGTATGAATCCGCTTCTTTGAGCCAGACGACCTGGACTTGCTTGTAGCTGCAACCCGCCGAGTGGATGCGCTTGTCCACGGTTTCCCAGAAATCCTCAGCGGGATCCGCGATCAACGAGGCAGTCTCTCCATCCTGTGCGCCGTCGACGATTACGAGCGATGGATTCTTTCTCGGATCGCTGTCTGCGATTACCTTGAAGGCGGAAAATTCCTGCGTCGTGTTCGACATGCCGATGGAGAGCAGGACGATTTTTCCGGTCGGATCCGGGACACCGGATGTCGTAAGAGGCGTGATCTGGCGTGCAAGGGATCTTCCGCACGTATCGTGCTTGAGTGGGCGATCATTTCTGCCTCCCGGATACAATCCACCCTGGTAACCCCGGTACGTCGTGGAGGTGAGCTCCGTGAGCGGCTTGAAACCTACGGTCACCCCCCAGCAGTTCTGGGAGCTGGCGGACGAGACGAAAAGACAAACAATGAGACCGATCGAGCAAGCTGCTGTGGGGAGCGTCACATTCGCAAGAAAAATCAACGGTGGAGGAGTTGTTTTCTCAAAACTACTGTTGTTCATCTTGAAATGCAATCGGGATGTGCGGAACGCTCTCGCTCCGTCAGAGTCTATCATCCATCAAGGGTAAAGGTTCTCCCAGAAGTTGGAGGCAAATCCCTTTCCTATGTACCAATTGATACAGAAATGCACTCCCGTGACGGGACCGTTCTGAAACATGGCGAGCAAATTGTATCGAGCACCGGTCAACTCCTGCCGACAAAACAGACGATGGTGCTGCGATCACGCTGATCCCAGAGGCGATGTGGTTTGCAGAATGAGTCGAGCGATGCGACGGACTTGCTCCCTGTTTTGAAATGCCAAGATGGTGATGTGGCTGGAGGTCGTCATCAGGTGATTTTGGTGAGCGTAGGGGGGGAAAGGAGGGTTCGACCTGTAGAATTTTGCAATCTCCGGGTGGACGGTTTAAACCGTCCACGCGGGCGACTCGCTGGCCGGAGGTGCGGAAATCATTCCTATTCCGCCCTTCTTCCAGCTCTCCCTCCAATAGTGCCTCAACTCCCCTCAATTTTGACCTCCAACCAACTGCAATAGCCGAACTGCAAATCGTTTCTTCGCGGACCAACCACAGTCGCGGTTTTCAGCGGTAGCGGCTCAGAGAAAAAGCTCTTGTGTATACCGTATAAGATCACATGGCATCGGCAAAAAATCT
>DATJQB010000347.1:0-19551 GCA_035506075.1 Bacteroidota bacterium | reverse complement strand
ATCTACAAGAGCACGGGCCGAGTGATCGTCACGGGACTCGGCAAGTCCGGCCTTGTTGCGCGCAAGATTGTCGCGACAATGAACTCAACGGGGACTGCGGCGATTTTCCTGCATCCCTCGGACGCGGTTCATGGTGATCTGGGAATGGTCAGGAGCGAGGACGTCGTCATTTGTCTCTCGAAGAGCGGCGACACCGAAGAAATTCGCGAACTCATCCCTCTCTTTCGAAGAATCGGTGTCAAAGTCATCTCGATCATCGGCAATACATCTTCGCACCTTGCCCGCCAGAGCGATATTGTTCTGGACACGACGGTGAAAGAGGAAGCGTGTCCGCATGACCTTGCTCCGACAGCCTCGACGACGGCTGCCCTTGTGCTTGGGGACGCTCTCGCTGTTGCTTTGCTCGACAAGCGCGGTTTCACAAAAGAAGAATTCGCGATGTTTCATCCCGGCGGCAACCTTGGGAAGAGACTCCTTTTGAAAGTCGAAGAGATGATGGTTGCCGGACCGAGTGTCCCCGTGGTTCGAGACGGCGTGCCCCTCTCGGAGGCGATTGTCGAGATGACGTCGAAGCGGCTTGGTGCGACCTGTGTCGTGAATGAGCCCGGGAAGCTGCTCGGCATCATCACGGACGGCGACTTGCGACGTTTGCTGCAACGAACGAGCAATGTGGCGAACCTGACCGCAGCCGATGCGATGACAAAGAACCCGAAGACAATTCGCAAGGGGCTTCTTGCAGCGACCGCCCTGGAGGAGATGGAATTGTACAACATCACCCAGCTCGTTGTCGTAGATGAACATCACCATCCGGTGGGCATGCTGCACCTGCACGATCTTGTGAAGGCCGGATTGGGTACCGAGAGCGTTGGATGACGCGCTGCAACCTCATCGTCGGAGCGACCTGCGTGATCCTCGGCGCCTTCTTGATGTGCGGATGCGGCGGGAAGATCAAACCGTCGGTGCTTCCGGGCCTCGACTCGAAGACAATGCCGCAGCAGGAGAGCTGGAACAGCACGATTATCCTCTCCGATTCAGGTCGTTTGCAGGCCCGGATTCTGGCCGGATACATACAGAAGTATGACGGCCCGCAGGATACGCAAATGAGCGATGGAGTCATCGTCCATTTCTTTAATGACTCGGGGAAGCAAACATCGGTAATGACGGCGAAACGGGGACGGGTCAACGAGCAGACCTACAACATCGAAGCTGATGGTGATGTGCTTGTTGTCTCCGATGACAGCACGAAGCTCCGTTCCGAGCGGCTGTTCTGGGACAACAAGCGCCAGTTGATCTACACAGAGGAGTATGTTTATGTGACCTCACCAAAAGAAAAGGTGCAGGGCCGCGGGTTCGAATCCGATCAACGCCTCCACAACTACAGGATCTTTAAAGTCACCGCTCAGGTCCATGGGAACTGAACGGCGGCAGAAAGCTCAAATTACGAAGGCCCGGAACCAACATACGCGGGTTGGAATTCACACTGCAGTCTTCGTGCTGCTCGTTCTTGTCAACGCGAACGCTCAGCAGAAGGACTTCGAAATTCGTGCTGCCGATGTTCTGAATGTACGGAAAGTCGGGTCGCAGGAAATCCAGGCGCTTCTTGGCCATGTCCATATGGTGCAGCCCTCAGAATCCGGGGACATAAGGATCTGGTGCGATTCCGCGTATCGTAATATCCAGACAAACCTCGTGGATCTGTTCGGACATGTGAAAATCATCCGTGACAGCTCGATTCTCACATCTACAGTCGGAACATATTCGGGAAACGACCGCCGAGCCGTTCTCCCGAGGGAAGTGCATCTGACGCGCGGCCGGATGCTCTTGACATCGAGCTACGGAGAGTATTGGGCCAACGACAAACACGCCTACTTTCGCGGCGACGTCCACGTGATCGACTCGACAACCTCCACCTGGTCCGATGAGTTGACGTATTACGAGACCGAAGACAAATCCATCGCCGTCGGAAGGGTCAAAGTGACGAGCTCTGACAACAACCTGACGGTCTTTGGTGATTCGCTCGTTCACTTTGAAAAGAAGAAATACTCGATCGTTCCGAAGAACCCCCGCGTCATGCAAGTTGACACGGCGGCCAGCGGGGGCATCGACACGCTGCTTATCGTCGGCCGGCAGATGGAGGCGTTCGAGGATTCACTCCAGCGATTCGTTGCGGCAGGGAACGTGGAGATGGCGCGATCCGATTTTGCGGCGCGGTGCGGCCAGGCGACATATTTTTACAAACGCGACCGAATTGTCCTGAGGCAGCAGCCCGTGGTCTGGCACGCCGACAACCAGGTCTCTGGGGATTCCATCGTGATCACAACGCACGACCGCAAGCTGCAGAGCGTCTATGTGCGCGGCCGGGCGATTGCAGTCTCCCGTGCTGATTCAGTCATCAAGGCGAGATTTAACCAGCTGTCGGCGCGTGAAGTCACTCTTCATTTTCAGAACGGGAAGATCAATGAAATCGATGCCGATCGCACGGCGACGAGCCTGTACTACCTCTTTGACGGGGTGAATCCCAACGGCGCAAATCGCTCAAGCGCCGACAGGATCGTTATGGAATTTCAGTCTGGCAAGCTCAACAGGATCAGGACCGTGGGGGGAGTGGAGGGGAAGTACTTCCCTGAAAAAATGATCGGCAAACACGAGCAGGAATACAACCTTGACGGTTTCCGTTGGATCACGGACCGACCTCGCCGGAAACAGCTGTCCATCGTCCACGACACATATGAATGAAACGACATCGTCGAACAGACCTGTAGTGCTGCGCTCAGCGGGTCTCGTCAAAAGATATAAGAAGCGGATCGTTGTCAATCAGGTGACCATCCAGGTTCGCCAGGGAGAGATCGTCGGGCTTCTCGGGCCGAACGGCGCCGGGAAGACAACGACGTTCTACATGATCGTTGGAATGATCAGGCCGAACGAAGGGAAGGTGTTCGCCAATGACACGGAGCTCACGGCGATGCCGATGTACCAGCGCGCCAGGATGGGAATCGGGTACTTACCTCAGGAAGCGTCGGTGTTCAGGCGTCTGACTGTTCGTGAGAACATCCTCTCTGTGCTCGAAATCAGCAGCATGTCGAAAAAGGAACGCGAAGAGAAATGCGACAGGCTGCTTGAGGATTTCGGATTGACTCATCTTGTGAAGAGCAAAGGCTATGTGCTTTCAGGCGGAGAGAGGCGACGTACGGAAATTGCCCGGGCTCTCGCCCTGGATCCGAAATTCATGCTTCTCGACGAACCATTCGCCGGCATCGACCCGATTGCAGTCGAAGAGATCATGAAGATTGTTTCAAAACTCAAAGAAAAGAACATCGGTGTCCTCGTGACGGATCACAACGTCCACGAAACGCTTTCGATTACGGATCATTCCTACCTCCTGTTTGAAGGAAGGATCCTGAAGGAAGGCACGGCTGAGTTTCTCGCGAACGATCCCGAAGCCAAGAAGCTCTACCTCGGTGAAAAATTCAAACTCGACAGGTATTGATCGGTCGTATTGTCTAACCCCCACATCATTCACAACAAAGCGGGCAAGTAAACGCCATGGTCGTCGTCACGGAACCCGGTGCATCCGAAAAGCAAATAGAAGAAATTATACGCGTCCTGAATGAGCATGGCTTTGATGTTCACCGTTCGACGGGAGTCCAGCAGACCGTCCTCGGTGCGATCGGGGTCCATCCGGAATTCGACCACCGGCAGATCGAGCTTCTCCCGGGCGTGGCCGAGGTCCTCAGGATCACTGAGCCGTACAAGCTTGCGAGCCGGACGTTCAAGCGGGAGGGATCCGTCTTTGATATTGGAGGGCTCCGCATCGGAGGCGACAATGTCGTGGTGATGGCGGGACCCTGCTCGGTCGAAAGCGAGGCGCAGATCTTCACGATAGCCAAATCGGTGGCAGCATCGGGAGCACGCATCCTGCGCGGCGGCGCCTACAAACCGAGAACGTCACCGTACTCGTTTCAAGGGATGGGCGAAGAAGGATTGCGGCTCCTGCGGGCAGCAGCCGATGAATACAAACTCAAAGTCATCACCGAGGTGATGGACAAGAGTCAGATCGCACTCGTCGAAAAATATTCCGATATCCTTCAGATCGGAGCCCGGAACATGCAGAACTTCACTTTTCTGCGCGAGCTGGGCTCGGCGTCGAAGCCGGTGTTCCTCAAGCGAGGGCTCGCCGCGACGATCGATGAATGGTTGATGTCGGCAGAGTATATCCTCTCCGGCGGCAATCATACTGTCATCCTCTGCGAGCGGGGAATCAGGACGTTCGAGACGGCGACACGCAACACGCTCGACGTGAGCGCCGTGCCTGTCGTCAAGAAGAAGAGCCACCTTCCGGTCTTCGCTGATCCATCGCACGGCATCGGGATCAGGGACAAAGTCATTCCGATGGCTCGCGCCTGTGTTGCGGCGGGAGCGGACGGGATCATGGTTGAAGTGCATAACGACCCCGATCATGCGAAATCAGACGGAGCGCAATCACTGTTTCCGGATCAGTTCGGGCAGATGATGAAGGAAATCCGTCTCATTGCCGAGGCAATCGGGAGAACGCTGAACTAAAACCGCGCGGTGTCAACGAAATCGGGAATGGACAATCTCCTTTCATCAAAACTCTGAATGCGGCCAGCACAATCAACTCAACTCGGATTCAGCAGGATCACCATCGTCGGGGTTGGTGTCATCGGTGGCTCACTTGGGCTTGCGATCAAAAAGCACTTCCCGGGCACCCACATTGTCGGTGTTGACAAGATCGCGGTGCTGAAGAAGGCCCTCAGGAAGGGGGCGATCGACGAAGCCGGGACGTCCATTCCGCGTGCCGTCGCATCAGCCGACCTCGTTGTTCTTGCTCCTCCTGTCTCCGTCATTCAAAAGCTGCTCCCGATGGTTGCCGCGCACGTTGCCCCGTCAACAATTGTCACCGATGTGGGAAGCGTGAAACGGCGCATCATGGCAGCCGCGGCGAAATTGTTTCCCGCGGGGAACTTCATCGGCGGGCACCCAATGGCAGGTGTGGAGCTCTCGGGGGTTGACGCGGCCCATCCGCTCCTCTACGAGAACGCTGTTTATGTCATCACTCCCATGCCGAACAGCCCGAAACAGTCTGTCGATCGGTTTGCATTCTTCCTGAACGAACTTGGCGCGCGCGTTGTCCTCCTCGACGCGGAAATCCATGATGGCGTTGCCTCCGTTGTGAGCCATCTTCCACAGTTGACAGCAGTCGCCCTCACAAACGTCGCGGGAAATGAACATCCGTTTGGCAGGAAGCACATGCGTCTTGCCGCAGGCGGTTTTCGGGACCTGACGAGAATTGCCTCAAGCCGGCCGGAGATGTGGAAGGACATTCTGGAGTTCAATCGCGATGAGATCGACGCGTCTGTCCTTTTGCTCATCCGCGAACTTCAGCATTACCGGTCGTATCTGAAGAGCGGTTCAAAAAAGCTGCCGGACAAGTTCAGATCGGCAAGAAGAATCCGCGACAGCATTCCAAAATCCATGAAGGGGTTCCTTCATCCCCTCGCGGAGTTGTTTGTGTTCGTCCGGGACAGGCCCGGGATGATGGCGAGGATGACTTCGGTCCTGGCCCGGGCCGAGATCAACATCAAGGATATCGAGCTCGTCAAGGTACGGGAAGGAAGAGGGGGCACATTCAGGTTGGCGTTCGAGAGCAAGGAGTTGTCAGCAAGGGCGGCGACAATTCTGAAACGCGCCGGGTTTGAAGTAGGGGAATAGATGCGGCTGCCAGTTTTCCGGCATCAGCGGTTTGCGTTCTGCTGTCAGCCGTCAGCGAACATTTGATCGGCCCAGAATTTCAGTGACGTCGATTATCAGAATTTGGAACTCCCGATTCAGGCGTAGGAAACTGCACTTCACCGGGTGCTGGAGCCTGAACAAAACGGGAGTTTCCATGGCACAAATGTTGACCTTCACAGGCATCAATCATTGTGCAGGTATAGGAAAAGGAGGATGTTAGGATATGACGGTCAGTCAACTTGCAAAATCGATTGCCGAATCTCCGACGTTGAAGTTGAACGAGGAAGCCCGGCTCTTGCGCGAGAAGGGGGAAGCGGTTATTCATCTGGGGGCCGGCGAGCCGAAAAACAGGGCTCCCGTATCGGCAATCCTGAGCTCCGCGGCGAAGCTCAACACCGGTGACGTGAAGTACACTCCAGCAGACGGAACACCGTCGCTGAAGAAGGCGATCATCAAATACACGGAAGAGAACTACGACAAGATCGTTGCGCCCGAAAACGTCATCGTCTCGGCCGGTGCGAAGCAATCGGTCTACAATATTTTGTACTCGATTCTCAACCCGCAGGATGAAGTGATTATCCTTGCGCCCTATTGGGTCAGTTACCCGGAGATGGTGAGGATGGTGTACGGTGTGCCCGTGATCGTGACACCCGAAGATGGCGGGTTCTATCCGAGGATGGAAGACGTTTTAAAAGCGATGAGCTCCTACACGAAGGCGATCATCATCAACAGCCCGAACAACCCGTCGGGGGTCGTGTACTCGGAGGAATTCATCGCTCAGATCATCGAGTATTGCGAGAAGAAGGGGATCTACGTCATCATGGATGACATTTACCACAAGCTCATCTTTGATGGTAAAAAGTGGCCCCCGTGTTACCGTTTCACGAAGAAAGATCTCGAATCAAGCCACATCATCGTTGTGAACGGAGTCTCAAAGCTGTACGGGATGACAGGGTTCAGGATTGGATGGGCGATTGCGCCGCGTGAGCTCATCACAATCATGACAAACGTCCAGGGGCAGATCACGACCACGGTGTCGGTCCTTCTTCAAGCTGCCGCCGAGGGGGCTCTGACCGGATTGCAGAGTCATATTGAAACGCTTCGCATGACTCTCGAAAACAACCGCGACGTGATGATGCAGGAGCTCAGGACGTTCACAGGTGTGAAGATCACGAAGCCGAACGGGACGTACTACTGTCTCCCCGACTTCCGTGCGTATTCAAACGAATCCGTGAAGCTCTCGCAGATGCTTTTGAAGAAAGCAATGGTTGTCACCGTGCCGGGCAAGGAATTCGGCATGGAGGGACATCTCCGACTGAGTTATGCAGGATCAATCAAGGATGTGACGGAAGGTGTTGCCCGGATCAAGTGGGCTCTTGACCCCAATTCACCCAATGAGATTTACATTGGCGATCGAAAACTCGTGAGGGATTGGAAATGAACAATATTCTTGACATCAAAACCCCGGCTCAAAGTGAAGCCACCGCGCTGAAAAGCGACTACGGCCTTGAGAACCACGGCCTGTCGAACCTGCGGATGGCCTACTGGAATTTACCGACCGAAGCTTTGTATGAAGAGATTGCGTTCAGGAGGGAGGCCCGCATCACCTCGTTGGGTCCGATCGTCGCAAATACCGGTAAGCACACTGCACGTTCCGCAAATGACAAGTTCGTTGTCAAAGAACCGTCAACCCAGGACAAAATCTGGTGGGGGCAATACAACCGCCCGTTCAGCCCTGAGAAATTCCACGACCTGTTCAACCGCATGCAGGGGTTCCTCCAGGGACGGGACGTGTTCGTCCAGGACTGTTACGCGGGAGCAGATCCGAATTACAGGATGCCGATCCGCATCATCTGCGAAAAGGCATGGCATGCGCATTTCGTCCGAAACATGTTCATTCTCCCGAAAACCAACGAAGAGTACCGCCGCCACATTCCCGAATTCACCGTCATCGCTGTTCCGTCGTTCAAGGCAATGCCGCAGATTGATGGGACGAACGCGAACACGTTCATCGTTCTGAACTTCTCACAGAATCTCTGTCTGATCGGGAATACTGCATACGCGGGAGAAATCAAAAAGTCCATCTTTACAATTCTCAACTACGTCCTCCCACTCGATGGCGTCATGTCCATGCACGCCTCCGCCAATGTTGGAAAGGATGGGGACTCCGCGATTTTCTTCGGACTCTCTGGTACCGGGAAAACAACACTCTCGGCCGATCCGAAGCGCGGCCTCATCGGCGACGATGAGCACGGTTGGAGCGACGAGGGAGTGTTTAATATCGAGGGAGGCTGCTACGCGAAAGTCATCCGTCTGTCCGCATCGGCTGAACCGCAGATTTACGCCACGACGCGGATGTTCGGGACAATCCTTGAGAATGTCGTGTTCGATCCGGTCACGCGCCAGATCGATCTCGATGACGAATCAATCACAGAAAACACCCGGGCCTCGTATCCGCTGGAATACATCAGCAACGCAATCCCGGACAAGATGGCCGGCCACCCGAAGAGCATCATTTTGCTGACCTGCGACGCTTCCGGGGTCATGCCTCCGATCGCAAAGCTCTCGCCCGATCAGGCGATGTACCAGTTTATCTCCGGCTACACATCGAAGATTGCAGGAACAGAGGTGGGGCTGGGCAAGGAACCTGAGATGACGTTCAGCACCTGCTTCGGAGCACCGTTCATGGTTCACCATCCGTCGTTCTATGCCGACCTGCTGAAACGGAAGATCCTGAAACACGGGTCGCATTGCTGGTTGGTGAACACAGGATGGATCGGCGGCGCATACGGTGTCGGCAAGCGCATAAGCATTGGATATACCCGCAGGCTTCTGGAGGCTGCGTTGACCGGCGAACTTCTCAAGGCTGAGTTTGTCACCGATCCCGTGTTCGGGTTCAGCGTGCCGAAGGCGTGTGAGGGCGTTCCGGGGAACATCCTGGATCCGTCGGCCTCTTGGCCGAGCAAGGAAATCTACATGCAGAAGTACAAACAGCTCGCCGCTCGATTTGTCGAGAACTTCAAGAAATATGAGGATGGATGCCCGCCCGAGGTTGTCAAGGCGGGACCGACGATCTAAGAACCAGGAGCTAACAGCAATGCCGGCAGATGGCTGCGAGATGGCGGCTGTCGCCGGCATTGTATTTTTTGTCGGGAGGGGTGAACTCGGAAACGCTTGCGATCAGCGTTTCGCGGGGTAAACGAAGCCGGTCTTTTCTTCTTTCATCTTGACTGGACGAACCTCCACTCGTGCGCTGCTGCCGTATTGGAACTCGGGATTGCCCTTTGCGATCTCCATTGCATCATCCACGTCCTCCGCATAGACATGGTAGTATCCGACAATGACTTCTTTCGCCTCATTGAACGGAATGTCCACCCATCTTCCCCCGGACAGCGTCAGCAGCGTGCCTTCCCTGACAAGAGGCTGCGCGGATATGAGCCTTCCTTCGGATTTCAGCACGGCGATGTAGTTTTTGCATTTGTTGAGGAACTCCTGGTGCTGCTCCGACGTCCAGGAGTGCTGATGGTCGATGCTGTTGCGAATAAGCAACATGAATTCTCTCATGGGGAGTTTCTCCTTCAGATGGTCGTGACCAGTTCGAACCCATATAACAGAGTCGGTGCAGGAGAGTTCCCGGGGGGGACGAAAACGGGAGTGATGGACAACCACTCCCGCGTGTCTGTGAACAGCAGATGAACGGTTACTTGGAGTCGGAAGGGGAGGACGAGGAAGTATCTGATTTCTTCTCGGAACCGGACGAGGGTTTTTCAGAACTCGCTGATTTCCCCGATTCGCTCTTTGAGGAACTGGAGGTCGAACTTGTGGATGTCCCGGTCTTTTTGTAGTCGGTGAGATAGAATCCGCTTCCCTTGAAGACCAACCCGGCACCTCCGGCGAGAAGCCGGACCAGTCCTGGTTTGCCGCATGCAGGACAGATGACGAGCACATCGGCGCTCATCGATTGAAGCTCTTCAAATGTGTGACCGCATTCTTTACATTTGTAATCGTAGGTCGGCATAGCACTCTCAAATCCTTCCTGAATACTCCTTCAACAACATACACCAAAAAAACCTGAGCCGAAACACGAAATTCCGGAGCGACCCGGTTTACCGGAGCTTCTCAAATCCCCTCTGCATTCGCTCGGCTGCTTTCTCAAGCTCTCCCATCGCACACGCATAAGAAATTCTCACGTGGTCCTTCGCGCCAAATCCGCTTCCCGGCACAACAACCACTCTTTCCTCATCCAGCAGAAAGCGGGCGATGTCGTCTCCCGATTCCATCTTCCTTCCGTTGAACACTTTCCCGTAGTAGGCACTGACGTTCGGGAAGACATAGAACGCCCCCTTTGGTTTGATGCAGGATATGCCCGGAATGGACATGACTTGTCCGTGAATAAAATCACGCCGGCGGCGAAATTCTGCTGCCATCGAGCGCAGTTCATCCTCTGGTCCGGCAAGAGCCGCCAACGCGGCATACTGCGAAATGGACGATGCGTTTGAGGTCACTTGTCCCTGGACCTTCTCGGCATTGGACACGATATCCTGGCGGGCTCCAAGGAACCCGATCCGCCATCCTGTCATCGAGTAGGCCTTTGAAAATCCGTTCACAGTAACAACGAAGTCGCTCAATGCGGGAATCGAGCCGATCGAGAAATGCTTCGCGTCATCATAAATGACCTTCTCATAGATCTCGTCGGCAACAACGTAGATCTCGTGTTCGGCAATCACTTCCCCGAGCGCTTCCAGATCTTCCCGCGAATAAACCGACCCGGTCGGATTAGACGGTGTGCAGAAAAGGAGCGCCTTGGTTTTCTTTGTGATGCTGTTTCTGAGATCCCCGGCCGTAAGCCTGAACGCGTTTTCCTCCGTGGTGCTCACGACGACCGGCACGGCACCAACAAGGGAAACCATCTGTGGATAGCTGACCCAGTACGGGGATGGAATGATGACCTCATCCCCCTCGTTGCAGATTGCCTTCAGTGTATTGTAGAGGGAATGTTTGGCGCCGTTGGAGACGAGGATCTGGCCCGGGGAGAAATGGAGGTTGTTGTCTTTTCTGAATTTCTCAGCGATGGCACTCCGGAGTTCGGGAATGCCGGCGTTCGCCGTGTAGGTTGTTTTGTTGTCCTCGATCGCTTTCTTGGCCGCTTCCTTGACGTGAAAGGGAGTCGGAAAGTCTGGTTCCCCCGCTGTGAGTGTGACGACATCCACTCCTTCATCGTGCATCTTCTTCGCGAGCGCAGTAAGGGCAAGCGTTTGTGATGCTTCAGTCTTTTCAACAACACGGGAGAGAGATTTCACCTAGTGCTTGCCTCGGCCTGTTCCTTTGCGTGTGTGCAGTTTCGCCTCGAGGGCCTGGAGGACGTGCGGTTGCACGAACTCGCTGATGTTGCCCCGGTGACGAGCGATCTCCCTGACGATGCTCGAATTGAGGTACGTGTAGCGTTCGTTTGGCATCAGAAACACTGTGACGAGGTGATCGTTGAGCTTCCTGTTCATCAGGGCCATTTGCAGCTCGTATTCGAAATCGGAGATGGCCCGAAGGCCGCGTACGACGGCAGTCGCCTTCTTCTTGCGTGCGTAGTCTACAAGCAGCCCGTCGAACGAATCGATCTTCACTCCTTTGAGCCCTTTGACCGATTTCCTGATCATGGCGAGCCGTTCTTCTTCTGAAAACAACGGATTCTTGGCAGAGTTCCGGGCGATTGTGATGATGACGTTGTCGAACAACTTCAGCGCCCGCTTCAGGATGTCCATGTGGCCGTTTGTAATCGGGTCGAACGTTCCGGGATAAATGGCTGTCTTCATTGTCAGTTCCTCGTGACGAATTCAAGTCGGCGCATCAGGCCGTGTGCTGACGCACCTGCATGATCAGGACGGTGGTTTGTCCGAACGGTTTCCTCGTGACATCAAATTTCAGTTCGGAGATTTCGACGCGGCTCTCCTTGCTGTGTTCCATGACGACGAACGTGCCTGGCCGGACGACCGGGGATTCATGGATTGCGTCCGGGAGCTCGGCAATTCGATCCAGGCGATAGGGGGGATCGACGAAGAGAAGGTCGAACTGTTTTCGCGTGTTCTTAAGGAACCAGAAAACGTCGGCCAGGTAGGTCGTGCACTGCTCCGAGCAGCCCAGCGTCTCGATGTTCTTCTCGAGGACGTCGAGCGATTGCTGTGCCCTGTCGACGAACGTGACCTTTGCCGCTCCGCGGCTTATTGCCTCGAGGCCCAGGCTCCCGCTCCCGGCAAACAGGTCGAGTACTTCGATGTTCTCGAAATCCAGCCTGTTTGAGAGAATGTCAAAGATGGTTTGCTTGGCTCGGTCTGTGGTCGGTCGTATCGAGAGATCGCGGACGGAGGAGAGGTTCCGGCCGCGGTACTGTCCTGCGATGATTCTCATTGGGTTCGCAGCGCCAATCCGACAGCCGCCGCAAAACGGGAGTTCTCGTTCACATACTCCTCGTACAGCTTCTTCGATGGAACCAGGTTCCGCAGCGAATCCAGGGCCATCGTCGCGATGCCGGATTCCTTCTGAATCTGATTCATGGTCTGGGGAGTGATATCGAATCCGTATAAGACCAATTTCGTCGGAGCCGGCGCGCCATCCTTCTGACTGAGGTGTTCCTTGTACGCCAGCACGCTCTTGACCAGATCGTCAGTGTCTTTCACGCAGAAGCCTCGATAGTCAACATATTGGCCGTGGGAGACAAGACTTGCGTCCGCCGAGCGACCGCGAAGGCCGAAGAGGAGCACATTCTCTTTTGAGAACTCCGGATGACAATGGCGGAGTGTCTTCTCTGCACTGAAGTGATCGATGTCGATCACGTGCACCTGGAGCCGCAGCTCGCTTGCTGCACGTTTGAGAAACGCGATCAGCCCTCGCCGCACACCGACGAGGAAGACTTCTTTTGCGTCCTTCTTTGCCCCGGGGATGGGGTACGCGCTGACGAGGAAATCCTTAACCGGGTGATGTGGATTGTATTTCGTGAATTCCCATTGCACGTGTGCGCTGAGCTCGTTCGGTTGAAGAGCGGGATCCACGGGGATTACGTTGAGAAGGATTGGTTCAGTCGGCAGCGCGAACGAAACGGTCTTGGAGTGGACCTTGTTTTCCTTGAGAAGTTCTTCAAGCTCATAAACAAACGTGAAGAGTTGCGGGTGATCGGCGGAAAAATTGGAGTCCTGGCTGAAGTCAACGGCGGTCGAGCGCTCGGTCAACGCCGTTACCGTTATCTTTTTCCCGTGGTCAAGTTCAGCAAGCTGAATTTGGCCTTTATAGAGCGAGACGCCGACGTAGTAGGAGGATCTCATAGGAGCACGGTGCCTTTCCCGTTCACTGAGCGACGGAGTGAATGTCCGGACTATTGAACGGCGACGAATGGTTTGAGCTTCTCGAGTTTCTTTTTGCTGATCCCTTTGACGTTTTGAAGATCTTCGACAGATTCAAACTCCCCCTCGGAGTCCCTGTAGGCCACAATTCTTGCGGCGAGCGTCGCCCCGATGCCGGGAAGCGCCTTCAATTCGTCTGCGGAAGCAGTATTGATATTGACTGTCTCGCCGGTCTTGATCTGCTTCTTCCGCGTCGAATCCGGCGTCGCCAGGTTATCACGAAAAGCTGCGAACGAACTGTCAATCCTGCTGTAGTCGAACTTCTGCTCTGCCGGGTACGTCTGTTGATACCACCTGATACCTGCACCGACAATGAGCGTTGCCGTCAGGAACTGCAATACCCGTTGTTCCGAGCGGGTCAACGCAAGCCAGTTGACAAGCCGCTTCAGCATGAGCTGCTAGGAGAATGCGTCCTTCATTTTGTCGAAGAACGTTTTCGAATGACCGTGCCGTTCCTCTTCGTTGGGAGCAATATGCTCATTCGCTGCCAATTGTTTCAGAAGTTCTTTCTCTTTCGAGTTGAGTTTTGCGGGAACCCAGATGCTGATCCGTACGAGCTGATCGCCCCGGCTGTAACCGTTGAGATGGGGAATTCCCTTGTCGCGCATTCGGAGCAGGCGTCCGGGAGGGGTCCCCGGTTCAATGACAAGTTTTGCCTTGCCTGTGAGTGTCGGGATTTCAATCTCGCCCCCAAGTGCTGCCATGGGATAGCTGACGTTTAAATCGTAGATAATGTCGTCCCCGCTACGCGTGAAGTACTTGTGTGGCTGCTCCTCGATGAGGACGATCAGATCGCCGGAGGGTCCGCCCCGTTGTCCGGCATTTCCCTGTCCCTGGAGCGGGATGTAGTTGCCCTCGGCAACACCCGCCGGGACGTTGACTTTAATCGTCGTTTCGCCGGGAACGCGCCCCTCACCGTGGCAATTCGTACACGGCTCGCGTACAACGCGTCCTTCGCCGCCGCACGTCGGGCAGGTCGTGATGTTGACGAACTGTCCGAACATCGATCGGGACACCTGGCGCAGTTCGCCGGTGCCGCTGCATTGCGGGCAGCTCGCTGATCCCGTGCCCGCCCGTGCCCCGGAGCCGTTGCAGACGTCGCATTTCTTTTGTTTGCGGACTTTGATCTTCTTCTCGACTCCTGCTGCGATCTCCTCAAGGGTCAACGCAAGCTTCACCTTCAGGTCCGCGCCGGGCGTGCCATGTTGCGTGCGCGTTGAGCGTCGGCCGCGTCCTTGTCCGCCAAACATCTCATCGAAGATTCCGCCGCCAAAGACATCGCCGAACGCAGAGAAGATATCGTTCACGTCGTGGAAGTCGTGCGTGTTCACCCCGCGCATCCCTTCGTGCCCGAACTGATCGTACCGCTGCCGCTTGTCGCCATCCGAGAGCACCTCGTACGCCTCGGCGGCTTCCTTGAACATCTCTTCCGCTTCCTTGTTTCCGGGATTCCTGTCGGGATGATACTTCATCGCCATCTGCCGGTACGCCTTCTTGATCTCGTCCTGAGACGCCGTCCGGGAGACGCCAAGAATCTCGTAATAGTCTCGTTTAGCCATGCGGTCTCTCAGTTCTCCTGTTTCGTCGTGGGAGCTTTTGGCTGAGATCCACCGGCCGCTTGTGTTGCACTGGAGTCATGTTCCTGCGGAGAGGTGGAAACGATGACTTTCGCATGGCGAATGACGCGGTCCTCGATCGAGTATCCTTTTTCGACGACCTCAATCACCACATGAGGAGGGACGTCACCGCGCGGCACCTGCAGGAGTGCGTCGTGATAGTGGACATCAAACTCCTTGCCGAGCGATTCGATTTCTTTGACTCCCTGGAGCTCGAGAAACTTCACGAGCTTCTGATAGATCATGTCGACCCCTTTGGCGAAGGCCTCGGTTTCCCGGCGGTCCTTGCTGAGCTTCAGAGATCGTTCAAAATCATCAATAACAGGGAGGAGGCTCTGAATTATATCTGTCTTTGCGTACTTCAGCGTCGCAGCAGAGTCATTCTCGACACGTTTCTTGTAGTTGTCGAACTCCGCCACCTTTCTCAGGAGCAGGTTCTTGTAGTACTCCACCTGTTTGTCAGCTTCGGCAAGTTTCGCCGTTGTGTCGTCGACTGCCGGCGCCGCCGATGGTTCGGAGGCTTTGTTGTCGGGCTCTGGCGGCGTTTGCTGTACCTCGGGATTGTTTGTCTCTTCCATGCTCTCCAGTATCGTAATCACAGTTCTTGTGCTATGCCCGCATCATCTTTGCCACGAGCTTGGCAACGTGGTCGACAAGCGGGATTACTTTTGCATACTCCATCCGTTTCGGTCCGATGATTCCGACTCTCCCCGTCACTCCCTCCAGCTCGTACGTCGCCGAGACGATGCTGTACTCTTTGATCTTGTTGTCGTCGTTTTCGGACCCTATCGTGATGGTGAAATTCTTGTCGATATGATCGTGCTTTTCCAGCAAGTGGACGATGATATCGTCGTTTTCGATAAGCTCAATGACGCTCCGGAAATTCTTAGGATCGATGAACTCCGGTTGATCGATGATGTTCTGCGTGCCTGTAATGTGGACCTTCTCACGATCCTTCATGTCGTCGAACAGGTTGTCGACGGAATCAATGAAGAGCCGTATCAGGCCGGTCCGCTCATCCTGCATGTCCCTGGTCCGCTCCACGAACGTCTCGCGGATCTCCCTGAGCGTCAGGCCCGACAGCCGCTCGTTCAGGAGCCGACCCACCTGCTCAAGGTACTCACGCTTCATCTCAATCCCTACCTCCATCATCAGCGTTTTCACAAGCCCGGTGCGGATGGAGATGACGACAAGTACTCTAGAGCTTGCGATTGGGATAAGCTCGAGCTTTTCAAATATACCGCTGCTGATGTGAGGAGAAGAGACCACGCTCAGTTGTCTCGAGATCTTGCTGAGGATCCTGGAAGTCTCGCGGAGCAGAGAGTCCGCATCTGCTGCGGTTGTAAGCTGCTCCTCAATCTGTTTCTTTTCCCTCTCGGAGAGTGATTCTGCCTCCATGAGGTAGTCGACGTAGTACCGGTAGCCCAGATCGGTGGGAATTCGGCCGGCAGAGGTGTGCGGATGGGAGAGAAACCCAAGCTCCTCAAGGTCGGCCATGACATTACGGATTGTGGCCGGGCTGAGCTGGGAATCGAAATGCTTGGAGATGTACCGTGAACCGACAGGGACTGCGGATTGGATGAAATTGAAGACGACGCGATGAAGGATATCCCTCTCCCGCTCGTTCAACGGCTCAGGTTTTCCGGGTGTGATCATCAAAAAAGGCCTATTTTCACGCTTAAAATTAACACTTTTTGCATAGGATGTCAAGGATGACTCTTGGACGATGCCGCTGTGCAATGTAACATTCTGAGCTGAATTGGAGTTCTTCGGTGAAAAACAATTTGCTGAACGAGAGTTGTACAGCGAGCGAGTGCAATTCGCCGAAAATCCGGTCATCTGTTGATTCGATTTCGAACAACATGCTTGAGTTGTTTTCGGGCGATCGAATGAAGCGATCGACAACCGGGACGGAAATCAAACTCAGGTTGCACACCCGCGCATTTCTTTTTATCTTGAGTAAAACAAGCAGCAGAAAGGACGTCTTTGGTCGCAAAGCTCGCGCTGGAAAACGGAAGTGTGTTCACGGGGGAAAGTTTCGGCGCATCTGCCGAAATCACCGGCGAAGTCGTGTTCAATACGAGCATGACGGGATATCAGGAGATCCTGACGGATCCGTCCTATGCCGGTCAGATTGTTACGATGACCTATCCTCTCATCGGTAACTACGGGATCAACGCAGAGGACCTCGAGTCTGTCAAACCCCAGGTTGCCGGATTTATCGTTAAAGAGTACTTCGACTATTACAGCAACTTCAGGGCGACCGGAAGTCTCGGGGAATGGCTGAGTGCGCACAACATCATCGCGATCCAGGGGATCGATACGCGGATGCTGACCAAGATGATCCGCACCGTCGGAGCGTTGCGCGGCGTTCTTTCGACAACAGATCTTGATGACGAACGGCTGATTGAGAAAGCAAAACGATCGCAATCGATGAATGGACTCGACCTGGCAAAATCGGTCACAACGAGAGAGTCATACAAGTGGTCCGAGGTCGACAGGACACCGTTTGCGCTCAAGACGACCGGCAAGCATAGCGGTCGCAGCCGGCGGGTTGTTGTGTATGATTATGGTGTGAAGCAGAACATCCTGCGACGCCTCACTTCTTATGGCTGCGATTTGACTGTCGTTCCGGCTTCGTATCCTGCTGAGAAGGTCCTGGAACTGAATCCCGACGGAGTCTTTCTTTCAAACGGACCTGGAGACCCCTCCGCGGTGAAGTACGGAATTCAGAACATCAGGAAACTCGTCGGCAAGAAGCCAATCTTCGGCATTTGCCTCGGGCATCAGCTTCTTGCCCTGGCACTTGGGGGTAAGACATTCAAGCTGAAGTTCGGTCACAGGGGTGCCAATCATCCCGTGAAGAATCTCCGGACGCAGGGCATCGAGATTACTTCACAGAACCACGGCTTTGCTGTCGACCCGGGATCATTGGATCCGAGAATCATTGAGATTACGCACGTGAATCTCAATGACGACACCAACGAAGGACTGCGGCACAAAGAGCTACCAATCTTCAGTGTTCAGTACCATCCGGAAGCTTCGCCCGGACCTCATGACAGCGATTACCTGTTCGATGAGTTTATGAGAATGATGGAACGCGTGGCTGTCGAATCCTGATCCCACACGACCTCACCCCGCGCTCATACCAGCACTGACTGTTTCAGACTCTCGCAAAGGAACCGCGTTCCGCGTGCAAATGTCGGTTCCGATTTCCTATCCTTTTCTTCCATACTTCTTCAGAATCTCGACCAGCTTGTCAACCGGGAGCGCGTCGACTTTCATCCCGCGGTAACCCTGCGTCCTTGTCGCGCGCAACAGCGAATTGTACACTGCTTCCTCCGTTGCTTCCACCGCGGCCTGAAAGATCTGTGAGAGATCTTCATCGCGCAACCGCGGGATCGACTCGATCCTTTTGGCTGATGTGCGAATGCGGACCTCTTTTGCCGTCGAAAAAGCGATGACGTAGTCGCCACTGCCGTGGCTCATGGACGAGCCCGTCCGTCCAAGCGCAAGCGTCGCGCGTCTGGCCACCCGTTTGAGCTGAGCGGTACTGAGCGGGGCATCGGTCGCAATGACGATCATGCATGAGCCGTCCCCGGGGCTCTTTACGTCGTTCCTGAAACTGTACTGATCGAGTTCCTTCCCGACCGGGACGCCCGCAATATCCAGGATTCCGCCAAAATTCGTCTGAACGAGCGATCCAATAGTGAATCCCCCCAATGATTGCGGCAATTTCCTCGAGCTCGTACCGATTCCGCCTTTCCAGCCGAAACAGATCGTCCCCGTTCCGGCACCGACACAACCTTCTTCGACGGGGCCCGTTTGGGCATTCATGATAGCTTCAACCGCATGCTTTCTTGTGACGTGTCTGCCCCTGATGTCGTTCAGTGCGCCGTCGTTCGTTTCTCCGACGATTGGATTGAGAGAGCGAACCAGCTCATTGCCGGGAAGAGAGAGCATGTAGTCGACGATCCCGTCTGCAACGTCCCAGACGCTCAGCGTGTTTGTCAGGAGTATTGGAGATTCGATCTGTCCAAGTTCCTCCAGCTGCGTTGCACCGACGAGTTTGCCAAATCCATTGCCGACGAAGAGCGCAGCGGGGACTTTTTCCTGGAACAGGTTCCCTTCGTGCGGCACAACCGCTGTCACACCGGTGCGTATGCTGTCGGCGACAGAGAGGGTGACATGGCCAACGCGTACGCCTGCGACATCGGTGATTGCATTGTGTGTTCCTGTTGGAAAGATTCCTATCTCGATACCCAGGTCCCTTGCTCTCGGGCGATCGTGCGGTTGGCAGGCGAGGAACGTCGGGAGGAGGAGTGTGAGGGGGACGAACCAGAGCGACTTCATGGTTGGTAACCTCCGAGTAAACATAGAACCGCCCGGACTGATTGGCCCGGGCGGAGCAAGAGGGGCGGGATTTACTTACCCTGCAGTTCTTTTGCGCGTTGCTCGACCTGTGACCACACCCTGAGCAGGTTGCCGCCGCAGATCTTTTGAATATCCTTGTCGGAATAGCCGCGTTTCAGGAGTTCGTAGATCAGGTTCGGATACATCGACACGTCCTTCAATCCTGTCGGAAGCGAATCGCCCACGCCGTCGAAGTCCGACCCAATCCCCGCGTAGTCGACGCCGACAAGCTTCACGACATGGTCGATATGATTGGCAACGTCGCTGACGTCGGCAAAGGTGACGGGATGATCCTTTCGGTATTGATTCAGATATGCTTCCGCCTCGGGCTCGCCGAACTTCAGGTGATGAGCCATTAAATACGCCCTGATTTCCTTCTCCTG
>DATJQB010000346.1:0-3517 GCA_035506075.1 Bacteroidota bacterium | reverse complement strand
CGGCGACAGCGCTCCACTGAACGGCGGGAATCGGAAAGCCAAAGCGAAGAACCGGACGGAAGTCGGAAACATCGTTGAGGATGTTCGGGAGTGCCATCGAAGAAAATCCAGTCCAGACAGTGGAAGTCCGGGTAATGTTGGACGCGAATACGGCGTTTTGAGTCGTGAACGGTCCCGTGCTTTGGAATTCGAAAGCGACGTACATGGTTTTGCCGGTGTACTGAAACGGAGATGTGAGCGTGAGATCGATGGGTCCGGCGGAATCAGGAATCGTAAACGGGCCGGCGTAGACCTTCGTCATTCCCGCGATGATGTCGGGCCAGGAGGTAATCACATTGGGACTCGTCGAAGATGTGTTCGAGCAGTACATCGTCATGGTTCCCGTGACAGCGGCGCCGGCCCCCTTTGTCACAACAAACCCGACCCGCGTGATCTTTATCCCGTTGGGGACCAGAACAAGGCTCGGAGCATCGACGAGAACGAGTGATCGTTGGTACGCGTGCTCAACCGTGCCATTCGGCACCCGCAGCCCCGACGTTGAACCATCCGATGGCGGCGCCGGGACGACGTAAACCGACTGAGCGCAAAGCAGCCCCGGAACAATCAGCGCGATCGCAAGCCATGCGGCCGCAGACCGCCTGAGACTCCCGTAATGCCTGCTGAACCTATCTGTACCGATAGCCGAATCGCTGCACATAACGGGGATCAAATGTATAATCAATCCATTGAATGACGTACGATCCGAAGATTCCAATTCCACCGCTGACGTTCGAATAGACACTCTCATCCGTCCGAACCGAGAATTGATCAAGAGAGCCGTTGATGCTCGAGAAGTACTTTGTCAGGGGAAGATCGTACTCGATAACCTCCAGCCTGGCGCTGTGTACTCCATAGGAAACCTTGTCTGGATCCCCCGCGGCGATCCATGCCATTGCAGAATCCAGCGTCGCGAATTCAAACGTGCACTGCTCGTCAGTCGTAAGCGAGGGATAGTACGGAATGGATCCGGATGCCGAGGGAATGTACCGCGACGGGACTGACACGGTCCCCGTCACCTCATCCGATCCGACGAGTTTCGTGTACGTGATCGTCAGACGGGGAACAAAAAGATGCACTTCGATGTCATCCGGGTTATACCAGCTGATCAGCCAGTTCGGCTTACCCGGCTGGAGCGTGAACGGCGAGGTAAGGCCGGCGGAGAAATCGTAGTTGCTTGTAAACGTCCTGCTGCTCGGGATTGTCGTACGGGCACTGAGGACCTTCCCGTTCGGCAGCTTCGCGGTGATTGACACAGGCGCATCGGGCGTAATAATGGAGACACTTTTCGAATAGACCCACTGCTTTGTCTGATACCTGGTCGTGTCGGGATTTGTCCGCAGCAATCCGAGCATGACGTAGGATTTCTGGTTGACAGTAAGCGTGACCTCCGCGCCTGCGATCGCCGGGTCGACTGTATTTGTTGAAGGATCGTAGCCGTCAACATTGTACGTCCTCGCAATGACAGCGGTGACCGTCGATGGAGATCCCAGCGGACCCGTGACCTGCACAAAACACTGAAGAACATACTCGTCCTTGAATTCCTCCTTCGGATTGAAGGAGTGATCGCATCCACCGGCGACAAAGGCAAGCGCGAGAACCGGGAGCATCGTCCAGGCTCTTCTCATAATTCCACCTTCAATGAGAACGTCGGGAAGATTCTGAGCATGTAGACGCTCTCGCCTGTATCCCTGTTGAAGTAGAAGATGTTCTTCCGGTCGTAGATGTTGATCACGCTCAACCCGCACGTCACTGCCGCATCGTCGACGTGAAATTGTTTGTTGACGCTGAGGTCGAGCCGGTGATAGTATGGCAGCCGCGATGAGTTGCGGTCGCCCCAGAGAGTCGCGGGCTGCGGCTTCGCCGCGTCATACGGCTGCGTCCACGGATCGATGGGGATCCGGTCGTAGTACCCGGCAATCGGCGTGAAGGGGGCGCCCGAGTGCAGCGACCACGTCGCGCTCGTCTGCCATCCGCTTCCCATCTCGTATCCCATGAGCAGGTTCACCGAGTGCCGGATGTCGTACTGCGGCACGTACCAGATTCCATCTTTGATCTTAAACGCCCAGCTCAGGGTATATCCCAGCTTGGCGAAGACGTTGCCCGGCTGGTAGACTGTAAGGAATTCCATGCCGTACGATTCACCGTCGACGTTGACGAAATCCCTGTCCTTCGCCGTGAACTTCTTGTCATTGATGTCAATGAGGTTGGCGATCGGTTTGAAGTACCCTTCGAGATCGGAGTGCAGCGTGCTCGTCCAATCGGCGGTCGTCCCGATCGAAAAATGTGCAGCGCGTGAGGTGTAGAGATAATTGGGGGTAATCACCCAGGGCTGGAAGACGGAAATGAGATCGTTCTCATCCGTCAAGGTCGTCATTTCCTGAGAGTACCATCCGAATGAACCTTTGACGGAAATCGCGGGCGTGAGCCGGTACGTGAGGCTCCCGCGCAGCTCGTACAGCAGAGGCCTGTATTCGGAGACGGCGACGAATTTGAAACGAATCCCGATCGTGAACCCGATCCTGTCCCACCGATAGAACCTGTAATCAAGGTAAGCGCTGAGATCGCCCCCCTGCTCGTCGAAATTGACTTTGTTGCCGTAGAGGTTTTCGAGCTGAAGCGACGTGTGAAGGAACTTGTTCTGCCAACCGAAGACCATCTCATCCTTGCTGTCGTAGACGTAGGTGAAATCCCAGTTCGCGCTGAAATCGGACACCTGGTTCGATCGCGGTTTTGCGGTGCTGAGGTTCGGATACAGCTGAGCGTCGAAGCCGCTGTAGGAAATCGAGACGACCGAGTAAAGCGGATTCGACCAGATCTTGTGCCAGTTCAGCCCGACGATCTTGTTTCGAATCTGGTAGTTCGCCTGCCGCGGATCATCGTTGATCACCTGGTCACCGCTGAGGAAGCCATGAACGTCGAACCGGCTGTTTTCGTCGATGTCCGGATTTGCGTAGCTGAGCTTCCACGAAAGATCATAGAAATCGAAGGGGGAGTCCTGGTTTCTCAGGTAGTGTTTCATCACCGCAGCATACCAGCTCTTTCGTCCTGTGACAAGGAACGAACCGCCCGGGATGGGCCCTTCAACTGCAACCTTCCCCGCAAGGAGCGACGCGTTTGCAGTCTCCTGGAACTTGTTCCTGTTGCCGTCCCGCGTGACAATGTTGAGAATCGAGGAGAGCCTTCCCCCGTACGAGGGAGGAAATCCACCTTCATGGAACTCGAGCAGCGAGACCATCTCCGGATCGACGACACTGAAGATCCCCAGTGTGTGGAATGGACTGTAGACAGTCGCGCCGTTGAGAAGCACCAGGTTTTGATCGCTTCCCCCTCCCCGAACGTAGTATCGTGCGCTGACGTCGCTTGTCGTCATCACACCGGGATTTGTCTGAAGGGCACGAAAGATGTCCGCTTCTGCACCGGCCGGGACCATGCTGATTTCTTTTGTCGATATCTTCTGCATCCCGAGATTCGCTTCGTT
>DATJQB010000345.1:0-11484 GCA_035506075.1 Bacteroidota bacterium | reverse complement strand
GCATCGTTCTGGCTCACATCAGGGCCGAAGGCGAGAGAAGAAAAGGAGACTGATGCACCTATGCTGACTGCAGTTCCTGGAATAAAAGTCGGACATGAAACAAACCGCGAAGCCTTGACTGGCTGCACCGTCATTCTCTGTCCTCCAGGCACGAAAGCGAGCTGTGAAGTGCGCGGTAATTCTCCCGGCAGCAGGGAGCTTGCACTCCTTGCGCCGGAAAAATCCGTGCAGGAGGTTCATGCAATCCTGCTGACCGGAGGAAGTGCGTTTGGTCTTTCCGCTGCGGACGGTGTCATGCGGTGGCTGTCGGAGCGATCGATAGGCTATCAGACTCCGTGGGCCAAGGTCCCGATTGTGCCAGCAGCTGTCGTGTTTGATCTGAATATTGGGAGCAGCAATGTTCGCCCTGATTCATCAAGCGGCTACCGCGCATGCGAAGCCGCGCGCGAAGGCGCATTCGAAGAAGGATCTGTGGGTGCCGGTACCGGAACGACGGTCGGGAAATGGAAAGGGCTAGAGCATTGCATGAAGGGGGGCGTCGGCTCTTCGTCCAGGAATCTTTCCGGGCTCATCGTTGCGGCGATCGCGGTTGTGAATGCTGTTGGTGATGTTCTCAATCCCGACGGATCTGTTCTCGCCGGAGCGCGGAATCCCGCCGGTGGGTTCTTCGGAGAGATTGAAGAACATCGGCCGCTTCTGCGCGGCAAGGTGCTCGAGGATACAAACACAACGCTTGTGGTTGTCGCGACAAACGCAAGGTTTTCGAAGCTCGAGCTGCTTCGGATCTCGCAGCGGATGCATGACGGCATGGCTCGTGCCATCGTTCCGGCGCATACGTCGTTCGACGGAGATGTTTCGTTTGCTCTTTCCTGCGGGCAGTTGGCGGCTGATCTCGATCTCGTTTCGGAATTGGCCGCACAAGTGACTGCAGAAGCGATTCGGCGCGCCGTGGAAACGGCCAGAGGCACGGAAAGCATCCCGGGCTTGAGCCACTGAGCCCGGCTCATCGCTTTCTTGGATTCTATTCGAATTTGCTTTATCTTTTTTCGGTCACACACGAGGATCCCGCCTTGCCTGGATGCTCCGCTGCAGCCCCTGAACGTCCATGAAAACTTCCCGAGCACCGGGAAGAGTCACGCTTCCCCGAGCCTTGTCAAAATTGGGGATCGCTTCGCGCTCTCAGGCGATGATCCTCATAGAACAGGGGCGCGTCGGAGTGAACGGGCGCACGGAACGAAATCAGCACAGGTGGATTGATATCGAGTCGGATGTAGTGACGGTCAACGACCAGGCAGCGGCGGAAAAGTTGCCTCGCTACCTCGTCCTCAACAAGCCTCGGGGCTTCGTCACGACGACATCGGATGAGCGTGGAGCATCGACGGTGTACGAACTTGTCGGTGAGAAAGGCGCAGGTCTTTCTCCTGTAGGCCGGCTCGACAAGGATTCGACGGGCCTGCTGATGTTTACAAATGATCATCAACTCGCGAACGCGTTGACAAGTCCCGGCTCAGGACTTTTCAAGACGTACAGAGTTCAGATGGATGCACCTCTCAGTGAACGCGGGTTGCTCATGTTGATGAGAGGCATGGACATCGAGATCCGGGGCGACTTGCATCGAACGAAACCCGCACATGTGACTCAGATTTCACCAGGCGTTGTGGAAATCTCGATTGCCGAGGGAAGGAACCGGCAACTTCGAAGAATGATGGAAGCCTTGGGTCACGAGGTCGTGTCTCTGAAGAGGATATCGATTGGCCCACTTTCTCTTGGTGACCTGAAAGAGGGAGAGTGCCGCGAACTTGCGAAGGCGGAAGTAGACGCACTCAAGCAGGCCGTTCGTCCATCCCCATCGTCTCAACAGAAGATCTATCCTGTGCGGAAAGGACGCTGAAGATTGTCGAGAGTTGTCTCCCGGACCATCGAAGTCTGTGTGTTCAAGAGGAGCCCGGAAGGGCCTCTGTATTTGCTGTTGAAACGATCGGATGATGAAACGCTGTATCCGGGCATGTGGCAGCTCATTACGGGTTCGATGCACGACGCCGAGCCGGCGACAACGGCCGCGCTGCGGGAATTCGCGGAAGAGACCGGACTGACACCCGCGCAGGCCTGGGTGCTGCCATTCGTCAATACGTTTTTTGTCGCTTCGACTGACACGGTCCACGCCAGCCCGTGCTTTGCGGTCGAAGTGGGTGAGGATGCAACCCCGAAGCTCTCGCACGAGCATCAGCTGTACGAGTGGTGTATCCTGGAGGAAGCTTGCAACCGTCTCGTGTGGCCGGGGCAGAAGGAAGAAATTCGGATTGTGAATGACTACATAGTCGGGGGCCGGGAGGCATCCCGGCTTCTGAAACTTTCACTGTAATTACTTGAAGGAGTCTGCATTGGGTCTACTTGTCGTTGGGTCCGTCGCGTTCGATTCGATCGAAACGCCGTTTGGAAAAGTGAGTGAGGCGCTTGGGGGCTCGGCAATATACATCTCGGTGGCCGCGAGCTACTTTACTGCCCCCGTTCGGCTGGTTGCTGTTGTAGGCGGTGACTTTCCGAAGGAGCACATACACTTTCTTGAAAGCCGGGACATCGATGTCGACGGCCTTCAGGTGGTACGCGAAGGAAAGACGTTCCGATGGGGCGGTCGGTATCATTACGATCTGAACATGCGCGATTCGCTTTACACGGAGCTCAACGTCTTCGAGAAGTTCAATCCCATTATTCCCGGCGGCTACAAGAACAGTGCATATGTTTGTCTCGGCAACATCGATCCGACTCTTCAACGCCAGGTGCTGGAGCGCGTCGGCAAACCGCGGCTCGTTGTCGGCGATACGATGAACTACTGGATCGAACATAAACCTGCCGAGCTCAAAGAGACGCTCAAGTTCATGGACGTCCTCGTTGTGAACGAATCCGAAGCACGGCTGCTTACGAACGAGCCCAACCTCATCAAGGCGGCAAAACAGATCATCAAGATGGGACCGCGCGTCGTGATCATCAAGAAGGGCGAGCATGGTGCCGTGCTTGTCACCGAAGATACAATCTTCTCGGCGCCTGCATACCCGCTTGAGAATATCATCGATCCAACAGGAGCCGGAGACGCCTTTGCCGGCGGCTTCGTCGGATGGCTGGCCCGCACCGACGATCTCTCACCGGAGAATCTGAAGCGCGCGGTCGTCTACGGCAGCACACTCGCGTCTTTCTGCGTCGACAAGTTCAGCGTCGATGGGATGAAGGATCTTACATACCTCCAGATCCAGGACCGCTACAGGTCCTTCATGCAGCTCTCGCGCTTCGACGAACGGTGACTGCCATGCGATCGATTGAGTGGTGTAACGGCAAAGTCAGATTCCTCGATCAATCGCTGCTCCCCAACACCGAGCGTTACGTCGAGACAGACGATGAAACAGTCGTCGCCCAGGCGATCAAGACGCTCTCGATGCGCGGTGCGCCGCTGATTGGTATTGCTGCGGCGTACGGATTCGTCCTCGCGTACGATCACAATCCCCCCGGGGATGCAAAGACGTTTCATTCCTTCGTCGAACGAACGACCCACCTGTTTGTCTCCACACGGCCAACCGCTGTCAATCTCTTCTGGGCAGTCGAGCGCATGCGAAGGATCGCGCTCCCGTTGGCGGGACAGCCTGTCGCCGCAATTCATGAAGCTTTGCTCGCGGAAGCGATCGCGATTCACAAGGAAGACGAAGAAAAGTGCAGACTCATCGGCGAGCATGGAGCGGCACTCCTTCCGGCGGCCGCATGTGTGCTGACGCACTGCAACACCGGGAGCCTTGCCACCGGGGGAGATGGAACGGCACAAAACGTTCTGAAGACAGCGTGGGAACTCCACAAACTCAAACACGTTTACATGGATGAAACGCGGCCCCTCCTGCAGGGGGCGCGTCTGACAGCCTGGGAACTCCAACAGCTTCACATCCCTTCCACACTCATCACGGATAATACGGCGGCGTTTCTCCTTCAGCAGGGGAAGGTCAACGCCATCATCGTCGGCGCAGACAGGATTACGCTTGAGGGGGATGTTGCAAACAAGGTGGGGACATACAATCTCGCCGTGTTGGCCAGGCATCACGGAGTTCCGATGTACGTTGCCGCCCCGACAACGACAATCGATTTCGAGATGGTCTCGGGGAAGGAAATACCAATCGAGCAACGAAGCAGCCTGGAAGTCACACGGATCGGCGCGCAGGTTGTCGCTCCCGCCGGCGTCGATGTCTATTCTCCGGCTTTTGATGTCACCCCTCACGAATTGATTACTGCAATTGTGACGGACAAGGGGGTCCTGAAGCCGCCTTATCGCGCGGCGATCGAAGCCCTCAAGCAATTGGAATCGCCGATTCCGAAGCGGAAATCGGACTCCAGCCGGGACCAGCGATGATTACGAAGACGGAAGCAGTTGTCCTGAAGTCGATGAAGTTCCGGGAGAGCAGCAAGATCGTCACCTTCTATACGCGCAACTTCGGCAAAGTCAGGTGCCTCGCAAAGGGCGCACGGCAGCTGAAAAGCAAGATGGGAGCCAGCCTTCAGCCCATCACGGCAGTCTCATTGGTTTTGTATAAGAAAGAGCACCGTGAGCTCCAACTCCTCTCGCAATGCGATGCCACGGAAACGTACAACAAGATTCATGGTGATCTTGAGCGCATGGCTGCAGCACTCGCAGTGCTCGAGCTCGTCAACCAGCTTGTGCACGATGAGGAAGAAAACAGCGCGCTCTATTCGCTGCTGAGAGAAACGCTCGATGCCATCGAGCACGCGAAGAAAAACGTGTTGAATCTGTGGCTCGCGTTTCAAATTCGCCTGGCTGCAGTGTTCGGCTTTTCGCCGGATCTGGAGGCATGCTCCGGGTGCGGCAGATCTCTCGACGAAATTGGCGCTGACGGCTCGGCTGTGTTCCAGTTGTCCAGGGGATCCTTTGTGTGCGGTCGCTGCCTGCGCCCGCAAAGCGTCGAGAAATTCAACACGATTGCTTCTGTGAAGAAAGGGCCCGGAGAGGCGGCCGGGAAATCGAGGGAAGATGGGAATACGCGAGTTTCGGTGGGGACATTAAAGGTTCTTCATCGGATTTTGAAGGCCCGTCTCGATTCTGTCGCATCTCTTGAACTTCCGGGAACGGTTCGGAACGAAATCGATGGAACTTTACGTTTATATTTGCGTCAACATTTTGAGGACCTGAAACCGATCCGGTCCCTGGATATCCTCAAAAGCTATTCGGCCTGAGTAGGAATTCAGCAGTGCGAAACAACCACAAGATCATCCACTAACTCAAAGGATCAACATTGTGTCGAGGAGGTTCACCATGTCGATGAAGTCAGTTGTTGCAGCAGTGTTGTTGATTGCCCTGGGTATCGTCTTTGGCGTTACGCTCGTGTCGAGCTTCAAGGGGGTCGATTTCACGTTCGCCGGTCAAGACGTCAAGCTCGGCGCACAGTCGAAACCCTCTACGCCGCACCCGGCGCTCCAGTCGCTCAATGAGGCATATCACGGAATCGCGAAAGAAGTGACGCCCACCGTGGTGTACATCATTGTTACATCGAAACCGAAAACCGACCGGAGTTCTCAAAATCCATTTTTCCATTTCTTCGGTCCCGATTTCCAGGCCCCGAAGGCCCAGCCTGAAGTCGGAGCCGGCTCTGGAGTGATTCTCACGCAGGATGGATACATCCTGACGAACAATCATGTCGTCGAAGGCGCAACCTCGGACGGCATCGAGGTCACTCTCTGGGACAACAGAGTGTTTAAAAAGGCCAGGCTTGTCGGCACCGACAAGTATACCGATCTCGCTGTCATCAAGGTCGATGGTCAGGATTTGCCGGTACCGCATCTCGGCAACTCGGACGACGTCGAAGTCGGTCACACAGTTTTTGCGTTCGGTAACCCGCTCGGTCTGACATCGACAATGACCCAGGGAATTGTCAGTGCACTGGGTCGTCAGCTCCGGATCATCGAGGACGGCTCACCGCTCGGGATTGAAGATTTTATCCAGACGGACGCGGCAGTAAATCCCGGCAACAGCGGTGGTGCCCTTGTGGATATCAACGGCGAAGTCGTCGGCATCAACTCAGCCATCGCGACGACGAACGCGAGGTACCAGGGTTACAGTTTTGCAATTCCAATCAACCTCGCAAAGAAAGTTGCCACCGACATCATCAAGTACGGAAAGGTGCGGCGCGGCTATATCGGCGTGACAATCCAATCTGTCGATGCGACGCTTGCGAAGGCAAATGGACTGAGCAAGCCGACGGGTGTGTTCGTGCAGACGGTCAATTCCGGAAGCGCCGGCGCGGATGCCGGACTCAAGGAAGGCGATATCATACTCTCGGTTGACGGCAAGGAAGTCAACACGTCGAATCAACTTCAGACGATCATCGCTTCGCATTACCCGGGGGAAAGCGTTTCCCTGAAGGTGTACCGCGGCGGCAAGACGATCGAAAAAAAGGTCGTGCTGAAGTCGCGTGACGAAGCCGAAGAAGAAGTTGCCGCAAAGAACGCGAAGGACGACTCTGACGAGCCGGCGAATGCAGCGTCCAAGGGAACGCTCGAGCTGGCAAACCTGGGGATGACCGTCAGCAACCTTGATTCGAAACAGAAGAAGGAATACGGGATCGAAAGCGGCGTCATGGTTGAAAACGTGGAACCGATGAGCGAGGCCAACAAACGCGGGCTTATCGAGAGTGACGTCATCCTGAGTGTGGGAGATCAGAACATCTCGACGGTGACGCAATTCGACAAGGTGCTGAAAGCGAAAAAGGCAGGTGACGCAGTTTTGATGCGAGTGAAGGGGAAGGACAAGTCGACGCGGTTTGTGGCGATCGAAGTCCCGGGCAAATAGACTGATCATCAAGTGAAGAACAAAGGCGCAAGATACCGCCGCACAACGGCAGGTGCTTGCGCCTTTTCGTTTCTGATGGATTGATAATCGATCGATTTTTCGCTTTATTAGATTTGAAAATGTTACTCGAATACTCGGACGAAGGAGTACAACTTGATCCGTTACCTTACTGCCGGTGAATCACACGGTCAGGCGCTCGTCGGCATCGTCGAAGGAATACCTGCCGGGCTGTCCATCTCCACTGAATACATCAATCATCAGCTGTGGCGTCGACAGCAGGGCTATGGACGGGGCGGCCGGATGCGCATTGAGACCGACCGCGTCGAAATTATTTCCGGCGTTCGGTTCGGCAAAACCCTCGGATCGCCGATCGCTCTCGTGATTCAAAACAGGGATTGGGCGAACTGGACTCAGAAAATGGCTATAGAAGGGGATGGGAAATCTGTGGAGAAAATCTCCGTGCCGCGCCCGGGACATGTCGATTTCGCCGGTATGAAGAAATATGGATTCGATGACATCCGTAACGTTATCGAACGGGGAAGTGCCCGTGAAACCGCCATGCGCGTAGCTTGCTCGACATTCGCCCGAAAGCTGCTCGAAGACTTTGGCATCTTCATCGGGAGCCATGTGCTCTCGATTGGAAGCGCTAAGGTCACTGATCGCTCCAAAATCGACCGGCTTATCCGAAAACTCACAGTCGCTTCCTGCGGCGCGTACAAGACCACGGAGGAAGCCGATAAATCGGAAGTGCGTATTCTTGACCCGGAAGTCTCAAAGAAAGCGATCGCCCTCATCAAGCGCACGAAAAAACTGGGGGATACGCTGGGAGGGATTTTCGAGGTCATCGTGACAGGAGCCCCCGTAGGTCTCGGCAGCTACGTCCATTTCGACCGAAAACTCGACGGTCTCCTGACCCAGGCGCTGATGTCGATTCACGCTGTTAAAGGGGTTGAGATTGGTCAGGGTTTCGCGAACGCTGCTGAGTTTGGCTCGAATGTGCACGATGGTTTTGGTCTTCATTCCGGCCGGGTCGTCCGGACGTCGAACAAGGCCGGCGGATTGGAAGGGGGGATTACCAACGGGGAGATGATCGTGCTGCACGCAGCGATGAAACCAATCTCCACGCTGGCGAATCCGCTTCGATCTGTGGATTTGAAGCGCATGAAGACGCTGGATGCCAGATATGAACGGTCGGATGTCTGCGCTGTGCCCGCGTGCTCGGTGATTGGGGAAGCCGTGGTGGCCCCCGTCCTTGCAAACGCGTTCCTGGAAAAATACGGAGGCGATTCTGTGAGGGAGATCCGCACACGATACAAGAAGCCGTCCTGAGTCAGGTAGCGCAGAGATACAGAACTTCATACAAAACGACCGGAAATCATTGGGTTCAAAACGGTTCAATGTCTCTTCGATCCTTGACTCTCATTCTCGATTATGCTATATTTCTCAAGGAATAATCCACTATTCTTCAAGAAATCGTTCACCAAAGGTCTCTATATATCGACGTGAGGAGGTGCTTTAGACTTCAGCGCAGCAGAAACCGTTCTACGTGCTAACGGAAAATTGAACCGCAAGGTGCTCGTTTTGAATCACAACTACGAGCCGTTAAGCGTCTGCAACGTAAAAAAGGCTGCCATCCTTCTGCTTCTGGGGAAAGCTGAACTGATTGAAGCATCAGATGGTTGGTCCCTTCATTCCGTTTCGATGACGATGCCCTTTCCAAGCATCGTTCGCCTCTCTATCTACGTTCGTATCCCATACAAGAAGATCGTGCTTTCGAGAAAGAACATTCTACGCCGCGATGGGCACAGGTGCCAGTATTGCGGCCGGGCCGATGCGCCGTTGACGGTCGATCACGTGATACCAAGGGCGAAAGGGGGAGAGGATTCGTGGGAAAATCTCGTTGCAGCGTGCGTGCGGTGCAACAATAAGAAGGGAGATCGATTGCCTGGAGAGGCCATGATGCCGCTCCGGAGAAAGCCGATTCGTCCCAATCACGTTATGT
This sequence comes from Bacteroidota bacterium, assembly GCA_035506075.1. Classification (GTDB taxonomy): domain Bacteria; phylum Bacteroidota; class Ignavibacteria; order UBA10030; family UBA10030; genus UBA9647. The sequence goes on along the minus strand of DATJQB010000345.1, from coordinate 2,647 downwards.
TCATCCGTGATGTTGTGGGAAGTGTCGACGACCGGTGGAAACCGTACTTGTTTATGAACTGAGCGCCGCAGTGCTTCTATGGAAGCGACGCGGAATCACAGTTGAAAGGAGTCTGTAGCGAGAGTTGAGCCAAACGAAGAAAGTCATCCTCAGCGGCATGCGTCCGACGGGGAAATTACATCTCGGACATCTTGTCGGTGCGCTTGAAAACTGGGTCTCGCTGCAAGGTGAATATCAAAATTATCATCTGATTGCGGATTATCACGCCCTCACGACGAATCCCGATTCATCGGATATTTACGAGAATTCGATTGACATGCTTGTTGACTGGCTGTCTGCCGGACTCGATCCAGCTGTGAGCCCGATGTTTCGCCAGTCGCAGGTCAAGGAACACGCAGAGCTTCATCTGATTTTTTCGATGTTGATCACAACCTCGAGACTGGAGCGCAATCCAACGCTGAAAGAGCAGGTGCGCGACCTCGAGATGGAGACGATTGCCTACGGGCATCTCGGTTACCCGGTTCTCCAGGCAGCAGATATACTTCTCTACAAGGGGAACGTTGTTCCGGTGGGAGAGGACCAGCTGCCGCATATCGAGATCACGAGGGAAATTGCACGGCGATTTAACACGCAGTACGCCTCTTCGAAGCCTGTGTTCCCTGAACCTGAAGGAAAGCTGACAAAGTTTGCGCGGCTTCCGGGCCTCGATGGCAGGAGGATGAGCAAATCGATCGGCAATACTGTGCTGCTCTCGGATCAACCGGAAGTCATTACGAAGAAGATGAGAGGTGCCGTGACGGATCCACAGAAGGTCCGCAAGGGAGATCCGGGGCACCCCGATATTTGTCTTGTGTTCGCGTATCACAACAAGTTCAACGCTGCCGAGGTCGGGCAGATACGATCGGGATGCGAGAGCGGGAGTCTGGGATGCGTTGACTGTAAGATGCGCTGTGCGGCAACAATCGCTGCGGCGCTTGCGCCTCATCGTGAGCGGCGGGCGTACTACGAAAGCCACCTCGATGAAGTGAAGAAGATCCTCCACGACGGCGAGTCGAAGGCGAAGGAGATCGCCCGGGAGACGATGTCGGAAGTTCACGATGCGATGCACATGGGATAGGCCGGCAACGGACAATGGCTGACCAATCATATACGATTAAGCTCCAGGAATTTGAAGGTCCGCTCGACCTCCTGCTGTTTTTCATCAGGCGCGACGAGCTGGATATTTATGATATCCCCATCGCGACGATCACGAGAGAGTTCCTCGACTACGTCCATTACATGGAATCTCTCGATCTGGAGATCGCCGGCGAGTTTCTTGTCATGGCTGCCGACCTCATGCAGATCAAAGTGCGGATGTTGCTCCCACCGGAACCGGGACAGGAAGAAGAGCTGGATCCGCGTGCGAACCTCGTGAAGCGCCTTGTCGAGTACAAACGTTTCAAAGAAGTTGCGACGGGTATGGTGGCGCAGGAGGAAGCGCAAAGAAAGGTGTACTCTCGCGGGTACTTCGAAGCCGATCCGCGCGTGACGACGCAGGAGGAAGAAGACGAATCACTGAAGGACGTCTCTCTGTTCGATCTGATCTCTTCTTTCAGATTTGCCATCGACAGGATGCCGAAGAAATTCGTGCACGAAGTTGTGCTGCTGAACGTGACGCTTGAAGAACAGATCGAGTATGTGAACGATTTCTTTTCGCGGCGATCAGAAGCGACATTCTATGAGTTGGTGAAAGACATGGCGGAACGCATTCGCGTCGTCGTGACGTTCATGGCACTGCTTGAGCTCATCCGCTCACGAAGGGTCATCGTCCGCCAGGCCGAACCGTTTGGTGAAGTATCAATCATGAGGAACGTGGCATAACCGATGGCTGAAACGAGCACGACTACCCAGCAGACTGCGCAGTTGCAGGTTCCGACCTCGGTCAAGAGTCTTATCGAAGCGCTCATTTTCGGCGCGCGGGAACCGCTTTCCGCCCGCCAGATCCAGGTGCTTTACGAAGACCAGGGAACTGAAGGGACGGAGCCGCGCAAGATTTCGTACGAAGAAATCGCCCGGATCGTGGAAGAGTTGAATGCTGAATGCACGGCGTCCGACAAGCCCTATCGCATCGTGCAAATCGCAGGCGGCTACCAGTTCGCCACACAGCAGGCGTATGCCGAGTGGCTTGGAAAACTCTACAAGGAACAAACCCGCAGAAAACTCTCGCAGTCATCTGTCGAAACGCTGGCGATCATTGCCTACAAGCAGCCGATCACCAAGCCCGAGCTTGAAGCAATCCGCGGCGTGAATTGCGACTACGTTCTGAGCACGCTCCTTGAAAAGGACCTGGCCACGATCGTGGGCCGGGCGGCCACAGTCGGGCGTCCACTATTATATGGGACCTCGAAGGAATTCTTGAAGCATTTCGGCCTGAATGACCTCAATGACCTGCCGCGGCCGAGGGAAATCCAGGACATTCTCGGCGAAAGCCAGTTTGAAACCGAGCGGCGCATGCTCGAAGCACAGCAGGGTCTCGACCAGCCCAAGAAGGAAGAGGACTTCAAGTCCCGTCTTCCCCACATCCCCAAGCGGAAGGCCGGCCTCGATGACGATGTCAAGATCCTTCCGAGGAAGCGAACGAGGGAGATCAAGGTCAGACAGGCTGAGG
>DATJQB010000344.1:0-8894 GCA_035506075.1 Bacteroidota bacterium | reverse complement strand
CCTCGATCGTTGCGGAGAGCCCCCGCTTCAGGATCACAGGACGGCCCGATTCTCCGATCTGCTCGAGGAGGGAAAAGTTGTACATGTTCCTGGCACCGATTTGCAGCACATCTGCATACTGCGATACGATCGGAATCGTTGCCGTGTCCTTCACCTCGGTGACAACATACATGCCGGTCTTCTCCGCCGCCTCCCGGAGAAGTTCTAGCCCCTGGTTCTTGAGTCCCTGGAATGAATAAGGAGACGATCGCGGCTTAAATGCACCTCCCCTGAGAAACTTCACCCCCATCTGGCTGAGGATGTCAGCGATCTCGAGTATCTGTTCCCTGCTTTCCACCGAGCATGGGCCGGCGATCATCGTGAGTTCAGGACCGCCGATCGATTCGCTGCCAACGCGGACAATTGTATTGTCAGGCTTTACTTCCCTGCTAACAAGCTTATACGGCTTCGAAACGGGAACAGCGTCATGAACACCCGGCATGCTCCGGAACAAGTCGGGATCCAGACCGCCTTTGTTCCCCGTGATGCCAATCGCAACCCGCTGGGCCCCTGGTATTTCATGAGGGGCGTACCCCAGCGCAACGATCTTCTGCTTTACCCGATCGATATCCTCCCGCGAAACACCCGGCACCATCATGACAAGCATAAGCGTTCTCCACTCCCTTCCTGCAGCCTACCAGCTCCCTGAAGATCCTCCACCCCCCGCCATTCCTCCGCCACCGCTGAAACCGCCGCCACCTCCAAATCCTCCAAACCCACCGCCACCACCACCGAATCCGCCACCACCACCAATGTAGGGCCAACCCCAGCCGGAACGATACACGGAACCGCGAGAACCTATCACGTATTTTCGACGAGACGAGAACATCGGGAGAACGAACGCACCCATGAAACCGAAAAAGAACAGAGCAAGAATCACAGATGTGAGGGGAGCTCTCTTCCCGCGGGCATCAACCTTGTACTCACCGGCAGTGGCGGCAATGATCGCAGTGATAGTCGCATCGAGCCCGCCGTAGAAATCGCCCGACCGGAAGCGCGGATTCATTTCCCGCTCCCGAATTTGAGTCGTCAGAGCATCCGTCAGCGCCCCCTCGAGACCATAGCCGACCTCGATCCTTGCCTTGTGGTCCGCCTTCGCCACGAGCACAAGAACGCCGTTGTCTTTCCCCTTCTGCCCAAGCTTGTTTTTCTCGAAGATGCGCATTGAGAAATCTTCGATCGCATCTCCTTCGAGGGAATTCACCATCACGATGGCAACCTGTGTCGACGTCGAATCCTCAAACTGCTTGAGGCGGGATTCGAGCGCACGCCACTGGTTAAAATTGAGCGTGTTGGTGAAATCCGTGACTCGCTGCTGCAGTTGAGGAACGGCCGGCTGTGCAACCATCGTCAACGGACACAGCAGCACTGCGAGCAGGAAGACAGACGAGAGGATTCTTTTCATAGGTCTCCTCAGAATTGAACTTTAGGAGCCTGATCCGCCCCTTGTGCAGCCGAGAAATAGGCCTTTTCCTTGAACCCGCCCATGGAGGCGATGAACGACGCCGGGAATCTCCGTATCATTGTATTGTATTCCTGAACAGTCTCGTTGAACCTGCGACGCTCCACCGCTATCCGGTTCTCGGTTCCCTCAAGCTCCTTCTGAAGCGCCATGAAATTCTCATTCGACTTGAGGTTCGGATAGTTCTCGGTCACGACGAGAAGCCTGGAGAGCGCAGATCCCAAGCCATCCTGCGCCTGTTGGAATTTTGCAAACGCGGCGGGATTATTCAGCAGTTCAGGCGTCACAGACATCTGGCCAACGCGTGACCGCGCATTCGTAACATTCTCGAGAACCTCTTTTTCCTGCTTCGCGAAGCCTTTGACAGTCTCGACAAGGTTGGGAATGAGGTCGTATCTTCTCTGATATTGATTTTCCACCTGGCTCCATCCCGACTTGACTCCTTCCTCTGCAGAGACAATGCGGTTGTTGACGGAAATACCGTACCCGACAACACCCACGATGAGGAGGATGATGACGGCAAGGACACCAAGAACAATCGCTAACGTCCGGTTCATTTGATCGCTCCGATATTTTTGAAATTATGAGATCGGGTGACCCCGTGTCGTACGGCGCCCCCCTCCCCACTTCTTCCGAGACTCCTCTCAACCGTTAAGAAATCGGCGGTTGTGAAGATTGCATAAACGGAAACATGAGCATAGTACCAAAACTTGCGAGGAAAAACAAGGAGCGCAAAAACCACTGACAGTTCATGGTTACTAGAGAGCGACCGGTGATCTCATAGAGAGACAGCTCAAGGAGATAGCATACGAAAAAAGGCGACACGGTGGTCGCCTTTCTTGTCACAGCGTACAAATTTGATCGCATGTCACTGGAGCAGCGCCCGCGAGATCACGATCTTCTGAATTTCGGACGTCCCTTCATAGATCTCCGTGATCTTCGCATCGCGCAGGTACCGCTCGACATGGTACTCTCTCATGTAACCGTACCCTCCGTGGATCTGCACAGCCTCGAGGGCGCACTCAACAGCAGTCCTCGACGCGAAGAGCTTGGCCATTGCCGCCTCACTGGCATACGGCTCCTTCCGGTCCTTGAGCATTGCAGCGTGGAGTACGAGATGGCGCGACGCTTCGATGCTCGTCGCCATCTCCGCCAGTTTGAATTGAATTGCCTGCAGATCCGCGATCGGCTTGTCGAACGCCTTTCGCTCTTTACTGTACTTGATGGACGCTTCGAGCGAAGCCTCGGCAATTGCGAGTGCCTGGGTTGCAATGCCTATCCTCCCGCCGTCGAGTGTCCTTAAGGCAAACTTGATGCCGAACCCCTCATCTCCAATCCTGTTCTGAACAGGGATGCGGCAATCCTCGAACGCCAGCGAGACGGTGTCCGAACTGCGGATGCCCATTTTTTTTTCTTTCTTCGCCACCGAGAACCCCGGTATGCCGCGTTCGACGATGAACGCGCTCGTCCCCCGCGATCCTTTCGAGCGGTCTGTCGAGGCAATGACAAGCACCACATCGGCATTCGAGCCGTTTGTTATGAAATTTTTGGTGCCGTTCAGGATGTAGCTCTCACCGTCCCGTGTCGCCGTCGTTCGCTGATTTGTCGCGTCGCTTCCGGCCTCAGGTTCTGACAGGGCGAATGCGCCGAGTTTTTTCCCCGATGCCAGATCAACGAGAAACTTCTGCTTCTGTTCTTCCGATCCGTAGTTGTCGAGCCCCCAGCAAACGAGCGAATTGTTGACGGACATGATGACGCATGCCGACGCATCAACCTTTCCGATCTCTTCGAGCGCCAGGACGTACGCAACCGTGTCAAGACCGGCACCGCCGTACTGCTCCGGGACCATCATCCCCATGAATCCGAGTTCTCCCATTTTCCTGACCGCATCGTACGGGAACAGTTCCTTCTCGTCACGTTCGAGCACTGTCGGCGCGAGCTCATCCTGTGCAAACTTCCGGGCTGTCTCCCGGATCATTTGATGCATTTCGCTCAGCTGGAAGTCCATGATTCCCCGTCAACTTCTTGGATATGGATAGAACCCCTGCCCCGATTTTTTTCCGAGATGGCCCGCTGCTACCATTTTCTTTAACAACGGACAGGGGCGATACTTTGGATCACCGAGCCCTTCGTACAACACTTCCATGATTGAAAGGCACACATCCAGTCCAATGAAGTCTGCGAGGACGAGCGGCCCCATCGGGTGGTTCATTCCAAGTTTCATGACCGTGTCAACCGCTTCCGGAGATGCGACTCCTTCCATCACGCAATACATCGCTTCGTTCAGCATCGGCATCAGGATCCGGTTGGCCACAAAGCCCGGGTAGTCGTTGACTTCCACAGCCACTTTTCCAAGCGACTCTGCAAGCTTCATGACGGCTGCACATGTTTCGTCTGATGTCGAAAGGCCGCGTATGACTTCGACAAGCTTCATGACGGGCACCGGGTTCATGAAATGCATGCCGATGACCTTGTCAGCCCTCGAAGTCTGCGAAGCGAGCCCGGTGATCGATATCGAAGAAGTGTTCGTGGCAAGAATCGACGATGGCAGAGCAAGTTTATCGAAATCCTTGAAGAGCCGCTGTTTGACCGCCTCGTTTTCTGTCGCGGCTTCGATGATGATCTGTGCTTCCCGGCAGGAATCCTCGAGGCTCACGCTGGTCCTGATCTTCGCCAACGTCTCTTCCTTCTGCGCGCCGGTGATCGTTCCCTTTTTCACCTGGCGATCAAGATTCGACCTGATTGCTTCCAGACCGCGGTCGATAGAGTCTTGCTTGACGTCGTGCAGCGTCACCGAGTAGCCGAACTGGGCAAACGTATGCGCAATCCCGTTTCCCATCGTGCCGGCACCTACCACGGTAATATTCTTGATCTGATTCTCCTGCATAAGCGATTTCCCCGACTGAAGAATGGACATCGATGCTATGACAGAACTTCAATAACCATTGCACTCGCCTCTCCACCGCCGATGCAGATAGCAGCCAGCCCGAGACTCTTCTTTCGCTGACGAAGAGCGTGGAGGAGCGTGACAAGAATACGTGCACCGCTTGCGCCAATCGGATGGCCGAGCGCGACTGCGCCGCCGTTGACATTGAGTCGATCGGTCTGAATGCCGACGAGCTTCTGCACCGCCAGAGACACAACGGCGAAAGCTTCATTTATTTCGTACAAGTCGATATCGTCAGGCTTCATCCTGCATTTCGACAGGACCTTTGCGATAGCGTCAGCCGGAGCGGTTGTGAACCATTCCGGCTTCTTCGCCGACGAGACGAACCCCACGATGCGGGCGATCGGCTGTATGCCGAGAGCAGATGCTTTCGAAGACGACATGATTGTCAATGCCGCCGCTCCATCGTTTACCTTCGATGCATTCGCCGCCGTCACGGTTCCGTCAGGCTGAAAGGCAGGCTTGAGCTTCGGTACCTTCTCGAAATTCGTTTTGAACGGTTCCTCGTCCTGCGCGAGGATTGTGTCCCCCTGCTTGCCCTTGATCGTCACAGGCAGGATCTCTTCAGCGAACCGACCTTCAGAACACGCGCTCTGAGCTCGTTTATAGCTCAGGATTGCGTACTCATCCTGGGACTCGCGCGGAATCGCGCATTCCTTCGCACAGATCTCGGCCGCGTTACCCATGTGGAAGTCGTTGTAGACATCCCACAGTCCATCCCGTATCATCGAGTCGATGATTTTCCCGTCACCCATGCGATACCCGTCACGCGCCTTCTGAAGCAGGTAGGGGGCATTCGACATGCTTTCCATGCCTCCCGCGACAATCGCGTTCGAATCTCCAAGCTGAATGGCCTGCGCCCCCAGCATCACTGCTTTGAGCCCCGACCCGCACATCTTGTTGATCGTCAGGCATTCGACCGAATCAGGAAGTCCTGCAAAGAGCGCAGCTTGCCGCGCAGGCGCCTGCCCGAGGCCGGCAGGCAGAACATTGCCCATGATCACTTCCTGGATCTCACTCTTGGCGACTCCCGCACGCCGTACCGCCTCCTCGACGACGAGCGCCCCCAACTTCGGAGCACTGACAGGAGACAGCGATCCCATGAACGAGCCAATAGGAGTCCTGCAGGCACTCACGATGACGGCATCGCTTGCCATATCACGTTCTTTCGGAATGATGGAACAATCAGGAAGGACCCGCACCCAACGACTTCACAGACAGCTCTGCTGCTCTTGTCAACTGTTCATCGATTTGAGGAATTCCTTGTTCGATTTCGTGCCACGCATTTTCTCCAGCAGGAACTCCATCGCCTCGACAGGCGTGAGGTCACTCAGCAATTTGCGGATGATCCAAACCCGGTTGAGCTCTTCGGCATCCTGCAGAAGTTCTTCCTTTCGGGTTCCGGACCGGTTCACATCGATGGCAGGGAACACACGTCGATCGCTCAGCTTGCGATCGAGCACGATTTCGTTGTTGCCCGTTCCCTTGAACTCTTCGAAAATCACCTCGTCCATGCGGCTGCCAGTTTCGACGAGCGCGGTTGCGATGATCGTCAGGCTTCCCCCTTCTTCGATGTTTCGGGCTGCACCGAAGAACCGTTTCGGACGATGGAGCGCATTCGCGTCCACACCGCCGGAGAGGATCTTGCCGCTATGGGGGATCACTGTGTTGTGCGCACGCGCCAAGCGTGTAATACTATCGAGCAGAATGACAACATCTTTCTTCGCCTCAACAAGACGCTTCGCCTTCTCAAGCACCATGTCGGAGACCTGAACGTGCCGCTCGGGCGGTTCGTCGAACGTCGAGCTGACGACTTCAGCACTCACCGTTCGTTCCATATCGGTCACTTCCTCGGGCCGCTCGTCGATTAGCAGGACGATGAGTTTGACTTCGGGATGGTTCCGGATGATGCTGTTGGCGATCTTCTGCAGAAGGATTGTCTTTCCAGCCTTTGGCGGAGAAACGATCATGCCGCGCTGCCCCTTGCCGATCGGTGCGAGCAAATCCATGATGCGCATCGAGTATTCACCCGGCACGGTCTCCAGTTTGAGCCGATTGGTCGGGTACAGCGGGGTCAGGTTGTCAAATAACGTCCGCTCCCGGATAACATCCGGGTGATCGTCGTTGACCGCCTCAACGCGCAGCAATGCGAAGAACCGCTCTCCCTCCTTCGGGGGGCGAACCTGGCCGCTCACGCTGTCTCCTGTCCGAAGACCAAATTTCTTGATCTGCGAGGGGGACACATAAATATCGTCCGGCGACGGCAGGTAGTTGTAGTTGACTGATCGGAGGAAGCCGTACCCGTCCGGAAGAACCTCAAGAACACCCTTGCTGAAGCTCAGGCCGTCTTTGGTCGTCTGTGCCTCAAGGATCTTGAATATCAGTTCTTGCTTCCGAAGATCGCTGTAACCGGAAATGTTGAGTTCTTTCGCAATCTGATTTAGCTCAGCGATCTTTTTGGACTTGAGTTCGGTGATGTCCATTGGCATAAGAAAACAATCCTATTCGTGAAAAGAGTAGAGTGGGAACAATGTAGAAACGAAATCCTCTGATCGTGCCGAGGATGACAAATCCTGAAGTATCAAAGGTTGGGAGTAACGATTAGACGGATTAGAAGTGAATTGGTTGGGTCAAAAACGGTACGAACGGAAGAGACCTCATGAACTTCACCGTTAATATACCCCAACGCCCCCTGATTGTCAAGGCCTTTTTCGGCGCAGCGCCTCCAACGCCTCTCCAACAACAAAATGCGATCCTGTCACAAGCACCGTTCCCCCGGCCCCGGCCAGATTCATTGCCAGGTTCACCCCAGCCTCAACACTGAGTGCTGCGTGCGTTTCACAATTCAAACGTTCAAACACTGCAGCGATGTCGCTGGCGGGTCGGGATCTCGGAGTTCTTGCGGCAACCACGATCACACGCTCTGCGAGCCGCGCCAACGTCCGGGCCATCGTCATGTAATCCTTATCCTTGACGACCCCAAAAACAAGTACCGGCTTCCTACACTTCAAACGCTTCCAGACATTCAGGAGGTTCCATGTCGCGTCCGGATTATGTGCTACATCGACGACAATCAATGGATTCTCATGGACAACCGACAACCGTCCAAGGAGGCCGGACCGTTCCTGTATGGACGAAAGTCCGGCATAAACGGCTTCGTGGCTGATCTCGAACGAGGTCGCGTTCCGCAGGACATGGACCGCCTTCAATGCAATGGCGAGGTTGGAAAGTTGGTGATGTCCGGCGAGCGAGAGTTGCAGCTTCGGATAGGCGGTTTTGTCGATTGAGAAGTCCACCACGGTCCCGCCCAAACCGGCAGATCGGACCCTGGCTTTGAAGGGTGACGCCGAAAACAACTGCGCTCTTTGTTCACGGCAGATCTTCCTGATGACAGCAAGCGCCTTTGGATCATCGACGCCCGTGATGCACGGTGTCTTCGGCTTGATGATCCCCCCCTTTTCGAACGCGATCTTTGCGACCGTGTTCCCAAGAATTTCCGTGTGCTCCAGGCCAATGTTCGTGATGAGGGAGCACAAAGGGTTCAGAACATTTGTGGAGTCGAGCCTACCTCCAAGTCCGGTTTCAACGACGGCAATATCGACCTCTTGCTCTGCAAACCAGGCAAACGCGATCGCAGTTGTCGCCTCGAAAAATGTCGGATTATTCCGTCCGATCGACCGTTTGAGCTGTGTCGTCAGTCTCGCCACTGCCCCCCTGGGGATCATTCTCCCGTTGATCCGGATTCTCTCCTCAAAGTCGACGAGGTGTGGGGAAGTATAGAGCGCTGTCTTGTAGCCCGCCGCCGAAAGAATCGACGCAAGCATCGACGACGTCGAGCCCTTGCCGTTTGTCCCGGCAACGTGAATGGAGGGAAATGCCCGGTGAGGGTTCTTCAGTTCCTTGAGGAGACGTTTGATCCCCTCAAGCCCGAACTTCATTCCGAGACGTTCGAGACTGAACAGCAGCTGGATGGATTGAGAATAGGTGAGCAAGGGAAAACGATTTGATCAGAGCCAGGACTGAATAACCGAAAACTGGACGTTTGATTCCATCGCGCCGACGATCTGTCCGACATCGGACAATCCCTGGGACTCAGCGTACGCTTTGAGGCCGCCGGCAATCCTGACACCGGTCGACGGATCGATGAAATTCGCCGTACCAACCTGCACTGCCGATGCGCCAACGAGCAGGAACTCGACGGCATCATCCGCGTTGGTGATTCCACCGATGCCGATGATTGGGATCTTCACCACCTGTGCCACTTCATAGACTTTAGCAAGCGCAATGGGTTTGATCGCAGGTCCGGAAAGTCCGCCTGTGACAGTGGATAACTTCGGCTTTCGTGCGCGGATGTCGACTGCCATGCCGATGAGCGTGTTGATCACCGAGACTGCATCTGCTCCGGCTTCTTCGACTGCCTTCGCGAACTCTGAAATGTGCGTGACA
>DATJQB010000343.1:0-10919 GCA_035506075.1 Bacteroidota bacterium | reverse complement strand
CTGCGCGATCTCCACCAGGCCTTCCTTGGCAGACGACGCATCCGTGAACGCACCCTTTTCGTGTCCGAAGATTTCGCTCTCGATAAGCGTCTCCGGGATGGAGGAGCAGTTCAACGCCATCAACGGAGCATTTTTCCGCGGGCTGTTCGAATGGAGAAAATTGGCGATGAGCTCCTTGCCGGTGCCGCTCGCTCCCTGGATGAGGACAGTCGAATCTGTCGGTGCGATGCGCGAGGCAAGATTCAATACGTCGAGAAATGACTTGCTCTGGCTGATGATCATGGACGAGAGTGCATGGCGCCCGAGCTCGGTCTTCAGCGCTTTGTTCTGAAGAACGAGGTGCTTTCGCTCCAGTGCGCGATTGATGATCGCCAGCAGCTCGTCGACGGAATACGGTTTCGTGATGTAGTGAAACGCTCCAACCTGCATGCACTCGACAGCAGTCCGTACATCGCTCACACCGGTGAGCATGATGACCTGCGTTTCGAGATAGTGTTCCTTGATGAACCTCAGGACTTCGATGCCGTCGACGCGCGGCATCTTGACGTCGAGCAGTACCACGTCGAACGGTGAGGACTGGATGCAGTTGATGGCAGAGACGCCATCCTGGGCGGTCTGAACCTCGAAACCCTCCTGCTCCAACAACCCTTTCAGGGCAAGGAGGAGCGGGGCTTCGTCATCAACAGCCAGAATTGTCGTGGGTACTTTTGAAGCGCTCATACTTCCTGATCTCATGCACCAACGGGAAGCACGAACGAAATCGTGGCCCCTTTGTTGGGTTCGGATTCGGCCCAGATTCTGCCGCTGTGTGCTTCGACAATCCGCTGGCAGATGATGAGTCCGAGGTTTGTTTTTTGGTCGTCCTTCCCGGCAGTCACATTTCTGTAGCGATCGAACATTCCCGCGAGTTCGTCGGGCGCAATCCCCGGCCCGCTGTTGAAGACAGAAATCATCACGTAGTCGGCCGGCTGCTGCCCCTCCTCCATGACCATCGCAACCTTGCGGATGTGAATGACAACGACTCCCTTGACCGGTGTCGTGCGAACGGCGTTGCTCAACAGGTTTTCCAGAACCTGATGGATCTTCTGCCTGTCAAACTCAATCGTCGGGAGGTCTGACTCGGGATGAATGTCGATCGTGATGTTGCTTGACTGGAGCGGGATGTGAAATTCGTGTGCAACTTCCTGGACGAGATCAGCCACATCGCTGATTCCCTTGTTGAGCCGGACTCTGCCGGCTTCCAGTTTCGTCAGGTCCATCATGTCCGTCAGCAGCCCGATCACACGGTCGATGGATGTCGTCATGTACCCAAGCAGTTCTCGTTGGTGTTCGCTCAGGGGACCTGCCATCTCCTTCATGAGATAGCCGATGCTTTGCCGGAGTCCGGAGATCGGATTGTGAAGATCGTACAGGAGCCGGGCCGTATGTTCAGCCTGGAGCTGGCGAATTCGTTCCTCGGCATCCCTCTTCAACATCAACGCCCGAAGCTGAGGCACAAGCTGATCGAGATCGATCGGCTTCGTCAGATACTCCTTCGCGCCGAGTTTCATCGCTTCGACCGCCATGTTGACGTCACTCATCGCCGTCATCATGACCGTGTCGGTGCCCGGGGAGTTCTTTCGTATGAACCGAAGAACCTCCAGTCCGTTTGCTCCCGGCATTTTGATATCAAGAAGAGCGATATCAAAATCTTTCGTCTGAATCTGCTTGATGGCGGCGAGGCCATCGGATGCCTGTTCGACGGCGAAACCCTCATCCCCCAGCCAGGCAGCAATCGTGGATCTCAGGGAATCTTCATCATCGGCAATCAGGACGCGGATTTTTTGCTCATCCATACAGAAGGAACCACAGATAAGTGGATAGTGACCGATGCCCCTGATGACTGTCGTTGCCCCGGACTTCGCACGGAAGTCATAGCGGCTGGAGAGTGGGGAGCTTTCGAATTCGCTGAGAACGCGACGAAATCCCGCGAGATAATAACGAGATTCGCCGGAAAAGTCAATCATTGGCGTCACGCAGAGATCAGGTTGAATCTCAGGGAAGTCAGCCGTAAATTAACGCCGAAATGCACAGATTGCTCACCTTCTGAATCCCCCGATGAAAACTGTTCTGCTCGACGGCAATTCGCTCACGATTCCCGCACTCAACGAAATTGCGCGTCAACATGTGCGAATAGAGCTGACGCCTCAGGCGCGGAAGAGAATCGTCAGGGCCCGGCGGTTGATCGACGAGTGGGTCGGTTCAAATCGCACGGTCTATGGAGTGACGACAGGGTTTGGGGAGTTCAGCAATGTCCGCATAGACTTGAAGGACATCGCTCAGCTCCAGGAAAACCTGATCCTGAGCCATGCGGCAGGGACAGGCGACCCGCTTCCCCCCGAGATTGTCCGTGCGATGATGGCCCTGCGGGTCAACGCGATTGCCAAGGGGCATTCCGGCGCGAAGCTGCAGACTGTGGAGATGCTCGTCGAGATGCTGCAGCGCGGGATTACACCCGTCGTGCCGTCCCAGGGCTCGGTTGGCGCGAGCGGAGACCTCGTTCAACTCGCCCATCTTGTTCTCGCGATGATGGGAAAGGGGCGGGTCTGGATACATTCCAACAAACGCATTTCGGCCAAACCGATCGCCGCGCGAACAGCGCTCGCACAGGTCGGGCTGAGTCCCATCCGCCTTGAGGCAAAGGAAGGACTTGCCCTCATCAACGGCACGCAGATGATGACATCGTTTGCCGCACTTGCGGTGCACCAGGCGATGGCGCTCCGCAAGACTGCAGACATTGTTGCCGGCATGAGTGTCGAGGCGCTGCGCGGCAGCGACACGCCGTTTGATCCGCGCATCCATCGTCTCCGTCCATTCAAGGGACAGATTGCCGTGGCGCGCAGCATGAAGCGCCTTATGAGAAAGAGCGAGATCCGCGGATCGCACCGGTTCAACGACCCGCGTGTGCAGGATGCGTACTCGATCCGCTGCATCCCCCAGGTTCACGGTGCATCGCGGGATGCGATCAGATATGTCTGGGATGTTGTGTCGACGGAGATCAACTCGGCGAATGACAATCCCCTGATTTTTCCTTCCGGGAAGGCGCACCTTGAAGGCGGGAATTTTCACGGCCAGCCGATCGCGCTTGCGATGGATTTTCTTGCGATCGCCCTTGCGGAGCTGGCGAACATCTCCGAGCGCCGCATCGAGCGGCTCGTCAACGGCTCGCTGAGCGGTCTCCCGAGATTCCTGACGGAGCAGGGGGGACTTAATTCGGGCTACATGATCGCACAATACACGGCGGCGTCCCTGGTCTCGGAAAACAAAGTGCTGTGCCATCCTGCGAGCGTCGACTCCATCCCGACGTCGGCGAACCAGGAGGACCACAATAGCATGGGGTCGATTGCTGCGCAGAAAGCATGGCGGGTCCTTCAAAATGTCCAGGCAGTGCTCGGCATCGAGATGCTGTGTGCATGCCAGGGTCTCGACTTCACGCGCAAGGCGGATCGGCGAAGAACAATCAGAGCAGGTGAAGGCGTGGAGGCCGCGTACCAATATGTCCGCGCACGCATCGATCATCTCGATCGCGACAGAATCCTTCATACAGACATTCAATCGGCGGGCGATCTTGTGCGGAACAATGCAGTTCTGAATTATGTTGAGCAGAGAATCGGTTCTTTGGACTAACGATTCGATAACAGAGAGGGGCTTATGAACTACAGCAAAGAATTTCTCAGAAAGTTACCAAAGGTTCTTCTGCACGACCATCTTGATGGAGGTCTGCGTCCGAAAACTGTCATCGAGCTTGCGAAGGACTCGCACTACGATAAGCTTCCGACGACCGACGCCGGCGAACTGGCCGAGTGGTTTTTCCGGGGAGCGACGCGTGGAAGCCTTCCCCTCTTTCTGGAAGGCTTCGAACACACAAGCGGCGTCATGCAGACCGAGGAAGCGCTTGAGCGTGTGGCCTACGAAACTCTTGAAGACATGAAGAACGACGGGGTGGTGTATCTCGAAACACGGTTCGCTCCGATCTTCCACACACAGAAGGGGCTGTACCAGGAAAACATCGTCCGGGCGGTGCTCAAGGGACTCGAGCGCGGAAAGCGTGATTTCGGTGTCGACTACGGTCTGATCCTCTGCGCGATGCGGAACATGGAGCCGCACTTCTCACAGGAGGTTGCCGAGCTGGCTGTCGATTTCAGAGACCGCGGCGTCGTGGGCTTCGATCTCGCGGGCGAGGAAGGCGGCTATCCTCCGAAGAAACACGTCGACGCATTTCATTACATCCAGCGGGAAAACTTCAATATTACAATTCATGCCGGCGAAGCGTTTGGCAAGGAATCCATCTGGCAGGCGATCCAATGGTGCGGAGCGCACCGTATCGGTCACGCAACCCGGCTGATCGAAGATCTGCGCGTGAAGGACGGTGAGGTTCTCAGCATGGGGCGTCTTGCTCAATACGTCCTCGATAAGCGCGTTCCCCTGGAGATCTGCCTGACGAGCAACGTACACACCGGTGCCGTCCCGAGCATCAAAGAACATCCCTTCGGCATTTACTATCGCTACAAGTTTCGCGTAACACTCAATACCGACGATCGATTGATGAGCAACATCACGCTCACCGACGAATACCAAACGGCGGCGGCTGCGTTTGACCTGAACATCGACGATCTTGAGAAACTGACGATCAACGCGATGAAAAGCGCATTCCTGCCGTACAAACGCAGGATCGCGTGCATCTATGAAAAGATCAAGCCTGGATTTGCATCGGCGAGGGAGCTCCTGGCAAAAGGCGTCAGCTAGTGCACTGCAAAGAAGAAACCTTGTGATTGGCGCCTTGGCCTGTTCAAAAAGGCAGTAGAGCCTGCCTCCACAACAGATATCGGTTCCGAAAACACAAGATTACTGATTGGAGGCGGCGCTAGCAGGCTGCGGCCGAACGCCGCGTGGTCTGGAAATCGTCCGAAACCCCGATGCTGAAGCAATCCGCTCGATGAATGACAAGGAGGCGCCATGAACCATCAGCACATCCATTGGTTGGGACACGCAACGTTCCGGATCGAGGACGGCGCAACGCAAATCTACATCGATCCGTGGAAACTTCCTCCGCATACACCCAAGGCGGACGTAATCTTCATTACGCACGCGCACTATGATCATTTCTCCGCCGAGGACCTGTCGCGGATCAGCAAACCCGGAACCGCGTACATTGCTCCCAAAGATGTAGCCTACCAGCTCCAGGGAACCGTCATCGCTGTCACGCCGGGCGAGATTCATAACATCGCCGGGCTGAAAGTTCGCGCCGTCGCGGCGTACAACATCAACAAGCAGTTTCACCCAAAACAGAACAACTGGGTGGGCTATGTTATTTCATTGTCCACGGAGCAGAAGATCTATCACAGCGGCGATTCGGATTTCACGTCAGAGATGAAGGCGGTCGTGACCGACTTTGCATTGCTCCCGATCGGCGGAACGTACACCATGACCGCTCAGGAAGCGGCCGAGGCTGCCAACGCATTCAAACCGGACACCGTGATCCCCATGCACTGGGGAGACATCGTCGGCGGTCTTGAGGACGCGGAAGAATTCAAGCGGCTCTTCAAGGGAAAAACCGTGATCAAATCCCCGGAGCATTGACGATGAAGGCGGCTGCAATTCTCCTGACGGCCGCACTGCTGCTCTCGTCGTGCACTTCGTCGTACCCGTACCTCGTAACGAACAACGACTGCAATTGTGAGCGGTTTGTGTTCAGGGATTCGGAGGGAAGGTTCCAGATTGGTGTGTCCGCCCGCTATTCGGTCGGTGACAGGATTCACACTGTCATGGAGTTTGAATTCCGCAATTCGAGCCGGTTGCCGCTGAGTTTGAAGCAGGCTTTCCTCAAAGGTTCCTCACTCAACATTCACTACGAATTCAACGACCGGTTCCAGCCGATGCCGTATGTTGTCATCCCGCCCTCGGGGACGTACACGCTGACTCTGGAGGGAAGCGACGTGGAGACCACGGACGACCCGTGGCTTAAGATTGCGGGGGAGAAGGTAGTGATTGAGATGAAGGGAATGCTGCTTGGCTCAAAGCCTCTCGCACCAGTGATCCTGACGTTCCGGCCGATCAATCCCCGGCTCACTCCGTAGGTACCGCCTCTCATCATTTCTGCTGAATGAGGTTCTCGACGCGAACCCTGTCGCGCCGTCGTATGCGCATCCGGATGATCACATCGTTTTCTTCGTAACTGCGATCGAGCACTTCGCCTGCCGTGTGGAGCTGCGAGATGAGCTTTTGCTGATGTTGTGGAATGCGGAAGACTTCCTCGACGAATTCCGACTCGAGGAGTCGAAGCACTTCATCCTTCAAGCCGAGGATGTTGATCCCGCGCACCGCCGAAATAAACACATGGTTCGGATGTTCTGCAGACAGCGTTTGAAGAATTGTCCTGTCCTTGAGTTGATCGATCTTGTTGAAGACCATGAGCGTCGGTCGTTCGTCGGCTCCGAGCTCGCCCAGCGTGTCGTTCACCACTTTGATCTGCTCTTCGAACGTCCGGCTCGAGACATCCACCACGTGCAGCAGCAGGTCGGCTTCGGTGATTTCTTCGAGCGTGCTCTTGAAGGATGCGACGAGATGGTGAGGGAGCTTGCGGATGAACCCGACCGTGTCTGTCATGAGCATCTGGATGCTCGCGCTCAACGGGACGATGCGGGTGGTCGGATCGAGGGTCGCGAACAGGCGGTCTTCTACAAACACGTCGGAGCCGGACAGGAGGTTCAGCAACGTCGATTTTCCTGCGTTGGTGTAACCGACGAGGGCGGCACGGGTGTGGTGAAGGCGTCCTTTCCGCTGCGTCTCCCGCTGTTGGACGATGCGCTCCAGCTTCTCTTTCAAATGGCTGATGCGCGACCGTATCATGCGGCGGTCGGTCTCGATCTGCGTTTCGCCGGGTCCCTTAGTCCCGATGCCACCGAACTGTTTCGACAGGTGCGTCCACTGCCGCGTCAGCCGGGGGAGAAAGTACTGAAGCTGGGCAAGCTCCACCTGGGTTTTCGCTTCATTTGATTTTGCGCGCGAGGCGAATATGTCGAGAATCAATCCGCTTCTGTCGAGCACCTTGCACTCCAGGATCGTTTCAAGGTTGCGGACCTGAACGGCGTTGAGATCATCGTCAAAGATGACCGCGCGGATTTTCTGCTCAACCACCATCTTGTGAATCTCTTCGACTTTGCCTTTGCCGATGAACGTGGCCGCATCGATCCTGTCGCGGTCCTGGCTCATCCGCGCCACCACCTCCGCGCCCGCAGTGTCGGCAAGGAGCGCCAGCTCGTCGAGGTACTCCTCGGTTTCTTCCCGGCCGATTGCCCTCGTTGAAACGCCCACGAGAATGCAGCGTTCTCTCCCATCCTGTTCAAGTTCAATCATGCGGTACCGGTACCATTTCTGATTTGAAGGATCGTGCAACAAACATCTCGACAAGCGCCACGACAAGAGCAAGGATAAGGAAGTATTTCCACAATTCAACGCCGTATCGGGAAGCTTGTACAATGCGCTGCACGTCGGCTGCCTCGTTTGACTCGTTCACGGCAGTTTTCGCAATGCCAAGATGGCCGAGTAGTCCGTTGATCTCAGCGTCTGTGGCCTTCTGCGTCTGTGATTCACGTGGGTCAATGTTCACCGCAAATTGTTCGATCACCCCATCCTTTGAGGAAACCGTGTAGATGCCCGGCAGTTCGGTTGAATTGAAGCGAAGGATCTGCTGAAAGCCCTGTGACGCCGGGGATGCGGTGATATCGATCGCCCCGGGATTCCGGATTGTCCACGTCCCGCTCCCTGCAGAACGACTCCGGATCGTCACCTCGGCGCCCGGCAGGGATTCCTCCGCCCGAGAGCGTTGCCGCGCGAGATAGAGAACGGAACGGTGAAGAAGGGGGACAAAAATTCCCTTCAGTGGAAGGTCGGACCATTCGGTGGTCGGTGGAACGGCGAAGAGGAAGATTGTCCCGGAGCCCATCTGCTGCTCAACGAGGAACGGTGCATCGTTGGTGAGCGTGATAATGGATGTCGACCGGGAGTTCGGCGTGAACCGCGCGGAGGTCCTGACCCGCGGCGATTCGACAGGTACGCGCGCGTTTGCCGTGCCCGGCGAGCGGGAATTGCCGGACTGGCTGTTCTGCGATTCGAACATTCCTTCAAACAGCGGATGCTTCAATTCCACTTTGCCGAACTCGATGTACGACTCGCTCCCCGCAGAGGCCTGCGGCCGGTCCACCGCTGCCAGCGCCGGCAACGAGAGAGCTGATCCAATGGAGGTATTGAATGCAGCCGGATCGACGTGTGACGCCGGGAAGAGCACCAGCCCGCCCCCGTTTCTTACAAACGCTGCGAGCTCTGACAATTGAGGCGCTGTAAATCCGGCCGATGTGCAGAGCAGGATGACATCCGCACGCCTGATCTCAACGGTGCTCAGCCGGTCGGGAGTGACTTCATCGACGACGAGCGCCGACTCTGATGATGATGCCCGCGTCGAGAGCGCCAGCCGGGGAAACCGAAGATCGTTCGCGTCTCCGACGATGAGTGCGCGCAAGCGCTCAGGGATATCGAGAGTGAAATACCGCCTGTTGTCGTACTGGAGGTCGTCATCTTCAGTCTCGACGAATCCCTGGATGAATCCGGTCGCATTGGCCACAACAGAAAATTCGATCGGGAGAACGGAGTTCTTCTTCAGGTCGACGCTCCGCTCTGCAACCCTCGCTCCGTTCAGGAACACGCTGACCACGTGGTCCTGGACGTCCCGTGACGTGTAGTTGCCTATCCGCGCCTGAACGGTGAACGGTTTCTCACGCTCGAAGATGGAGGTCGGAATGGAGACCGACTCGAAGCCGAAATTCTGCACGTCCCGCCTGCCGAGCCGGACGAAGAAGAATCTCACATCAGGTGTGAACAGATGCTCGTTGCCTGACGAAGCCTGCGCGTCGTTCCGCAGAACTCCCTGCTGGAAATCGGAGAAAATGTAGACTTCCTTGTTGAAGTTCCCCGATGTTGCGAGAAGCCTTGCGGAAATCCGGAGAGCATCTTCAAGCGAACCACGGAGCGCTGATGCCTTGATGCCGTCGATCTGGCTGCGGAGGAGAGCGAAGTCCCTCACGGCGGTTTCGTTCGTACTGTGCGC
This sequence comes from Bacteroidota bacterium, assembly GCA_035506075.1. GTDB lineage: Bacteria > Bacteroidota > Ignavibacteria > UBA10030 > UBA10030 > UBA9647. Next base: position 1,777 of record DATJQB010000343.1, on the reverse strand, counting down.
TGAGGTAAGTGCTGAAAGGGGAAGAAGGAAAACCTCGTCCCCATCCCTGAACAGCTGCAGCGCTGCGTGCGCCGATTGCTTCGCTTGCTTGAGCAGCTCCCCCCGGTCATCGCTGACGGTCATCGAGTAGGAATCGTCGACGATAAACACTGCTGTCGTCTTTGCGTGCACTCCGATGTTGCCGATCAAAGAACCCCGCAGCGTCGGTCGGGAAAATGCGATGACGATGAGGAGCACGAGGAGCGTCCGGAGAATCAGGAGGAGGATCTGACGGAGTTTGAGCCGCCGGATGCTGCTTTTTTGAAGTTCCTTGAGAAAGGAAAGCGTGCTGAACTCTATCGTGCGAAGCTTGCGGAGGTTGAGAAGATGGAGGAGAATCGGAATCGCCGCTGCGAGCAGCCCAAAGAGAGCGAGGGGATTAAGAAATGTCATGGAGGAGCAAGACCGGGCTCTGTGTCGATTCGTTGAATCGTGCCGGCGATGCCGGAGTAATCTCTTCTGGACGATTCGAGATGCGTTTCATCTAACATAAGTTGAAGAAGGCCGAAAATCAAGCAACGCTCAATGATCATGGATTGAGCCGACCGTGGATACCTTCGTTGCAATTCCTGCCGGATTTCGGTACTTTCACTTTACTATGATGGTTATCAGATGGTTTCATACCCCGTGGAAGCCGCTTGTCCTCTTCACGCTGTTCATGGTGATGGCATGCACCGGGCCTCTCCGGGGGCAATCCCCCGGAGCATCGCGCAGTATCGAACCTGAGTTCAACAAAACTCCTCCGCACATCCCGAATTTTCTTCCGTACAAATCCGTGAGACGACCGAAGGTGGCACTCGTTCTCAGCGGCGGCGGAGCACGTGGTGTTGCAAGCATCGGCGTCCTGAAGGTCTTCGAGCAGGCGGATGTACCTATCGATCTCATCGTGGGGACGAGCATCGGCAGCATTCTCGGCGGATTGTATGCTTCCGGTTATTCGATCAACCAGCTCGAGCAGATGGTTGATACAACGAACTGGGCCGATGTGCTCAGCTTCAACGACGATGCGAGGCGGTCCGATCTTTTTCTCGATCAGAAAATCGCAGAAGACAGGAGCCTTCTGACAGTCCGGTTCCAGGGGTTGGAACCGATCCTTCCTCAATCGCTTTCGACGGGACAGAGGCTCACGAACTATCTGAACCTCCTTGTGCTCCAGGGGATCTACCATCCCTCCCCAAAATTCGACGATCTTCGGATTCCGTTCCGTGCGGTAACGACCGACCTCGTGTCGGGCAAGGCTGTGGTCCTGGATCGGGGCGATCTCACTGAAGCCATGCGAGCAAGCGTTTCTGTGCCGCTGCTGTTCAGCCCTGTCCCGCGCGATTCAGCACGACTCCTCGATGGCGGACTGGTGTCGAACATCCCTGTCGACGTTGCACAGGCGTGGGGCGCTGACATCATCGTGGCCGTCGATGTCACGAGCCCGCTCCGCCCGGCCGGGCGACTGAATGCCGCGTGGGAAATTGCGGATCAGATCCTCGGCATCACAATGCAGGCCGCGAACCAACAGCAGCTTGCGAGGGCAAGTGTCGTCATTCGGCCCGATCTCGGTTCTCACCTTTCGGATGATTTCACGAACCTCGATTCGCTCGTGACGGCGGGAGAAGAGGCTGCGCGAACGGTCCTTGACAGCCTCAGGGCAAAATTTTACCGCGAATCGGCCGAGGAAGCGCGCACAAACGCCAACCGAAGAGTCTTCAAAAATGCGCATCTTCGATTCGACGCCCTCAGTCTGGAC
>DATJQB010000342.1:0-8803 GCA_035506075.1 Bacteroidota bacterium | reverse complement strand
TGAAGCGGGACATCCGAAGGGCTTCAGGTCGAACGCCTGATTCAGAGCGCCACTCTTTCAGTCCCCGACCACGTTCGATTCGACCTGAATATACCATACCTTCGCCGGTCAATCAACGGATTGTTCTCGCCCGAAGGTCTGACGATTTGTCAATTCCGAAAACGAGAAAACATCCTTCTAGATATTGATATTATTGATATTAAAACAATTTAATAGCCCCGGCGCGGATTGATTATCTGTCATTCTTTCACTAACTTTTGAGCCCAACGGAAGCCCGGCCATTTGAATTCAAAGCAAATTTACATAGAAACCTACGGCTGCCAGATGAATCTGGCGGACACTGAGGTCGTTCTCAGCATCCTCGCCAATTCAGGGTTCACACAGACGACGAATCTGCGGACTGCGGATGTCGTGTTTGTGAACACCTGCGCTGTCCGGGAGAATGCCGAACAGCGGGTCTTTGGCCGTCTGGGAGACTTCAAACGATATAAGAAGGAAAACCCGGGCATGCTCGTCGGTGTCCTCGGCTGCATGGCGGAGCGGCTTCGCAAGGATTTGATGGAATCCGAGAGCCATGTCGATCTTGTGGTCGGCCCGGACGAATACAGGAGGCTCCCCGAACTCATTGAGGGAGCTCTGACGGGACAGCGTGGAATCGCGGTTCGTTTGTCGCGGGTCGAGAATTACGACGACATCCTGCCCTTGCGCACAGACGGCATCAGCGCCTGGATTTCTGTCATGCGCGGCTGCGACAAATTCTGCACCTTCTGCGTCGTTCCTTTTACCCGCGGCAGGGAGCGAAGCAGATCGCTCGAGAGCATCGTAAAGGAAATTGAACATCTCTCGGCCCGGGGCTTCAAAGAAATCACGCTCCTTGGCCAGAACGTCAACTCGTACAACGACGGGACATCCGACTTTGCTGATCTCATGTCTGCTGCAGCACGCGTTGATTCCACGATGCGGATCCGGTTCACGACGTCGCATCCCGAGGACATGTCGGACAAGCTCATCCGGACAATTGCTGAGCACGAGAACATCTGCAAGTACATCCATCTTCCCGTCCAGTCGGGATCGGACAGGATTCTGGAGCTGATGAACCGTTCGTATACGATTGACCATTACCGTTCTGTCGTCAGAAAAATCCGGGAGGTTATCGAAGGCGTCAGTCTCTCCACCGATATCATTGCCGGATTCCCGACCGAAACAGACGACGATCATCGCCGAACGATGGATGTGCTGCGCGAGATCGGCTACGACGGTGCGTTCACATTCAAGTATTCGCCGCGCGAGAACACCAAGGCGTGGCATATGGGAGACGACATCTCCGAAGAAATCAAGCTGGAGCGGCTCAACCAGATCATCGATGTGCAGCGCGAGATCTCGTTTCAGAAGAACCAGCTGATGATCGGCCAGGTGGAGGAGATCCTCGTCGAGGGAGAGAGCACAAAATCGCCGGACGATTTTTGCGGGCGCACGGACGCAAACAAGATGGTCGTTTTCCCAAGAGGACGGGCAGAGACCGGGCAGTACCTCAACGTGAAGATCGACCGTGCAAACTCAGCGACCCTGTTTGGATCGATCCTTGAGGGGTCGCAGTTCGGAACTGACGATTCAAGGCTGGCTGCTAACGCGTAAGAGATGAGGGTGCGATGAGAACGTTGGTCCTGATTGTATCAATGATTGCCGGGGTGCTTGTGGTTGCTCTTCCCGTGTTCGCGCAGACGCGCGGGACCGGGGAGCCTGACATCCTGAAGCGCCTGGAGCTTATTGAAAAAGGAGAGGCCGACGTCGTGCGTGCGGAGCTTCCGACGCTCATGACGAACTTCCAGAATCATCCGGGAGTGCTGTATTTACAGGGGGTTCTCACAACCGACGGAGCCGAGGCCGCAAAGATTTACCAAAGCATTGTCGACAATTTCCCGAAAAGCGAATGGGCCGACGACGCGCTCTATAAGTTGTATCAGTACTATTATTCCGTCGGTCTTTATAAAACGGCCGACCAGAAGCTCGAGCAGTTGAAGCGCGACTACCCGTTCTCGACGTACGCCACCGATCAGAAGGTTGCGGAAGAACCGAAAGTCATGCCGCCCACGGAGACTCCCGTCAAAGTTGCCCAGCCAAACAAGGGCAAGAAGCCGACGGCCCTGTTCACGGTGCAGGCGGGCACATTCCGTGAGCTTGGAAACGCGGAAGAGCTCAAGTCGCGATTCGAACACGACGGATATTCCTCGCACATATTCACCATCGTGAACGGCGGAAAGAAATTTCACAAAGTCTGGGTCGGCGAATTTCCGACGCAGGATGAAGCAAAGCGCTTCAGCGGGGAAATCAAGAAGAAATACCACCTCGAAACGATTGTAGTTCCCCGTTGAACCGGGATTCGCTTGTCGGCAGTACGGTGAGGAAGAGGATTCATGGATCGAGCAGCCTTTCAGCAGCAGCATGGCATCATCGGGCAGTCCCTGGAGATGCAGGAGATTGTCGATGTCGTGCAGCAGGTTGCGCCGACAGACATCACGGTGCTCATTACCGGCGAGAGCGGAGTCGGCAAGGAAGTGATAGCCCGGGCCCTGCACACTGCGAGCAAGCGGGCGAAGAACCAGCTCGTCAGCGTGAATTGCGGCGCGATTCCGGAGGGACTGATCGAGAGCGAGTTGTTCGGTCACGAGAAGGGCTCGTTCACGAGCGCGGTGGATGCGCGCAAGGGGTATTTTGAAATTGCCGACGGCGGGACGATCTTTCTTGACGAGATCGGTGAGACGCCGCTGGCGACACAAGTGAAGCTCCTCCGCGTGCTCGAAAACGGGGAGTACATGCGTGTGGGCTCCTCACTGGCACGCACGTCGGATGTGCGGGTGATCGCAGCGACGAACAAAGAACTGCAGTATGAAGTCCAGCAGAAGCGGTTTCGTCCGGACCTGTATTTCAGGCTCCGCTCGGTGAACATCGTCATTCCCCCTCTCAGGAGCCGGCGCGAAGACATTCCGCTGCTCATCGAGCACTTCGTGAAAGAGACGCTCGACAGGAACGGGATCCGGTTCGAAGGATTCACCGACGACGCGACAGAGATGATTATGAACTATCGCTGGCCGGGCAACATTCGCGAGCTGAAGAACGCCATCGAGAGCATGCTGATCCTTGAGAACGGCAGGCGATTGTCGGGAGAAGTCGTGCGGAAATATCTCAAAGAGTACCAGGGGCCGGTTGCGGACAGGAACCTGCCGGTTGTCGCAAACAAGACTGTCGAGCAGGCTGAACGCGAGCTCATTTATCGCGCTCTCGTGGACCTCAAAGGCTCCATCCTGGAGCTCCGCGACGTGATCATGCACGGAGCCCCTACGAATGGCGACGTTGAATCAGCCAAGCCCGCGCATGCGGGGGGTAACGGAGTGCTGTCGCTCGACGAGATGGAGCGCAAGATGATTGTGAATTCGCTTGATCGGCACAAGGGAAACCGCCGGCTTGCGGCCAAAGAGCTGAACATCAGCGAACGTACCCTTTATCGGAAGATCAAAGAGTTTGGACTTCAGGAGTAAGCAGGGCACCGTGCGTATGCGTGTGCCGCGGGTGATCGTGTGGCTCGTCGTTGCCGCGAGTCTGTCCGGATGTGCCGGATGTCCCTATTCATTTACGGGAGCGTCCGTTCCGCCGCATCTGAAGACCATCGCGATTCCAATTGTGGAAGATCAAAGCGGGTTCGGAGAAGCGACGTTGCGCGATCAATTCTCCCAGCAGTTGTTGCAGCGTTTTGTGAATGACGCCACGCTTCAGCCATCGGACCGGTCGAACGCCGATTCGATGCTCGAAGGAGTCATCACGTCAGTGAAAGACGTTCCCGTCGTGGTCGAGGGGGGCGATCAGGTGTCCAAACGAAGAGTGACGATTACGGCCCACATCACATTTCGAGATCTCAAGCTCAAGAAGAAGATGTGGGAAAAAGATTTCAGTCAATGGGGCGACTACCAGTCAGGGGGAGGATTGACACAGCGGAATGGTGGCGTGACGGAGGCGCTTCGAAAAATCACAGAGGATATTCTTAACGAAACAGTCGCAGGATGGTGAGCGTGTTATGATACTTGCATCGATGTTCTTCAGACAGGAGATTCTCCACAGTCCGTTCTTCACGGACCTGGTCCTGTATCTTTATTTCTTCTCCCTTCTCATTCTTTTCACATTCGGAGCACACGGGTTTGTGATGGTGTACCACTATCTCAAAACCCGCGGGAAGGAAGCCGCTCTTCCGCCGCTGAACCATATTCCCGTCGTGACGGTGCAGCTCCCCGTGTTCAACGAATATTATGTCGTCGACAGGCTCATCGAGTCCGTTTGCAGCATCGAATACCCGAAGGACAAACTCGAGATTCAGGTGTTGGACGATTCGACCGACGAGACCGTGGAGATTGTCGCGAAGACTGTCGAACGCTTCCAGGGATTGGGATATGACATCAAGCATGTTCACCGGACGAACAGAGGCGGGTTTAAAGCCGGCGCTCTCAAGAATGGACTCGAGACAGCGCGCGGGGAATTTGTCGCAATCTTCGACGCTGATTTCGTTCCAAACTCCACATTCCTCCTCAACACACTCCCGTACTTTTACCAGGATGAAAAGCTTGCGCTCGTGCAGACACGCTGGGAGCACCTGAACAGCGAGTATTCGCTCCTGACACGTACGCAGGCGATGGCGCTCGATGCCCATTTCGTCATGGAGCAGGGCGTGCGCAACAAGGTGGGATTCTTCATCAACTTCAACGGAACGGGGGGCATCTGGAGAAAAGCGGCCATTTTCGATGCAGGGAACTGGCATTCCGACACACTCACGGAGGATCTTGATCTCAGTTACCGCGCACAGCTCAAGGGGTGGAAGTTCAAGTATCTCAACGACGTCACTTCTCCGGCGGAGCTGCCGGCAGAAGTCAACGCGCTCAAGTCGCAGCAGTTCCGCTGGACAAAAGGCGCCATTGAAACGGCCCGAAAGATCCTGCCGGAAGTCTGGAAATCCAAGATTCCGCTCCGCATCAAGATTCACAGCACTTTTCACCTCACGAACAATCTGGCATTCCCCTTCATCCTTCTCGCAGGGATCCTGAACGTTCCCCTGATGTTCATTAAGAAGGCCGGGGGACACGATCTGTATTTCGCGATGATGTCTGTCTTTGTCCTTGCGTTCATCGGCTCATTCCTCTTCTACATGTTCTCCCAAAAAGCTGTCTACGCCGATTGGCGCAGAAGGCTGCTTCTGTTCCCCCTGTTTATGGCGGGAAGCATGGGATTCGCCGTCAACAATTCCCGGGCTGTTTTTGAAGGGCTGATCAAGAAACGCAGCGAATTTGTCCGAACGCCAAAGTACAAGATTGAGGGAAAGAAAGATTCGTGGCTTGAGAAAAAGTACGTACCGCTCAAGCTGAACTGGGTGGTGTTCGTCGAAATCGCCCTTGCACTGTATTGTTTCTTCGGCGTAATTTCCTCATTATACTATCTGGAAATTGCCGCTGTCCCGTTCCAGTTGTTGTATTTTCTTGGATTCTCATTCGTCTCCGTGCTCTCGATCAAGCATGCGATCGAGGCGCGCAAGCTCCGACACCAACAACCGTCAGTCTGATGACCGACCCCGCTCAGGATCGAATAGCGTCGCTCGAGCAGCGACTCGCCAAAAATCCATCGTCTCCGCTGTTCGCACGTCTTGCCGACTGCTATCTTCAGGCAGGGCGGGCGAACGACGCCCTGCGTCTCTGCGACGACGGGCTTGCCCATTTTCCTTTCTACGCGACCGCACACCTTGTCAAGGCTGATGCCCTCATGCAACTGGGGATGAAGGCCGAAGCGCGTCACGCATATGAGGTTGTGCACGAGTTGATGCCGACGAACCAGTCCGTCAGTGCTTTACTTGCAACCGCTGAGCCCGAAGGATTGCAGGAAGCACAGACAATCACGGTTGAAGAGGAACACGCAGAACCGGCGCGTTTCGAGGAACCTGTTGCTGAACACGTGCAGGAAGAAGCTGTCGCTGAACATCAGCCCGAAGCGGTCGAGCAACCCGAAGCCCCGGCGCCGGATGATCAGGCACTGGTCGTCGAAGAACCGGTTGCTCCAATCGAAGAAATCATCGCCGCTTCACCGGCTCCGTTCGAGGAACCTCCCGCCCTCCAGGCTGAAGAACTGCCGCCGGAACCAGCGGCAGAAGAACCGCAACAGCCGGCCGAGGAGAGTCTGCAGCAACCCGAGCAGGATGCCTTTGGATTTGGTGGGCAGCCAGCTCCTCCTCAACCCGAGGAGCCCAGCGCAGCAGACAAGCTTGGTTTGTTCGCTGAGCCAGAGCCGCAACAGGAATATGCGAACTTCGATTTCGGTGCTCCTCCGGAACAACCCGTTGCGCCGGCCGCAGACCTGAACGCGTTCGGCGGGCCCGAGGTTGAAGAAGTCCATGCGCCAGCAATTGCACCTGAGCCCGAGGCACCGGCCCAGGAACCCCCCGCGCTCGAATTGCCATCTCTCGAAACGGAGGCCGCCCCTGCTCCAGCAGGCGAACCTGCTCCTCCTTCCAGTGAAGATCAATCGTCAGAGTGGTTTGAGGCGTTCAGCCAGCTGCAGCAACCAGCCGAAACCGCCAGTGGAGCTGCGCCCGAAACCCCCACTGCGGCCGAGGAGGAAAACCCATTTGCAGTCTTCGGCACTGAAGCTTCCCCGACAGCTGTCGAGGGGGAACCGTACGACGACTTTGCTGCACGTGTTCGGATGGAACAGTTTGGAACCGAGGACACGTTGTCGCTCGAAGAGTATCTTGGTCAGACTTCCGTCGGTGAGCCGCCGGCTTCACCGGATAACAACATCGGTGAGATTGCCGAAAAGCTCAAGTCAACGCCGCGCATCACTCCTCCCGTGATCAATTTTTCCGAGAAGGCGTCGAGGTCATCTGCCGAAGCAGAGGCAGGCGGCGGTTCGGGATTCGTTACGCCGACCCTGGCGGAGATTTATGTGAAGCAGGGGTGGTTTGATGACGCCATCAAGGCGTACCGGGCGCTCGCAGCCAACAAGCCGGCTGAAAAGGAAAAGTTCGAACAGCGCATCGCGGAAATTGAGGAGATGAAGAAGAAGTGATTGGCTTTTGAAGTAGTCGGGTAGAATGGGAGTGACCGTTGAATTGTTTCAGCGGAACGCAACTCTGGCAGAAACACAAAACCCCGGCCAATGGTCGGGGTTTTTTCTTGCACGTCCGCATTCTCTCATGCGGCTCACAGCCTTTGAATCGCGTTACTTCAGTTTCGCCACGAATTTTGTAAGGCTTGACTTCTGATTTGAAGCCTTGTTCTTGTGGATGACTCCCTTTGATGCGAGCTGATCGAGCGCCTTGACAGCCAGCTTCAAAGCGGCAGCCCCTTTTTCCTTCTCTTTCGCCGTCCGGACATTTCTCACCAACGTCTTTACGCGCGACAGCGCAGCCTTGTTGCGGACATGCCGTTTCACGCTCTGGCGGGATCGTTTCTCAGCTGATTTGTGTTGTGCCATCTCTTCTCCTAAGTATAACAGCTTTCGTTAGTTCCTATAATGAAATATAGCGAAGATTCACAAAATTCACAAAGGAATTTTCGCCGTTTGAACCTTCATTCGGTCAGGCAATGAAGAAACGCCCGAAGGATTGCCGCGGTTGCCCCCCAGATTTCATGTTCTCCAAACCGATAAAAATATACATCCAATTCCCTCCCCATCCTCCGCCGGCGTTCCACCCGCTCGTTCCGCTTGTCAAGAAACAACGCTACAGGCACCTCAAGGATCTGAGCCACCTCGGCAGCGCTGGGATTCAACCTCGGCAGTTCCGGCACCCAGGCAATCACGGGCGTGATGGCAAAGCCTGAAGGGGTTTCGTACTCATTGAATATTCCGAGGACATCGACCGCCGATCGGCTCAAGCCGACTTCTTCCTCACACTCTCTCAGTGCCGTCTCCACGATGTGCTTGTCAACGTCGTCGCAGACGCCGCCGGGAAACGAGATTTGTCCCTTGTGGTGCTCGACATCCTCCGTCCGCTTCGTGAGAAGGACGTGCAGTCCCTCCTTGCCCGGGTAGAACAGTACAAGCACAGCGGCGCGTTTCAGATCGGCCCGGCCGAGTTCGGTTCGCTGAAATCCATTGAAGAAATTCCGGATTTGATCGATCGTAATCTGCATTGTTCCCTTCGCTGCGTCAAGGCTCATACTATTCACCGTGCGTCGATCCAACTGCGATGCGGTCGGTGAGGTGCCGGCGAACACCAACGTCTCCTCAGCGATGTCGCGCAACAGGTCTTCGAGGCGGGATCTCCATTCATCCGACTGCAATGCTGCGTCCGGTCTGGATTCGAGCTGATAGATGATGTCGCTGAAGAATCCGATCGATGGAGAGGCAATACTGCCAGCTTTTGATCTCGCAGGCCGGTACTGATCGCGGAGCCGGTAGAGAAACACGAGGATATTGTCGGCCGTATCGCCTTGCTGCGCATCGCCGGTTTCGCGCAGTTCCTTAAGCAACGACGAAGCCTGCGAAGTTAGTTCCTGCAAGGGTATTTTCCCGGACGTCACCGTGGTTTTTTCTTCCAGAGGGCGTTGAGTCTCTCGCGGATATGTTTCTCGAAGCCTATCTCTGTCGGTTTGTAATAGATCTTGTCTTTCAGATTATCCGGCAGGTACTGCTGCTCGACGAAATGGCCGTCGAATTGATGGCTGTACTTATAGTCCTTCCCGTATTCCAGATCTTTCATAAGCTGTGTGGGGGCGTTCCTGATGTGAAGCGGCACAGGAAGGTTGGGAAGATTTTTCACATCGGCCAGAGC
>DATJQB010000341.1:0-3199 GCA_035506075.1 Bacteroidota bacterium | reverse complement strand
CAGGCATCGGTCGGTGTCGCAGGGTGCTTGTGTGCAAGGGATCTGACGAGGCCCGGGTCCGGTTGCCCAGGTCGCGACCCTTGGTTTATTTGCACATCCCCGGCCTCTTGAAACTGGCGCAAGCAACTTTGTTGTTGCGTCTTTCTATAATTTCCGATAGCTTACCCACGAAGTAAGCGAGCCACCATCTCACATGCGGAGATGATGGCTTTTCTTTTTGTCTGTTCGAATTGCAGGAGCAGTTCGCGTACAGGCACTCTGGTGGAGGAGTCATGAACGAAAAGTCAAACGGAACAGTCTATCTGACGCGCGAACGATTGGTCGAGCTCGAGGCTGAGCTGCGGGAGTTGAAGATCGTTGGTCGCAAGGACATCGCCCAGAAGATTGCAGAGGCGCGGGCCCATGGTGACTTGAGTGAGAACGCGGAGTATGACGCAGCGAAAGAAGCGCAGGAGCATCTCGAAATTCGTATCGCGAGGCTCGAAGAAACCCTGATGCATGCGCGGGTGCTGGATAGCTCCCAACTTCCGAATGACAAGGTCTATATCCTTTCACTGGTTAAACTTCAGGACATGAAATCGGGGGAAATGATTGAGTATCGGCTGGTTTCTCCTGAGGAAGCTGATTTCGATAAGAACAAGATCTCTGTGACTTCCCCTTTTGGCAAGGGATTGATGGGGAAGGTGCAGGGAGATATTGTCTCGATCCGGGTTCCGGCCGGAGAGCTGAAGTACAAGATTCTCGAAATCAATCGCTAGATTCCGCAAGTAGCCGACAATCCACCGTTCGATTCTGGGATCGTCCGTTTCAGAATGATCCATTGTTCAACCCACCTGCCGTATACCGAATGCTATGCCCCAGAACCTCGAAATAAAGTGCCCATATCCCTCTGCTTTGAAGGCCCGGAGGATCGCTCGCGGATTAGGAGCTGAATCACAAGGGATCTTGAGGCAGACTGATACGTATTTCGATGTAAAATCCGGTCGTCTGAAGCTTCGTGAAATCAACGGGAAACGTTTCGAGCTCATTTATTATCACAGGCCGAACAAACGCAGCACACGGTATTCGAACTATAAGGTCATCCCCGTCCGGGACCCTCAGGCTTTGAAGCAGCTTCTGGGCGAATTGTTCGGCGTAACGACGGTTGTGCGAAAACGGAGAGTGCTTTATTTGCTGAAGAACGCTCGGATTCACATCGACACAGTCGGCGGACTTGGAGTTTTCGTGGAGTTTGAAGTGATCGTGAACGTAGGAAAGCGTCAAGCAAAGAAAATGATGAGCTATTTGATGGCTGAGTTTGGAATTTCAAATGATATGCTGATTGCGGGTTCCTACAGCGACATGAAAGCATGAAGGGTGGTGTGGTACAAATCATGCTCGCACAAAAATTTTCTCCATAGAAAAGTTCGCGCTTGACTTTTAGTCAGGGGGAATCTATATTTTTGAAGCCCCGTTAGAGAGGGCTCCGCAGGGTGACAGAATAAATTTCTTGCCTCGACGGAAGTTTTTTGATATATTTCAGTCACCCATTGCGGGAATAGCTCAGTTGGTAGAGCGCAACCTTGCCAAGGTTGATGTCGCGGGTTCGAATCCCGTTTCCCGCTCTGTCCCACTCCCCGATGAGGGGAAGGGACATCCGGTAATCAGTTGTCAAGCACTCTGATTGTCGGACTCACTTCCTCTATGAACTTGCCCCGTTGCCACCAACTCCCACCAGGCAACGGGGTCTTTTTTTGTGCCGAGAGGGGACCCCGGTTGTCGATGCCACAGAGTGTATAACCAATCTCCATCGGCAATCTGCAACTAACACGGCGCCGTACCCAAGTGGTAAGGGAGAGGTCTGCAAAACCTTTATGCGGCGGTTCGAATCCGCCCGGCGCCTCCAAGACTTGTGTCAGGCTGGTCTGATCACCAGCGGAGAAGAATGCACGTTTCCCAAGAGAATGAATGGCTCTCGTCGAGAGCCATTTTTTTTGATCCAGCAACGCACACACTTGGAACAAAGGCCCAATGAAGACCCTCCTCCTCGAAAACATACATCCAACCGCGGCTGATCAACTCAATAAGAAAGGACTGGAAGTCACCTCCATAAAGTCTTCGCTGGAAGAGGGAGAGCTTGTGTCCGCCCTCAAAGGGGTCGCTTTGTTGGGTATCCGGTCAAGAACTCACATCACCAAACGAGTGCTCGAGGAAGCGAGGGACCTGCAGGCGATCGGTGCATATTGCATCGGCACGAATCAGATCGACCTGGAGGCTGCTTCGTTGCGCGGTGTGGCGGTGTTCAACGCCCCGTACAGCAATACCCGGAGTGTTGCAGAATTGGTGATCGCCGAAATCGTCTTCCTGGTGCGCCGATTGTATGACAAAGTGGTCCGGGCACATCAGGGCGTGTGGGACAAGTCCGCAGACAACGCGCGTGAGGTACGTGGTAAGAAGCTAGGGATTATCGGGTTTGGCAACATCGGTTCCCAGGTCTCGACGCTCGCCGAAGGGATGGGAATGGATGTCTACTATTATGATATCGTCGATCGGCTCAATATCGGCAATGCGACGAGAATGCAGACACTCAGCGGGCTGCTCAAGGTTGCAGATGTCATCACCGTCCATGTCGACGGGAATCCCGCCAACAAGAACCTGATCGACGAAGAACAATTCCGGCAGATGACGGACGGGGTTGTCCTGCTTAATTTGAGCCGCGGTCATGTGGTCAACATCGAGGCCCTGACGCGCAACCTGAAGAGCGGCAAAGTGGCCGGCGCGGCGATTGATGTCTTCCCCGAAGAGCCGAAGGATCCGAAGGAACCTTTCAAGTCTCAGCTTCAGGGACTCCCGAATGTCCTGCTGACTCCTCATATAGGAGGGAGCACGGAGGAGGCTCAGGAGAACATTGCGGAATTCGTGTCAAACAAGCTACTGGACTACGCTCAAAGCGGGAGCACATTCACAAGCGTGAACTTCCCACGCATCAATCTTCCAAAGCCGGACGATCCACACACGCACCGGCTGCTCCACGTACACAAGAATGTGCCCGGCGTGCTCTCTCAGATCAACGGAATTTTTGCGAAGAACAACGTGAATGTCGTATCCCAGTACCTTCGCACGAACGAACTCATTGGCTACGCAATTGCAGATGTGGACAAGGAATACAACGATTCGCTCTTTGACGATCTTGTGCGCGTAGACCACACGATCCGTGTCA
>DATJQB010000340.1:0-3424 GCA_035506075.1 Bacteroidota bacterium | reverse complement strand
CCCGAATCCGGCGGCATGACGATGAAGTCGAACGTGTCTTTCGTCCCGATTGCCATCGTCCGCGCTGGAGAGACGGCCTGGAAGTCGTAGCCGGACTGCTTGTTCCTGTCGAGGGTGAGAAGGCATTGCACCGTTTGCGCGACACTGCCTCGAACACTGGGATTTGTCACCTCGATGGAGATTTTCAGAAGCGTTCCGAACGGCGCGCTCCCGGTAACGGGCTGATCGGTCTTGGCATTGTGGATGAAGATGTTCGAGGTGTAGGGCGCGTTCCGGATGAACGTTACGGCGGTCGTCTCTGCTCCGGCTACCGCAATCCCGCCGAGCGAGCCCCAGTACTCGCTGCCGTAGATCTTCGATGAATCAGCAGGAAAGGAATTGACACGAACGGAGTAATTCGTGTCCGAAGGAATCGGCCCGATGGTGGCCGTACCGCTGGAGTCTGATGTGCGGGTATCAGCGTCCATCTGATACTTGTTGTAAACTGACACACGGGCATTCTGTCCTACGGATCCGTAACCCGTGATGTTTTCCAAGTTTACTCTGAGAAATGAATCCGCCCCATTCGACGCTTTTCCAACCCACTGACCGAAGATGTCATCATCCGTCATGTTCCTTTTGTCTTGCCACACGAGAAATGGAACAGTCCCAGGATTCGCGGCCAAGGCGACTTGATCTTGAGAAATCGATTGAGATCCTATCGCAATTCCGGATGGATCACATTGAAGATCGCCCAAGCTGTCCAATTGCGTCACGCGCACATGATCATCGTGCCACACCACATAGACGCCGTTGTCCGTACCTGGTTGAATTCCTCGAATTGTTTGAGAATTGACATAGTCAGGATTGAACGTAGGCGCATCCATGATCCAACCGAAACCGCTGCCCTCCATCAAACCATCAATGCGGTTGGGACCTTCATCATGAATCAGAGTGCCAGATCCCTCATCGCATCTCCAAAGTCCGATGGTGAATTGGTCTGGATACTCACGCAAAGGGACGAAAGATTCATCATGCCGAACTCTATTCGAGAAGTGAATGTCCCTAACCTCTCCCTGAGTCGCGACCATAAGCTTCGCGCCAATTTCGTTCGCTGTGGTGGGATAAAAGCCATTTTGTATGCCGAGCCCATGCCCGTTGATGAACATCCACACATGACCGAACGTTACCTCCCAATCTACTTCGATATGATTCCACGCGTTGGGGATTAATGACGTTGCGGGGAACGTGTCGACCTGGACGCCGCCACATGATCGGTAGTTCACCAACTCAAGTGAGATATGACCATCGGCCGTCGAATCAAACCGCCAGTCAAAATCATCCTGGCAGTTCCCGGTTGACTTCCGAAATAAGATTCCGTAAGGCTGAATCGGGTCAGATGGAGGTTTGAACCAAAGTGAGATCGCGAGCTGTCCATTCGTCGCGTACGTATTCATGCTTGGAGCGAACGGAATCCAGACATACGATGAGTCCGAACCGTCAGAACCTAGTGAGGATGACTGGAGCACTGGTGCCGCTGAATTGACGAGCCTCCCGTTGCTGCCCCATGGCATGTTCCCATCGTTCGTGATTCTTGCTGCATAGACATCAGCCGTTGGACCGCTGCGAAAATCCTGCCAAGAAACGAAAGCGCCATAGTCTGAACATCCCGATATCACAGAATTGCTTTGCACATTCGGGGCTCCAGAGACCAGTGTTGCGTTCTGACCCCATCGGCGACTTCCGGAACTATCTACCCATTGTGCATAAACGTTCTGATCGGCACCAATGAAGGCACCGTTTGGGACAGCTGCGGACCAACTCAAAAAGGCACCGCCGTGCCCGTCAGGGAATACGTTGTTATCAAATACGGCTTGCTGACCGGGATCGGAGAGTGGATTCATCGACCACAAGATATTGCACGACGAATCGATGCGAGCGATCATGAGCTTATTGAAATTGCACCCAGATGGCCCCGCGGCATGATCGGCGTATGTCCAGCTGCAGACAACCCCTCCTTGTCCATCGGATTTTATGAGCCCTGTACTCAGCGGATATGTCATCCCGACAGTCGCGAGCCAGACTCCGCCGATGCGCGCCCCGGAACTTGCGAACCTTTGAACACCCAGGTAGTAATAGCTATTCCGTTGCGCGAAACCATACCCCTTGGAAAGCACAAAAATCCCTCCCTTTCCGTCCGAGGCGATTCCCGTCACGTCTGAATAACTCAGGGCCGTAATGTTATGTGAGCCGAGCACTCTCCCTCTCCGATCCCACATGAGATTTCCAAGGCCATCAATGTGCTGTGCGGAATAGTATTTATTATATCGAAACCAATATTGGCCCAAGAAAAGGACGGCATTGGGCCATCCAATAATCGCCCCACCTGACCCGTCAGAAAGTATCGTTGGCGCGCCTTCGCTCGTAGTATCGAATGAAACTCGAACACCTCCGGGAGACCACAGGGGAATTCCGTCCGCAGTAATGTGCTGGGCATAGATCGCTGGCAGGCTGTCGCGGACGTCTTCCCATGCAACTATGAACCCACCATGTCCGTCGCTCACTGCAGCAGGATAGAGTTGGTCTCCGGGTTGAGTGCATATTGGAATGTCTGCTTCACCACTCAGCCCGGCGACCTTCCGACTCAGTTTTTGACCGTAAGCAGGTAGGGAGATTGAGAAAACTACGACGACAGTTATGAGACCGCTATGCAGACTCATGGAATTCTCCTGAACGACTCCAATTCTAGGTGAACGACATCGTGATGTGCTATCGCACGAGAATCAACTTACGCGTTTCGACGAAGGCGCCTGCTTGCATCCTGTACAAGTACATCCCGCTCGCAAGGTTCGTCGCATCAAAGCGAACTTCGTGGTAACCCGCACTCACTTCCTCTTCCACCAACCGGGCGACCAGGGCACCCAGAATATTGTAAACCGCGATCTTCACCGTCGATCGCGTCGGAACACCGAAGCGGATGGTCGTCGTCGGGTTGAACGGATTAGGATAGTTCCCGTTCAGCACAAAGGTCGACGGTATCCCGAGTTTCAAATCAGAAATTCCTGTCGCTGGTTCGAACGCCGCCGTCTCTGTGATCACGCTGTCCATCACCACCGATGCCGTTGTGTCGGTGCCCGAATACGAGCCCTTCCCCACTCCCGTCCACTGCATTAACTTCCATCCCACGTTCGGGTGCGCCATGATCTGGACGGCTGTCCCGCTCTTGTACCACGCGTTGGCGGGCTGAACAGCTCCGCCGTTCCCGGCATTCGTCGTCAGGTAGTACGAAGTGTCAAAGGTGGCCGTGTAGACCGTGCTGACCGCCGGAATCGTCAATGCATGCGACACTGAATCTCCATCACTCCATTTGTTCCACGTGAGCCGCATTCCCGGCATCAGTGTCTGCGTTTGCGGCGCGCTCAACCGATGCACCGATCCGCTGGGC
>DATJQB010000339.1:0-16293 GCA_035506075.1 Bacteroidota bacterium | reverse complement strand
ATCTCCATCGTTCCGCCGACCTTTGACGAAACCTTCCCTTTCTGGCCCCCCCAGGTCGAGATCAGCTTTGAATCTGTGAGTGCCGCGAAAACATCAGCCGGCTTCGCCGGTATCGAGACGCTCAGCGTAAACGCCATAGTCTTCATACGCCCCTCCTCACATTGATTAGATGAAACCCCTGCCACGATTCACGCTTTGCATATGAACGACGGCCACTCCCGAACCGCCCAACGACCCCGAGTTCTTGCAGCTTCCTTTGCCTCCGCATCTGTCCGACCGGTTTCAGTTGTTCTTTCGTCCAATGAATCGAAAATGCCGATGCGGCCGGTCGGTCGGGGGAACCTCGTCATTTTTCAGCACGCTGATCGATCCGTCAATTTCAAGCACTGCGACGCTCACATCGGAGACCGACGCCACGCCATGCTCACGCAGGGCCTGCGTCAGCGATTCTACCGTCAGTTTTTCGACCTCGAGGTTCTGCTTGAGAATCTTCCCATGACGGATGAGCAGCGTGGGTGATCCCTCAACCAGCTTCCTTACCTTCTTGTTGCGCCAGACAATTTGATTCACAGCGGCATTCAGAAGCAGCAGGGTACCTGCAGCAACGATGCCGCCGCTCACGGACGTATCAGGGCCGGTCATCGCGTTCTGCACTGCATTAGAAATCAAGAGCAGCAGTGCCAGGTCAAACGGGGTCATCTGGCCAATCTCGCGCTTACCCGTCAGCCGGATGCCCACAAGGATGACGAAATAGACGATGGCTGTACGGAGTATGATTTCGATCATCGTTTCAGAAAAATTCCACATTTGGTGCCTCGCAGGGAAGAGAGTATCACGCCAAGGCGCAAAGATCGCGAAGCGTTATCGACATCCCCTTCGCGTCTTTGCGTGAGATTCCTTTGTTTTCTACTGAGTGCGGACTTGTTGATATAATCCAAATTCCGCGACGGTCAACGTGCCCAGCTCCGTCTTCACTGTTCGCGCCTGCAGAAGTTTGAACAATTCCCGCTGAACGTACCAGAGCTGCGAGGTCAACGTTTTGCCGCTTCCTTCCGGGAGCGTCGCCTGAACATCCGAATAGATGTCGGTCCCCCGGGTTTGTTTCAGCGCTGGAAGGTTACCGGAAACCACGAACGGCATTTCAGCAGTTGCGCGCAGCTCGGTGATCGTTTTGATGCAGGCCGCAAGGTCCTCAGCGGGCGCTCTCGCCGGCAGGCGTGTGCTGACGAGCGTCACGTCGCAGATACCGGCATCGATCGCAACATGCAGAGCGTATTCACTAAACGCTGAAGGAACATCATAGTCTTTTTTCTGATTCGAACGTATCGGGTAGACGCTGAACACCGCATTTCCCTGCTGGCGGCCCATGATGTCGATGGACTCGCCGAATGCGTGCCGCATGTCTGTCTGGGCTGCAAGCTCGTTCACAAAGTCGACCCGCGTTTTCACATTGGGATATCTGGTGATTCCCTGGACGGCAAGGACCTCAACCTGTTCTTTCTTTAACACGGCGGCGAACCGCTCGATGTCTTTCTTCTCAATGCGCTTGCCATAGTTGGTGAGGTCAATGCTCGCCATCTTGACACTCGTCGCCAGCGTGGGAGCCGGCGGCGGCGCGGTCTTGATCGCAGCTGGGGGTGCTGAACAGGCGCAAAGGAACAGCACCAGCGGGAGCAGAAGGACAACAAGAACGCGTTGCATGGCAGGCATTGTGAGAATAGTGAGAAATCTTTGATGGTTATAAAAAGTAAGCTTTTCTCCTCTCAGAATCACGGCTGAATGCTGATTGCCCGGTCGCCGTCGCTTTTGCGGGGTGTCGTGAAAGTACGTGGAGACCTGGACGGGGAAGAACGAAAAGAGGCAGAAGGTGTTTGGAGGATTTTAGGTAACTCGGGCTATAACTGATGGATCCGGAGAATACGCAGAAGTACATGCGGTACGACAATCATCTTCTCACGATCAACGACATCATCCAGAGCGGAGCACATTGGGATTGATGATACCCGCGTTTTCTCTTGCGTGTTGCTTTCCCGTAGCTGACTGACCATGCGTCAAACTCTCAGCACTTTTGCACCCCGAATCTTCGCAGCTTTCAACTCCACCAGAGCCCGGTTCGCATCGACCAGAGCGAACTCTTCAACTTCGGGTTTGATGTTCATTTCCGCTGCGAGCAGGAGGAATTCGCTTACGTCTCTACGCGTCACGTTCGCGACGCTTTTGATTTCCTTCTCAAGCCAGAGATGATCTGCATAGCGCAGGGAGAGCAACGATTCCTTGTCCCGTTCTTCCTTTCGAATAGCGTTGATCACAAGTCGGCCACCCGCCTCGAGATTCCTTAACGCTTCCACATCCGGCCTCCACACCGGCGTTGTGTCGATGATCGCATCAAGACGATGCGGCGGATTCTCCGTCGTGTCACCGGCCCAGGCGGCCCCCAGTTCACGAGCAAAGGCACGCTCCTTCTCGCTCCGGGCAAACACAAAGACTGCAATATCAGGAAAACGATGGCGCGCCATTTTCAGGACAAGATGTGCCGAGGCTCCAAAGCCTGTCAGCCCTAGGATTTGGCCAGGCTTGATGTTGCTGAGGCGCAGTGACCGGTAGCCGATTGCTCCCGCACAGAGAAGCGGCGCAGCCCCGACGTCAGAGAACTGCTCCGGGATCGGGTAACAGAAGTCTTCACGAACACTCATGTATTCCGCGTACCCGCCATTCGCATCTCTTCCAGTCCCACGGAAATCAGGACAGAGGTTCTCATTTCCCGCCTGACAGAATTTACAGTGTCCGCACGCAGCAAAGATCCATGCGACCCCCACGCGATCGCCGGTACGAAATCGTGTGGCTCTCGTGCCCAGTCCGGCAATTGTGCCCACGACTTGATGTCCCAGGATCATCGGAAAGTGCGATGGCGGGGTGCGCCCTTCGATCTCATCGAGCTCTGTGTGACAGACTCCACAAGCCGAAACGCGAATCAGTACTTCGGTCTCGCCCGGCGAAGGATCCTCAAGTTGGGATAGGCGTAGAGGTTCCGGGTTCTCCCCAAGATTGACAATTGTGTCCAGAACCATGGCTTTCATGCGTCTGTCCCGTTTTAGCTGTGAGAAAGAAACCACGGATAACACGGATCAGGACGGATCGTCACGGATTGTTTATCCGTGTGAATCCGTGTTTTTCCGTGTCCTCCGTGGTTAATATTTTTCCGCCAGGTTCTCCCCCACCATCCATCATGCTCGCCATCATGGTGTAGAATGACGATGGAAAACTTGAGGATAACACAGATCCAAACGAATCGTCACATATTCTTCATCCGTGCAAATCCGTGTTTTTCCGCGTCCTCCGTGGTTGATGTTTTCATGGCAGCTTTCGATTCTGCTCGAGTGACAGGAGCAGTTTCTTCCTCCACAATCCACCGCCGTACCCACCAAGCGCGCCGTTCTTGTTAATCACCCGGTGGCAGGGAATAACGATGGAGATCCTGTTGAATCCGTTCGCACGCCCAACCGCCCTGCTCGATTTTGGCGAGCCAAGTTTCTTTGCGATCGCCTCGTACGACGTCGTTGCGCCGTATGGAATTTTCAAGAGTTCATTCCAGACTTTTTCCTCAAACGGACTTCCGGGAAAGATCAGTTTCAATGTAAACGACGTTCGTGTTCCCTCGAAATATTCCGACAGCTCCTTTCGAAGCTGCTCGATATGTTTGTTCTCACCCGGTACAATTGCGCATTTGAAATACTTTCTGAGCCGCATGAACTGATGTTCGAGACGACGTCTGTCTGTGAACTCAAGAAGACAAATGCCTTCGGGTTTCGCTGCTGCAAGCAGCGGTCCAAAGGGACTCTCGATCCATGAAGTCACAACACAACCGGCATCCCCGGTCTTGCCGGGTGTCGTTCCAAACGTTTTCGCGAACGCTTCCCTGAACCCGCTGTGCGATTCATAGCCGTGTCCAAGCGCCACGTCGTCAAGGTCGTCGCCCCGTCTGATTTGTTCGAACGATCGGCCCAGCCTTCTTCCCCGGCAGTACGCCTGGAACGTCATTCCGTAGTTTTTCATGAAGAAGCGCCGGGCCCTCGAGGGTTCGATGTCAATCGAGCGAAGGTACGCATCTGAATAACGGGCCGTCGGATTGCTCTCGACTGTGCGGAGCAGGTTCTGAATCCACTCGGGCGGTTTGCCATTGGTTTCGAGAGGCCGGCAGCGCTTACAGGGACGATAGCCTGCAAAGACAGCTTCCCGGGCCGATGGGAAGTATTCGATGTTTTCCGGAAGAGGCGATCGGGCGGGGCACGAGGGACGGCAGAAAATGCCTGTGGTCCGGACCGCAATGAAGAAGATACCATCGTAGGAGGCGTCCCGCCTGGCACGCGCACGCTCCATCTCGGCAAGCGATGGAAGAGTTTGCATCGAGTTCTCTGTTCTATTGTACGCGAAGGAATACGTTGTCAGGAGAATGATACACTATGAAGCGGGATTCCTCCACCGAAAATTGAACATCAATGTCATTGTGATCAAGACGGTCCATACCCATCAGCTCCACTCGAACCGAACGGTTCGCCCCAGCAGTTTCCAGAGCGACGGCGTCTGCTGCACCAGCCAGTCGAGAGGCTCTCCATCGACAACCGGCTTTGAGGCAACCGCAAAACAATCCCTGATGAATGCTTTCTGTTCCTGCCCCATCGCATCCTTCTGTGCGGAAATGAACAACGGCGTGCCGGTTTCTGTCACGAGCTGCATCCACTGCTTGTTCTTGCTCCACGGTACCTGCGTGGTCAACCCGACACAGTCACCGTCTGCGCTGTAAAACGTCTTGTGCTGCGGCAACCGGAAACCGAGTGTGTTGACGCCCATGCGGCGAGTTCTGTCCCATTCTTTTCCGCTCGTATCGTCACCGATGCGCTGGAGCTCGAACAACCCGGCGGAGAGATGGCTGATTGTGTTGCAGCCGATGACACAGGTATCGGCGGACGCGTCGCGGATGGATGTGTACAGATCGAGAATAACTTCGGCGTTCGTTTTCGTGTTGTCGTGAAATTGCCACCCCGGGAACGTCACATCTCCCGTCTCAATCATCTTGAATCCCCACTTCCCGAGAAGATCGGCCGTGGTGTAATCGTGTTTGATCAGCTCATAGCCCCAGGTGCGATAGGTCTGGAAATAGTTTTTGATCCGCGCGACGTTTTCAGGGATCGTCGGATCGAGAAACGGAGCGTTGGGTGCATCCATACGCGGGTATTTCGGGATGAGCCTCGATGGCTCGTCATGAACGCTTGCGCAGAGCGGGCGCACCCATATTCCGGGACGCATGCCAAGGCTCTTGATCTTTTCGGCAAGCTTCGCCATGTCCCTGAAGTGCTCGTTCGGTGTTGCGAAGTTGTCGGCCCACCATGCCCGGGAGAATCCCGGCCTCTCAATCGCCCAGCCTGCATCGATCACACAGAACGGCTTGTTTGTGTTTTGCGCCGCAAGTCCGGCCGTGAGGGAAGCATGTTCGAGGATGAGTTCGGCCGAGTTATTCCCGTACGTGAAGTACCAATCGTTGATTCCGTACACCGGTTCCTTCGGAAGCCTCGGCGACTCGCACATCAGGGCGCAGAATGTTCTCGTTGAGGAAAAAGGAGAGTCGGCTTCACTTCCTTTCTGCACCACGATTTCTGCAGCGCGAAGAGTTCGATCGCCGAGCCTGACGCCATTCCCGCCCGAACGCAGATCCAGTGTCAACGTGACCCCCCCGGTTCCAGCCTGCCAGAAACAGAGCGATCGACATCCGGTTCTGACGCCGAATCCATTCGTCACCTTGCCGTCGTATTCCATGAAATACCAGGGCATGATCCTCCGGTCGTCCACCGCACGCCAGCACAGATCCCCGTACGACCGCTCCCACTGATCACCAAGGCATTGAACAGACGCGTTTCTTGTGATCTTCCACTTCAGCGTGACGAAGTTCAGATGTTCTGTCGGTGATTGGATGTCGACAGCAAGCGCGTTGGCGGAGGGCGACAATGCAATCTGTACATCGTTCTCCCTCCAGGTGCTGCCGCCGATGTTCTTCAGGGTGAATACACCGGTCTCTGATGTCACCTTGATCTCATCGGGGTAATTGATAACATCCCCTTTTGAACCGACAGCCGGCAAAGCCCCAAGACGTCGTGCGATGAGAAGAGCGCCAAGTGAGAAACCTGTCGTCCGGACGAAACTGCGTCTGTTCATTCCAATCCTCTCTCATCTGGGTTGCGTGACAATAATTCAAACACAAAGAAACAAGGGACAATGCCGCTTTCCGGTCACTTCCAGGCATGTCAAGAGTTGTGCTTCGGATGGCACATTCATTCTTTTCTTCGCGGCCCGGGGTTAACTCCATTTGCCGGCGATTTTCGTCCAGCACTTGTAGCAGTTTCCATTCTTCAGTTTGTTGCTCATCACCCGGAACCCGCGGCGCTCGATCAGAACGGTATTACAGGAGGGGCAGAATGTGTTCTCGGTATCTCCGACCTCGCCCGGACGATTCCCGGAGTAGACGTAGTGAAGTCCGGCCTTCAGCCCGATCTCACGTGCACGCAGCAATCCGCTCACCGACGTGTTCGGCGGATCGGTCATCTTGTAATCCTGGTGAAAGGCCGTCACGTGCCAGGGTATGTCGGGAGAGACTGAAACGAGGAACGTTGCGATGTCGGTTAGTTCGGCATCGGAGTCGTTAAAGCCGGGGACGAGGAGCGTGACGACTTCGAGCCAGATCCCCATCTTATGGAGCGTCTGGATCGTGTCCAGAACGTTCTGGAGAACTCCGCCGAGCTGCGAATATGATTTCTGGTTGAAGCCCTTCAGATCCACTTTGTAGAGGTCAACCCATTCGCGCAGGTATTCCAGCACCTGCGGGGTGCCATTGCCGTTTGAAACATACGATGTCACAAGCCCGACGCGTTTCGCGAGCTTGAAGATTTCAACAGCCCACTCACTTGTGATCAGCGGCTCATTGTAGGTGCTCGTGACAACCTGGGCTTTTGCCCTGAGTGCCGCATCGACGAATGCTTCGGGGGTGATGAGATCGATGCCGGAGACCGCGTCGGGATCACGCAAGGCCTGGGATGTGATCCAATTCTGGCAGTACGCGCAATGATAGTCGCAACCGAGCATGCCGAAGCTCAGTGCTTTTGCACCGGGCAGTGCGTGAAAGAAAGGTTTTTTTTCAATCGGGTCGAGGGCAACGCCGCCGGCATAGCCCCAGGGCACGTAGAGTTTGCCATCCTTGTTGAATCGTACTTTGCAGATGCCATCACGGCCCGGAGGGATTTTGCAGCGGTGACCGCAGGCGTGACACAACACCCAGTCGTGGGTCATCCTGTCGAACAGCTCGCCCACTTTCGTGTGCTGTGCGAGAAGCTCGTGGAGCGTCTTTGCGTCTTCCATCGTTGCACCTCCAGGCGCAATGTACCAATGCCAGCTCCTGTTGTCAAGCGGACACTTATTTCTTCATATGTACCGTTGCTTCACGCATCCGGGACATCGTACGAGCTTACCATAAACAGAAAGGGCGAGGTGTACTCCTCGCCCTTCGTCTGACGCTTCGAACGAACTTCGTTTTCCCGTTACTCGTACCGTAGTGCATCGATTGGATTCAGCATTGCAGCTTTTCTCGCAGGATAGAATCCGAAGAAGATTCCAATGGCGATCGAGAATCCAAACGATAGGATGATTGAAAATGGCGTGATGATGGTTGGCCACTTCGCGAGTTTCGATATCAATGAAGATCCTGTCGTCCCCAGGATGATACCGACGATTCCTCCAAGCAAGCTCAGCACCAGTGCCTCGATCAGAAATTGTGTCAGGATATCGCGGCCGCGCGCTCCGATCGACATTCGAATGCCGATCTCACGCGTTCGCTCCGTCACCGACACGAGCATGATGTTCATGATCCCGATGCCTCCCACCAACAGCGATACAGACGCGATGCTGGCAAGAAGAATCGTCAAGATCTCGGTTGTCGCGGTCGCGGTAGCGGCAAGATCGGTTTGATTGCGGATCGTAAAATCGTCCGCATCGTACGGCTGGATCTTGTGGCGCATCCGCAGGAGCTCGGAGATCTGCGTCTGGGCCGTCGCGATGTCCTTCAGGCTCGTCGCGGACACCAGGATGAACCGGAGGTTGGGCCAGTGCGAGAGACGGCGAATCACCGTCGTGTACGGCGCGAGAATCACGTCATCCTGATCCTGACCCGCGGCATTCTGCCCTTTTTTCGTCAAGACACCGACGACCTTGAAGGGAACGTTGCGGATACGGACTGTTTGCTCGACCGGACTTGACTCCGGGAACAGGTTGTCGGCAACTGTCCTGCCGAGTACACAGACCTTCGCCGCCGCTTTGACATCTGCATCCGTGAAGAACTCTCCGTACTCGACCGACCACTGGCGAATCTCGAGGTAATCGCTTCCGACACCGGAGATGCCGGTGGACCAGTTCAGGTTTCCTGCGATCACCTGGCCGCCTGCACCTGATCCGGGGGAAATGTACTGAACTGCCGGGCATTCCCGCTGGATCGCCGTCGCATCGTCTTCCGTCAGCGTCACCGCCGATCCGGCAGCCGTGCGGACACCCCCCTGCTGCTGGGCTCCCGGAAACACCATCAGAACGTTTGTGCCGAGGGCGGCGATTTGTTCCTTCACAGAAAATTCAGCTCCCTGACCGATCGCGAGCATCGCGATAACAGCCCCGACACCGATAATGATGCCGAGCATCGTCAGAAAGGATCTCATCTTGTTCCGCTGAAGCGCTCTGAATGCGGACAGCAGAATATTGAGCATTTTCATGCGGCTTCCTCCTCGTCGTCAATCGCCGGCAATTCCTTCATTACCTCCGTTGCGACCTTGGGATTCGGGTTGATACGGTCTGATTTGATCTTGCCGTCGCGGAACACAATGTGCCGCTTTGCAAACTGGGCGATATCGGGCTCGTGCGTGACGAGAACGACCGTGATTCCGTTATTGTTCAGCTCCTGGAAAATCCCCATCACCTCAACGCTCGTTCTGCTGTCCAGGTTGCCTGTGGGCTCGTCGGCCAGAATGATACTGGGATCGTTGACAAGCGCACGCGCAATAGCGACACGCTGCTGCTGCCCTCCCGAAAGCTGGTTTGGATGGTGGTGCACCCTGTCACCGAGGCCAACCCGCTCGATGGCGGCGATGGCCTTTGACTTCCGCAGCTTGTTCGACACCGAGCAGTAGAACAGCGGGAGCTCAACATTTTCCAGCGCCGACGTACGGGAAAGCAGGTTGAAACCCTGGAACACAAACCCGATTTTCAGGTTTCTGATTGCCGCCAGCTCATCCCTCGACAACCGGCCGACATCGATTCCTTCGAGAAGATACGTTCCCTTCGTCGGTTTGTCGAGACAGCCCAGGATGTTCATGAATGTCGATTTGCCTGAGCCGGATGCCCCCATGATCGCAACGAACTCCCCCTTGCTGACGTGTACCGAAACTCCACGGAGCGCATGCACATCAACTTCTCCGAGTTGATACACCTTCTGCAAGTGATCGATCTGAATGAGTAATCCGTCTTTCGGCGGAGTTGCCGTGTCGATTTCCGAAATCATCGTCCGAAACCGCCTCCTCCCATCGGCCGCCCCTGGTTCTGACCCGTGAGCGGGCTGCGCGCCTGATCCGAACCGCTGTCGCCGGAAGTGGCGCCCAAAACGACCTGATCACCGGGATTGAGCCGCATTGAAGTTATCTCTGTATAACGTCCATCGTTCAGTCCTGTGCGGACAAATACCTGCTCGAGGAGTCCATTGGCTTTCAGGATCCACACGCGCCCCCGTCCTGACTGGTGAGACGGAATGTAGGCACTCTTTTGGTACTCGGGGAAGTTTGATACGATGCCGAACTTTGCAGCATCTCCCGAAGTCGCCTGTTTTGCTTTCACAGTTGGCTGCTGCGGTGCCTGGGCCTGGTTGTTGTCGCGTCGCGGCATCCTGTCTGCAAACATCTTCCGCATTTCTGCGCGCAGATCTTCCTGGCTCATGTTGCCGCCATGTGCTTTCTGAATCGAATCCCTGATCCCCTGGATGCGGGCCATCATCTCGGGATTGAATCCGCCTCCGCCCCCTTGCCGGTCTCCGCCAAATCCGCCCCGGTCTCCCTGCTGAGCCTGTCCTGCGATCTGACCACTCCCCTGCACCGGCGGCTGAACTGCCGGTTTGTTGCTCGCCTGGGGAGCAGGTGATGTTCCCGGCTGTCCGCCCGCCGGTGCGGCCGGCTGACCACCAGGTTGACCACCGCCATTGCCGGTGGATGTACTGTCTTTGCCTGTGCCGCCCCGTCCACCGAAGCCGCCACGCATTGCAGACATGCCGGTCGTATCGATCAAATCTGCCGGGGGCTGGAAACGAAGAGCCATGTTCGGAACGCGAAGCACATCGTTTGCGCTTGCGACGAGGATTTTCACATTCGCCGTCATACCGGGCATCAGCTTCAATTGGTCGTTCTGCACATCGATAATGACGATGTAGTTCACCACGTTCTGAATGGATTGCGGAGCGAGACGAATCTGCGACACGACACCTGTAAATTTGTCATCCGCATACGCGTCGACTGTGAATGTCGCTTCCTGGCCGATGCTGATCTTTCCAACATCCGACTCGTCGACAGTTGTCTGCACCTGCATGCGCTTGAGGTCATTTGCTATAGTAAACAATGTTGGAGACGAAAAGCTCGCGGCAACCGTCTGTCCGACGTTCACTTTTCTGTCTGTCACAACGCCGTTGATCGGGGCGAAGATCGTTGCATACGCGAGGTTGATTTTTGCCCGATCGAGTGCAGCCTGGGCCTGTTTCAGCGAGGCTGTGTTTGACTCGAAGGAAGTCAGAGCCGCGGAATAGTTCAGCTCGGACTCGAGCCCCTTCTTGTAGAGATCCGTTGTCCTGTCGCAATTGCGCTTGCTGTCAGCATATTGCGCCTTTGCACGGTCGAGGCTTGCTTCCGCATCTTTGACCGACTGATACAGGAAGGTCGTATCGATAAGAGCAATGACCTGTCCGGCTTTAACAACTGAATTGAAGTCCGCATACAGTTTCGTCACGATTCCCGAAACCTGTGTACCGACATCGACGCTGATCACCGCATTGATTGTGCCGGTTGCCGTGACGTACACCATCAGATCTCCCTTGGAGACCTTATCAAATCTAAATTCGTACTTGTGCGAATCACGCTTGCCAAACAGGAAATATGCCGAGACAACCAGCGCAACCACAACTACTCCTGCGATGTAAATTGTTTTCTTCATTGTACACTCCTGACGGACGATTCTTGAGTTAAGCGGGCTGACAATAATGCCGGAACTTCTCTAACAGCTAAGAGTTAGACAGATATTTCGGGAGAAAGTTTCGCGGATTTTTTTCGCCGATTGGCGGATTTCATGCTGAAAAAGGGTGTTCGGTGCCCAATTTTGGCGATATCTATCGTAACGGTTGCAGCCAAGAGATGAAATATACGGAACGGCTGATCTCTAATAAAGAGATCTTTTTGGGATCGACGGTCTCTCGCCCGATCGCTTCAAATTGAACCGGAAACGCCTTCGGTGAGTTTATTTCTTCCGAGCGACCAAACTTCTCAGCAGTTTCATGTTCCCCACATCCTCTTTCATGTCGGGCCCCTTCGGAGTTTCAAGAATCTTCGGGACGGCACGAAAGCGGTCGTCATTCATCAAGAATCGAAATCCTTCCCTGCCAATCATCCCCTTGCCGATATGCTCATGCCTGTCCACATGTGAACCGAGCTCCCGTTTCGAGTCGTTGACGTGAAATGCAACCAGGTGCTGAAGTCCGATGATCGAGTCGAACTCTTCAAACGTACGTTCATAGCCCTGTTCTGTTGAAATATCATATCCCGCCGCGAACACGTGACACGTATCCATGCATACACCCATCCGATTGCGCTCGTCGACGCCATCCATGATGGCCCGGAGCTGCTCAAATGAATATCCGATGGCCGTGCCTTGTCCTGCCGTCGTCTCGAGCACACTCTTGACCCTGTATCCGGCGGTCTCTTCATGAATCATGTTGAGCGATTCGACGATCTTCTTAATCCCCTCCTCCTCCCCGGCGCCGACATGCGAGCCGGGATGGAAATTGAGATACTCGACACCAAGAACTTCGCACCGATCGAGCTCATCCTTCAGCGCACGCCTTGACTTGTGAAGAATCCCCTTGTCCACGGCGCAGAGATTAATGAGGTACGTATCATGCACCACGACAGGACGGATCATTGAATCCCGCAACAGGTTTTTGTAGCTTGCGATGTCCTCCTCCGCAAGCTCTTTCCCGTTCCATTGGTTGTTGTTCTTCACAAACATCTGCATCGTCGTGCAGCCGATCGACATCCCGCGTTCAACCGCGGTATGGACTCCACCTGCGATGGACATATGGGCACCAAGAAGGATCGAGCGGTCTGGAGTTGATGGCATAAGAGGAGAAGACGATGATGATTGATTGTGACGAGCACTTGCCGGCTGTCAGGTAGTGCGGTTGAGTATAGCCCCATCCACAGAGTATTAACGACGGGACTGTCGCCAAGGTTTCTTCATTTCTGAGGAATCATTCACACCGGTTACGGTGTTCAATGTATATGCAAAAAGAGAAGTTTGTCGTGCTTTTTACTGTTTTCGTCGATGTGATCGGATTTGGTATCGTGATTCCGATCCTGCCGTTCTACGTGGGATCGTTCGGGGCGTCTCCGCTTGTCATCACGCTGTTGTTTTCCTCGTTTGCGTTCTTCGCCTTTTTGAGCAGCCCGCTTCTTGGCGCGTTATCGGACAAGATTGGCCGCCGGCCCATCCTCATCCTGAGTATCACGAGCACCGCGATCGGGTGGTTCGTGTTCGCGGGGGCAACGAGCATTCCACTCTTGTTTCTCGGCCGGATCATTGATGGTGCCGCTGCCGGGAACTTTACGGTGGCCCAGGGATGTCTCGTCGATCTTGCGCGGAACGAAAAGGAGCGATCGTCGAACCTTGGATTGATCGGGGCGGCATTCGGAGTCGGGTTTATGATTGGGCCGATGCTCGGCGGCGTGCTGAGCACCGTGTCGCACGCGTTTCCCTTCTGGTGCGCCGGGGGTCTCGCAACACTCAACACGCTGCTCGCGTATTTCTTCCTCCCCGAAACGCATAAGCGGCGCGATCGCAATGCCGCGATCTCGTTCAACCCCATTCTCCCTCTGGCCCGCGCTGCGATCAACAAGAAGCTGCGCCCTTTGTTTATGAGCTGGCTGTTCTTCGCACTCGCATTGTCTTCATCCCAGTCCGTCATCGCTCTGTATTGCCAGCACGCATACAATTTCGATTCATTCAAGACCGGCATGATCTTCACGGCGACTGGCATTTTCGCGATCCTCAATCAGACTGTCCTGCTGCGCAACATCTGGCTCCGCTATTTCCGGGAGGCACAACTTGAGATCATGATGATCGTTCTGCTTGGCATGAGCCTCGTCCTCATAGGCTCCGATGTTCTCCCGCTGTTCTTCCTCGGGATTCCCTTGTTTGCAACTGCCCAGTCTGTGCAGCGGGTGGTCATTACAAGCGAGGTCACGGGGAAAACTGATCCGCTCATGAAAGGAGAATCACTCGGCATTCTCACCTCACTCATGTCGGCCTCGATGATCTTCGGACCAGTCATTGGCGGCTCACTGTTCGAGCTGCACGATGGCTATCCGTTTTTCTTGGGGGGCCTGCTCATGGTGTGCTCCCTGATTATCGCCTTGCAGTATCGCAGATCTCCCGATTTCCACGGTCACGCCCCGGCAATCCCCGCGCAGGAAGAATCATCGTGAGGCGCTGCCGTTCACCGTACCGTTACGAATTCCAGGTTCGCTCCAAGAACACAAAGCCCGGGTTTTCATGAGAAAGCCCGGGCTTTTGTATGGTGGGAGCATGACGCGTGCTACTTTCCTTTCACTTTCTCAAGGAGCTCCTGGGCTTCTTTTCTGAACTGTGTGTCGTCTTCATCGAGCGTCGGGAGTGATGCGATGGCATTCAGGTGAGCCCGCGCTTTCGCGTACTCGTCCTGCTCGACATAGGCGCGGGCGCAATCCAGACGGTACATGATGAAATCGGGACGCAGGGCGATTGCCTTTTCGTAGTTCTTGACTGCATCGTCAAGATTCGCCCATCCCAATCCGAGCGGCCAGCGGACGATCTTCGGCTTCTCGCTCACTTTCATATGTGTTCTTCCGAGAACGTAAAATGCCGCGGCTTCCCTGGGGTCGAGCGTGATGGCTTTTTCACAATCGGCCTTGGTTTGCTTCACGAGGTCGAGCGATTCCCACACACCTTTGAAGAGTGCGATGCGTCCGTTGGCGATGGCCCGGCGCGTGTAACCCATGGCGCCGTTGGCATTGGCGGCAACGGCCTTGTTCGCGAACTCAAGCGCTTTTTCGTACGTCTGGAGCTGCACGGTTTTTTCCTGGTCCGTGTTCGCGGGGAGGTGTTCCCCGATGTCGATGTATGTGCGGCTTACACGCCAGAGTGCTTCGTAGTTGTTCGGCTCCAAAGCCAAAGCAGCCTGAAAGCTCTCCAGTGCTTTCTGATTCTCGAAGGTTTTTTCCGAATACACATTTCCCTGCGCGATGAGCTGATCGACCTTGGATGAATCGGGCACAGCAGCCCATGCGGACGCGGTGCAAAGCAATGAGAGCACGGCAATGCATACTGCAACAAGCTCTCGTTTCACGGTGGTCTTCACTGTGGAGTGCCTCCCTGTAGTGGGACGATGGTGGGTAGTTGAATGTGCGATGGAGTGTCGGGCGATTGGGTGAGCGTCTCTCGTACCGACAGGCTTAAGAGTTTCGCGCTTCCAGCTTCTGAATTTCATCGCGCAGCTTTGCGGCTTTCTCGTATTCCTCTTTCGCGATGGCTTCCAGAAGTTGTTGCTGGAGCTGTTCAAGCTTCGACAACCGGATCTTGGGCTTCTCGGTTTCTGGTCCCTGCTCCGGCTCGGCGGGAGCCGGCGGTGCGTTTTTTTCCGCTTCGTCCGCATCGGGAACAAAGCCGGCCTCGTCCATCACTTTATCCGCCACATAGATTGGAACACCGCACCGGACCGCAAGAGCGATGGCATCGCTGGGTCGTGAATCGACTTCCTGCGAATCCAGGCTCAGGCGCGCATAGAATGTGCCGTCTTTCAACTCGCTGATATAAACATCCGTCAGGTTGGCACCGAGGGAATCCATGATGTTCTTCAGAAGATCATGGGTGAGAGGTCTCGGGGGCTTGATTCCTTCCATCTCCAGGGCGATCGATTGGGCTTCGAACGCACCAATGATGATCGGGAGACGACGCAGGCCGTTGACTTCCTTCAGGATGAGTGCATATGCACCACCGCTCGATGGGCTCGTTGAAAGTCCCAGAATATCAACCTGAATCCTCTCCACCGGTACTTCTCCTTTTAATTCTTGCCGAGCAATTTCTTTACTTCGGCCGTCAACGCCGGAACAATGTCAAATGCGTCTCCGACGATGCCGTAGCTTGCAACCTGAAAAATCGGAGCGTCCTTGTCCTTGTTGATGGCTACAATATACTTTGAAGATGACATTCCCGCAAGGTGCTGGATTGCGCCGGAGACAGCAACGGCAATGTAGAGTGACGGAGAAACTGTCTTGCCCGTTTGTCCCACCTGCTCATCGTGCGGACGCCAACCGGCGTCCACCACAGCGCGCGACGCTCCAACGGCGCCGCCGAGAGCATCCGCGAGCTGTTCGATCATACCAAAATTCTCCGGTCCTTTGAGTCCGCGTCCCCCTGTGACGATGATGTCCGCTTCAGCAACGTCGAGCTTTCCTGATGTCTGCTTTGTTTCCCTGACGACACAGGCAAGATCCTTCTCGTCAAGTTCGATTCCCATGGTTTCGACAGGAGCCGTCGCTCCGTTGGTTTCTCCGGCTGCGAAGACGTTCGGACGAAGCGTGAAGACTTTGAACGCCGACGTGATCGAGACTTGTGCAGTTGTCTTGCCAGCGTACAGCGGGCGCGTGGCGACGAGAGCTCCCGATTCCACGACAAGAGCGGTGCAGTCGGAGGCGAGACCGGCTTCCAGCTTCACGGCAACGCGCGGTGCGAGATCTTTTCCCATGGACGTTGCGGGGAGGAACACGACGTCCGCCTGCTGACTTCTGGCTGCCGACGCGATGAGCTTTGCGTACGCCCGCGGAGCATAGGATGCAAGACGCGCATCCTGCGCGACGAGGACCTTGTTCGCTCCGTACCCTCCGAGTGAAGGCGCTATGGACTCGACGGCGCCGCCGATCACCA
>DATJQB010000338.1:0-6165 GCA_035506075.1 Bacteroidota bacterium | reverse complement strand
TGTTCAGAACTCCCGCAATGCGTCACAAGCCGCCGAAACTGCGAAGAAGGCGCGTCGGGCGGCCGAGCAGGGAGGCATCGTTGTTCGGGAATCTGTTGACGGCATGCAGCGCATCGCAGAGGTCGTCCGAAAATCGGCACTGACAGTGAAGGACCTCGGCAAATCAAGCGATCAAATCGGTGAGATTATCAGTGTGATTGACGATATCGCCGATCAGACAAACCTGCTTGCACTCAACGCTGCGATCGAGGCAGCCCGGGCGGGTGAGCAGGGGCGGGGTTTCGCCGTGGTGGCGGATGAAGTCCGAAAGCTGGCCGAGCGCACAACAAAAGCAACCAAGGAAATTGCGCAGATGATCCGGCAGATACAGACGGATACGCACGGTGCAGTTTCCGCAATGGACGCCGGCACGCGGGAGGTCGAGTCGGGTATCGAGCTCGCTGATCGGGCGGCACAGTCTCTCAACGAGATTGTTGGCATCAGTCAGACGGTGACAGATATGATCATGCAAATCGCCGCAGCAAGCGAACAGCAATCGAGTGCCAGCGAAGAAATCAGCAAAAATGTTGAAGCCATCAGCGCTGTCACGAACGAGACGGCCTCGGGTACGCAACAGATTGCACGTGCTGCTGAGGATCTCAATCGCCTGACAGAAAACCTCCAGCATCTTGTCGGGCAATTCAATCTCGGCGATACAGCCGGGAGTCATCGACCGGGAACTGGACGCGCTGCGTCAGAGTCTTTTGGAAGCATTTCGCCAGCCGGGAGCATGCAACACGAAGAGCTCTCAGCCCTAGCCTGAAAGAGATACTGAAACTGTTCATAAAACACCAAACCGAGGATCACATGAAGAAGACCGTTGTTGTATGGATGCTCCTGATTGCAGCCGTAATCACGTCCGGAGCTCAGGAGAAAGCTGCTGAGGCACCCAAGCCGGCAGGGATCGTCCCGACGTTTGGAGCGACCATGTTTGGGAACTACGCCTACGTCATCAATGGAACCGACGGAAGGGACTTCAACAAGTTCGATCTCGATCGTGTCTACTTCACCATGAAGAGCCAGATCGCGGACGACTGGAAACTTCAGATCACGACGGACATCTACAGGAACACGGCAACGGGCTCGTATTACAACGGGCTTGACGTCCGCCTGAAATTCGCCTACCTGGATTACGCCGTGATGGAGAATGTGTCAGTCAAGTTCGGCATGATCCCGGGTGTGTGGAATGGTGTGGAGGAATCGCTCTGGAAGTACCGCGGCGTGTACAAGACCGTGAGCGATCAAAACAGCTATTACCAGACATCAGATCTTGGAATCTCTGCAACGTACACGCTCCCCTCGAAGTTGGGCGAAGTCGCCGCATACATGCAGAACGGTGATGGGTACCAATCGCCCGAGCTCAATCGGTATAAGGACTACGTGTTCCGGGCGACACTCAATCCATTCACCTCCATCGAGGGTTTGAAGGGTCTTAGCTTGAGCGGGATTGGATCGATCGGCAGCGCCGGCACGACACGCGCACTGGAGCGAAACCGCTACGGCGTGCTTGCAGGCTATTCGTACTCCGTTGTGCTTGTGGGAGCCGAGTACATTGTTCGCAAAGACGCTCCTTCGAATCCCGACACGGTGAGGACTGGAAACGCGTTCTCCCTTTTCACGGAGATCAAAGCGCCGTTTGCAGGACTGCAGTCGAAGCTCTCGTTGATCCTTCGCTATGACGGCATCGAGCCGAACGTCGACAAGGGCGGAGACATGTCGCATTTTGTCGTTGCCGGTATTGCGTGGAAAGCGACCGATAGGATTACATTTGTGCTTGACAACCAGCTCTTGGTCACCGAAACGAATTCGCTCAAGCGGTCTACCGACAACGTCGCACTGGACACGGACAGGCGCTGGTTCGTACACACCATTCTCACCTTCTAGCCGAACCGGGCTGAAGTGTTTAAAGAATGGTAGCTGTAAGGTGTGGTCTTGTAGAAGCATCTTCCCCCCTCAAGATGGCTTCTACTGCGTGGCGGCATCGATGAACGGGACTTGAAATGCGTAATGTGTGTGTTATCGCAGTGTGGAATGGCTTCATCATCGCTTCGACGCACATGCACAACGACGAGACTGAATAGCTGTGATCAGGCACAGTAGTGATGTGCTCGTCAGTGGGGAAAAGGGGTTGTTGTGTCACCGCTGGTAGACGGGTCGAAACATTGATCACATTCTAAAATCGTCAATGGAGGAGCACGCATGTCGAACGTACTTAAGAATCTCGCTCTGCGAAAGAAACTGATCGTCGGCTTCGGTCTGGTTTCTGCAGTTTCTGTGTTCATTACGCTGATAGGATTCAAAAACATATCGGATCTCGCCGAGAACGCCGATGGTCTGTATAACACAAACCTGCTCCCGTCTCTGAAGATGGGAAAACTGATTACTGCGTTCCAACGGATGCGCTGTGATGGCTTGTACGCACTGAGCGCTCGTACTCCCGAGGAGCGCGAGAGCTTCAAATCAAAAGCCAAGAGCCGGTCCGTTGAAGTGAAGAAGCTCGTCGATGACCTGGGTGCGAATGCGACTGCCCCGCGGGAGCGTGAGATCGTCGATTCCATCAAAGCGACCTATGCAGCATTTGAACCTTCCTTTGCGAAGACTCTCGATCTTGCATCCGCGAAAAACATCAAGGAAGCCTATCGCGTCCTGTTTGAAGAAACTGATAAGCTCCGCTATCCCGTGCAGACATGCCTGGAGAGTCTCGCGACATATGAAGAGTCCGACGGCCTGGCCGATTACAGCACCAGCCAGCGTACGAAGCAATCTGCTGTCACGCTGACGTTTGCAGCGCTTGCTGTCGGCATTCTCCTGTCAATTGTCGTGTCGCTGATCATCGGTAACTCGGTGGTTCGACCTGTCAAACACCTTGAAGAGCAATCCAAACAGCTCGCCCTGGGAGACATGACTGTCGACGTCGAGTACACTTCGGGAGATGAGATCGGCAGCCTGGCGGAGTCGTTCAGGACGATGATCCGGAACCTGCGCGAAACCCTCCATGACATACAGGAAGCGTCCTCTGCCGTTGCGAGTGCCAGCAGCGAGATCTCAAGCAGCACAGAGGAGATGGCGGCGGGCACGCAGGAACAGACGAGTCAGGCAGGCGAAGTCGCGAGTGCCGTTGAGGAAATGACGAAGACGATTGTGACCAATTCGAGGAACGCCTCTGATACAGCGGAAGCCGCGAAGCAGGCGAAGGCAGCTGCAGAGGCGGGTGGGCTCGTCGTCGAAGAGACTGTCAAGGGTATCAACCGGATAGCAGACGTAGTCAACAAATCAGCCGATACGGTTCGCACTCTTGGGAAATCGAGCGACCAAATCGGCGAGATTATTGGCGTCATCGACGATATCGCAGATCAAACGAACCTGTTGGCACTCAACGCGGCCATCGAAGCCGCGAGGGCCGGCGAACAGGGTCGCGGGTTTGCAGTCGTCGCAGATGAAGTTCGAAAGCTCGCCGAGCGGACGACCAAGGCAACGAAGGAAATCGCCGGGATGATCAAGCAAATCCAGAGCGAGACCAACGGCGCGGTCAGCTCGATGGAGGAAGGGACGATGGAAGTTGAGAAGGGGAAGGAACTTGCCGACAAAGCAGGAAAATCGTTGCGTGAAATTGTCGATGTCTCTCAGAAGGTGACCGACATGGTCTCGCAGATCGCAGCGGCCAGCGAACAACAGTCGAGCGCAAGCGAACAGATCGCCAAAAACGTCGAGGCGATCAGCTCCGTCACAGGGCAGACTGCAAGTGGAACTCAACAGATTGCAAGAGCTGCCGAGGATCTCAATCGCCTGACTGAGAATCTCCAGAACTATGTTGGCCGGTTCAAGCTCGCCAACTCCGATGCGACCGCCGCCAGATCAGGCAAGCAGTTTGCCGCCGAGAGGCGACCGAAGGGGAGCATGGAAGTCCGCGCGAACGGAAAACTCGTCCATTCCGAGGCTTGAACTGAAGGGGGTCGATCATGAACACAGCAAGGCAGGAAGAACTAACGAGCGGGGAATTGCAGCTTGTAAGTTTCAAGCTTGGTGAAGAGGAATACGGCATTGACATCCTGAAGGTTCAGGAAATCAACCGGATGCTTGAGGTTACGCGTGTGCCGGATTCGCCGCCGTTCGTGGAAGGGGTCATCAATCTTCGCGGCAAGGTGATCCCCATCATCGACCTTCGGGGGCGTTTTGGCATGGAACGGAAGGAGCACGACAAGAACACGCGGATCATCGTCGTCGAGCTCGCCGGTCGGATCGTGGGGTTCATCGTCGATGCTGTGCGTGAAGTGCTGCGCATCCAGCGATCCATAACTGAGCCGCCTCCTCAAATGACCTCGGGAGCCGGGGAAGAATATATTACAGGAATTGCAAAACTTGAAGACAGGTTGTTGATCCTCGTCGATCTTGAACAAGTCATAGGGACGGCGGCGCTTGAACAGGTCTAGCCGGAGCAATCAACGAACAGCAAACTTGAACCAGGGAGGGGTCATGGGTAGGCATCAACATGAGGGGCACGTTCGAAGAATCGCGGTCATGCTGTGCATGGTATTCATCGTTCCGTACGTTCTCAACGCACAGGCGGCATCGTACGGCCAGCAGGTCGCCGTGGCCAAGGCTCTGAAACCAGGGCTCACGACACTCGGGATTTTTGCCACCAATCTCTCTGACAAGGCGATCGAACAAATCAGTCGTGCGGCGGCCGGCCAGGGTGTAAAGGTAGTCGTGGCAAAGCCTCAGGACGCGGGGCAGGTGTCCGCGTTTTACACCAAGCTCGTCAGCGAAAAGAAAGCGGAGCTCATCTGGCTCCCCGATGCATCCGACAACATGCTGCTTGGAATCGGATTTGAGTTCCTGCGAGCGAAGGCACTTGGGGATAAGGTTGGGTTGATTGTCCCGCAGGAGTCGCTCGTTGCCTCCGGGGGACTCTGTACAGTCCAACTCGACGGAGGGAAAGTGAAAGTCATCGTCAACCAGAAAATTGCACAGATGATCGGGTTGTCCGTGCCTTCGGATGCCGGCGAGTCGATCACCTATGTTTCACGTTAACAAACCTCGAACACTCTCTCAAGAAGGGCAGAGGGATCATGATACAGCAATTCAAGAACCTGAGTCTCAAGCAGAAGTTCGTCGGCGGAGTCAGCGTGTTCCTGGGCCTGACAGCTCTGTTCATCTATTTCTATTTCCCAACGTACGAGCAGACGCAGATGGAGAAGTATTTGTCCGAGAAGGCCGGGGGACTTGCCCAGATGGCCGCTCACGGGTCGGCAGCTGGCATGCTCTTCGAGGACGTCAACACGGTCAAAGGAGCCCTGGAGGGTGCACAGTCCGTGCCAGGCGTCTTGTTTGTAACGGCGGTGAAACAGGACGGGAAGGAAGTGGCCGGGTTCCGCAGTGAAGGGGCTTCCCGGCACCAGGCCGTGATCAAAGATCTGATGAAAAGTGAAAAGGGCGCTATGGGGATGAGCGATGAAGTAACGCTTGCTGTGTATCCTATTGCCAACGGGGGCACAAAGCTCGGATACCTCATCCTCGGCGTGGATCGGACCGGCGTCGTCGCAGACACTGCAACATCACGCTGGATGGCACTCGGAATCGGATTCGCCATGTTTGCCCTGGGGTTCGTTTTGTTCTGGTGGTTAACGCGGGAAGCTGTGCTGAAACCGGTTGCCAACATAACGGCCGGAATGAATAACGCGGATCTGAACGTTCAGCTGAAATTGAAACGGACGGATGAAATTGGCGAGCTTGCCAGAGCCTTCGACCGCTTCGTGGGATCCATCAGGGATACGATGGTCCAGGTCACGGAAACCACGTCGGCTGTTGCGGGGGCGTGCTCGCAAATATCAAGCAGCACGGAGCAGATGGCAGCCGGAACGCAAGAGCAGACCACCCAGGCGACAGAAGTGTCGGTTTCGGTGGAGAAAATGACGAAAACAATCGTTGAGAACTCGCGCAATGCCTCCGACACTGCAGGCATCACGACAAAAGCCAAGGCAGCGGCAGAAAACGGGGCCAAGGTCGCAAGCGAGACCCTGACGGTGATGAGCAGGATTGTAGCGTCGGCAGGTGAGACAGGAAACGTCATAGAAAAACTGGGGACGTCGAGCAAGCAAATCGGTGAGATCATTTCGGTGATCGACG
>DATJQB010000337.1:0-4116 GCA_035506075.1 Bacteroidota bacterium | reverse complement strand
ACTACTTGATACTCACTACTTGATACTCACTACTTGATACTCCGCTTCCCCTACTGCCCAAACTCCCCCTTCAAATCGCTCCACGTGAAACTTCCCGACGTCGTCGGAACATCGACCCATCGCCAGATGACCCAATTCCTTGACCGATCGGCGAGCAGGAAGAACTGGGCCTTGCCGGTCGCGACCTTCGGCACACTTGCGACTGTGTGCGGCGCCGTCAATGTGTACGTTGCTTCATACTGCGCTGAATCCGATTGAACGCTTTGAACAGTCAGCGTTTGAAAAACGAGAGAGGCCGTCGACCCGCTCGGAATTTTCGAACGCAGGTTCTCAAAGTACTGCTGTTCCGATTGCCGGGTCCAGAACAGAAACACCCCGCCGTATTTGATCTTTGCCTCCGGAGTCGGTTCATAGCTGAACCCCCGGCCGGCCGTGGATGAGTCGGCAAAGGATTTGACGTAGTTCACAGAACTCAGATCCCGAAACGCATTGGACATATTCGAGAACACGAGCGACGGATCCGTGGCCGGAATGTAGCTTGAACTTGATTGCGACGGAGGCTCGGGGGTCCGCGTCTCGAAGATGTTGCATCCGGCAAGCACCATCCCGGTCGTCGCACCGAGAGTGAGCAGAACGGTCTGTATCAGCATGCGTATGACCCGATGTGTGAGAGGTCCGGGCCTCAAACAGCGATCCGTCCTTCCAGTGCCCGGCTCAGCGTCGCCTCATCGGCGAACTCGAGATCTGTGCCGACCGGCAAGCCGCGGGCGATGCGGGTGATTTTCATCCCAAGGGGTTTCAGCAGCTTGGAAAGATACAATGTGGTCGCTTCCCCTTCGACGTTGGGATTGAGGGCGAGGATGATCTCTTCAACCGCAGCGTCACCGGCGCGATGGAGAAGTTCCTTGATCCTGAGGTCCTCGGGGCCGATGCCGTCAAGCGGAGAAAGCGCCCCGCCAAGCACGTGGTAGAGCCCCCGAAACTCGTTGGTTCGTTCCAACGCCAGCACATCCGTAGGTTCTTCAACGACACAGACCACCGTCCGGTCGCGCTTGGCATTGGAGCAGATCGGGCAGGGATCGACCTCGGTGATATTCGAACAAATTGTGCAATAGCGCACTTTGTCTTTCACGTTGACGAGCGCTTTCGCCAGCGTTACGACTTCCTCTCTCTGCATTTTGACGATGTAGAGCGCGAGACGGTGTGCCGTCTTCCGGCCTATACCGGGAAGCTGTGCGAATTGTTCAGCGAGCTGCTCTATGGATTCTGCAGTAAAGATCAATGCTCCTTGTTCCTTCCAACTGTTCAGAATCCCGGGAAGTTCATTCCGGGAATGTTTGGCATCATGCCGCTTGTAGCTTTCTGCATCTCCTGCTGGGCCATGGCAGCAGCGCTTTCGAGCGCCTTGTTCGTCGCCGCAACGACGAGATCCTCCAGCATGTCCTTCTCTTCAGGGTTGACGACTTCCTTTTCGAATTCGATCTTCACGATCTGCTGTTTGCCATTTGCCGTGACCTTCACCATCCCGCCCCCGGCTTCGGCAACAACGGTCTTCAGCTCAAGCTCCGCCTGCACCTGTGCCATCTTGTCCTGCATTTTTTGCAGTTGTTTCATCATCCCCTGCATGTTCGGCATGCCACCCTTCATCATAAGAACCTCATTCGTGTCGGAAGAATTTTTCTGAATTTTGATCAATATAGTCTGAAATGCCAGGAATGTCAACGCAATGGCAGGAGGACAAACGCGCAGCGTGCCTGAATCCAGGTCACTTTCAGGCACGCTCAGGTATTCAAACGCCGCGGGAGGCGTTCACGAATCTTGCGGGAGGAAACCACTGAGAAGTTCTTTGAGGTTCTCGTAGCGGAACGGTTTCTGAATGAATCCAGCCAGACCGAGATCCCGCAGATCGTCCGTCACTTCGGTCTCACTGTACCCGGACGAGAGGACAACTTTGACTTGCGGATCGAATTGCTTCAGCAGGCGGAATGTCTCCTTCCCTCCCAATCCCGGCATGGAGAGATCGAGCAGGACGAGTCCGATGACATCGTTGTGCAGTTTGTAGGTACGGATCCCCTCCTCCCCGCTCGGAGCAACGAGCGTCTCGATCCCTGCATCCTCGAGCATGTCGCTGACCACTTCCCGCACCTGTTCCTCGTCGTCAATGACAAGGACACACCCCTTGTACCGGCGCGAGCCGGTTTTCTTCTCCGCCGTTGCCACCGCTTCCGGTCGACTTGCGCTCACAGGGAACACGAGTTTGAACGAAGTCCCGCGCCCCGCCTCACTTTCGACCCGCAACCCGCCATGATGTCCCTTCACGATGCCGATCACGGCCGACAGTCCCAACCCGCGGCCGGTGACCTTTGTGGTAAAGAACGGATCGAAAATTTTCCGCAGCGTATC
Organism: Bacteroidota bacterium; assembly: GCA_035506075.1. GTDB lineage: Bacteria > Bacteroidota > Ignavibacteria > UBA10030 > UBA10030 > UBA9647. The sequence continues at coordinate 1,713 of DATJQB010000337.1, read as the reverse complement.
CGCAGCCATACCCACGCCGTTGTCAACCACTTCGAGCTTGACGAACTCGCCCGGGGTCAGTGTGCCCGTTGCACGCGTCCAGTTGTCAACTGCGTCGAAAGGAATCGTTTCGACCGATGTCGCGAGCAGTATCCTCCCGGTTCGCTCCCCCACCGCTTCGGAGGCGTTGATGATAAGGTTCATAACAACCTGCTGGATCTGGCCGGCGTCGGCTTCAATGTACGGCAGGCTCGGCTCAAGATTTTCCTCAAGTGTGACGCCTTTGGGGATGGCGAGTTCGAGGAAATGCAGATTCTCCCTGATCAGGGCGTTCAGATCGAGAGGCCGGACATTGAACTTCCCTTTGCCCGAGTATGCGAGAAGCTGGCGTGTGAGCTCTGCAGCCCGTTTGGCAGTCTGTTCGGCCTTGGAGACATTCGAAAATGCCGGAGTGTCCTTCGGGAGTCTCGACAATGCCAATGAGGTTTGTCCCAGGATTGACTGGAGAAGATTATTGAAATCATGCGCAATCCCGCCGGCCAGGATACCGAGGCTTTCAGTTTTCTGTTGATGTCGAGTCGTTTCTTCGGCCCGCTTCTGGTCTGTGATATCGCGGTAGATGCCTTGAAAAGCCGGCTTCCCTTTCCATTCGATGTCGGCGACCGAGACATCAAGCTCGAGTATCGTGCCATCGCGCTTCATCCCTTTCATTTCGTAGCGCATGGGTACGGTTTCCCGGCGAGCGTAGCTCCTGAGCCTCTTGTCAACGAGGACGCGGCTTTCCGGTGCGATGATGGAAAGAATATTGAATCCCGGGCTTGTCACCTCGGCACTTGAATATCCGAACATCTCCTCCCAGCGATGATTGACAAAGACCAGCCTTCCATCCTGGATCATGTACACCGGATCGGACGATTGCTCGATCAGCGTTTTGTACATCCGTTCCGATTCGCGGAGCGCCTCTTCAGCCTGCAAGCGTTCGGTGACATCCGTCCCAACGCCGATGAGACCGCTAACTCCCCCCGCATCGTCGAACGTTTGTGTGTAGTATGTTTCGAATGCCACAGCCCCGACGAGGGTGGTGCTCACAACCGTTTCCCCTTCGAGCGCCCGCCGCACCTGATCGATGACATCCGGATGATCTTTGTAGACATCGTACACCGATGCCCCGACGATCTGTCCGGGCTTCAGTCCAAGTTTGCGAAGGCCAAGCCCTTCCGACAACGTGAAGATTCCTTCCTTGTTGATGGCGAAGAGCACCACCGGGACGTTCGATACAACCGTTCGCAACCTGACTTCGCTTTCCCTCAATGCAAGCTCGGCAACCCGGCGGCGCGTGATGTCGCGTGACGAGACGTGAATCTCCGTCGGCTGACCGGTTTCAGCATCGAGCAGGAGACGACTGGTTGCCTCGAGCCAGATGACTGCCCCATCTCTCCTGAGGCATCGAAAAACCACTGGGTCAGTGGCATACGTTGACAGTTGGTGCTTGTGATGCGCGGAGACTGATGGTTGATCTTCTTCATGAACGAGCTCGTACGCCGATCTGCCAAGCATTTCTTCCGGAGAGTAGCCAAGCAATGTCCGGCATGCCGGCGACACGTACAGGTATCTCCCATCCAAATCGTGACGCGAGATCATGTCCGTCGAATTCTCTGCAAGCAGACGGAATTGCCTCTCCCGTTCGCCGACAATCTCTTCAGCCCTCTTGCGTTGTGTGATTTCCTGCTCCAT
>DATJQB010000336.1:0-8756 GCA_035506075.1 Bacteroidota bacterium | reverse complement strand
TTGGATCTTCAGCCCGATGAAGAGAAGAAAGAAATACGTCTTCGAGTGTCTGACCCATCTGCAATGCGAAGGCCATGTCGCGGTAGTACGGGAAGCTCCAATCGTGCTTCGGTCGAAGCGCCGATGCCGCAGCGACCTGTGCAGCTTCGTGGCCCGAGCCGCCGATGTGGAAGAAGCATTTCCCCTGCCGCAGCATGATGAGGATCTTCTCATCTGCACGACGGGCAGTCAGCATCGTACGATAGGCACGGAGGAGTTCTTCCTTCGTGAGCCCCAATGCACCAACATTCGCAGAACGAGCACGTGTCTGGACAGACGTCATGTCGTCGCTTTCTCCTCATTCAGGGATGGACTACTCGTGGGTGCTGCTCCCGATCCGGACAGAATCGATTCGGTGGCGAAGCTGTTCGGGAGTGACATCTACTGGCGTACAACCAAAAACCGCTGAAAAAGATTCCGAAATCCTCGATTCAACCTCCTCCAACGGAAGTTCCTTGTCAAGAATCCGCTGCAGAGAAGTGACCCCTTTGTGAAAGATGCCGCACGGGATGATACGCTCGAACTTACGCAAGTCCGTATTCACGTTCAGTGCGAAACCGTGCATTGTCACCCACCGGCTCACCTTCACGCCGATCGCAGCAATCTTCTCCCCCTTCACCCATACACCCGTCATCCCTTCTTCACGCCCCGATTCTATGCCATACGTACCGAGAGTCCGGATGATCACCTCCTCGATGTTGCGAAGGTATTTGTGTATGTCCGGGTCGTGCTTGCTGAGATCGATGATCGGGTAACCGACGACCTGGCCGGGACCGTGGTACGTAATGTCACCCCCGCGGTCGATGCGAAAGACTTCGGTGCCGTCCCTTCCAAGTTCCTCGTCCGAAGCGAGTAAATGATTCGAGTCCCCTCCTTTGCCGAGTGTGTAGACATGCTCGTGCTCGGTAAACAGGAGGGTATCGTCGATGAGCCCCTGCACCCGCAGATCGAACAGCCGGCGCTGCAGCTCCCATGTTTCAGCATAGCGGGTCCGGCCGAGATTCGAGACAACGATCTGCATTCGTCCTCAGAACGTGGGGGATTTATATTTGAAGTGCCTGTCCGAACGCGTCACCGGCCGCCTCCATGATCGCCTCGGAGAGCGTCGGATGCGCGTGCATCGTGCGTTGAATCTCTTCGTTGGTCGTCTCCAGCGTCCGGGCAAGGACAAGTTCTGCGATCAGTTCGGTCGCTTCCGCACCGACGATGTGGGCGCCGAGCAGCTCGCCGTACTTTTCGTCGAATATGAGCTTCACGAGCCCCTCTGTTGCACCGATCGCCATAGCCTTGCCAAGCGGGCGGTACGGAAAACGTCCAACCTTGACCTTGTGCCCCGCTGCCACTGCAGCTTCTTCGGTCATCCCGACGCTTGCGACCTGCGGCTGGCAGTAGGTACAACTTGGAATATTCGATCGATCGAAGCCGTGCATCGCCTTTCCGGCAAGATGCTCAGCCGCAATCACGCCTTGATGCGATGCGGCATGGGCGAGCCATGGCGCTCCGGAGACGTCGCCGATGGCATAGATGCCGTCGACGTTCGTTTTGCCGAATTTGTCGACGAGGATCGATGCGCGCTCGATCTTTATGCCGAGAGCCTCGAGACCAAGGTTTTCCACATTCCCCTGGACGCCGACAGCCATCAGGGCGAGTTCCCCTGTGATGTCCGAGGTGCCCTCCTTGGTTGTCACCTTCAGCCTAACATCATTTCCGACGGTCACCCCATCGACTTTTGCATTCGTGAGAATTTCGATTCCCTGGCGCTTCAGGCTGGATTCAAGTGTTTTGGTGATTTCCTTGTCTTCTCTCGGCAGCACGGACGGGAGCATTTCAATGATCGTAACTTTTGTGCCGAATGCGTTATAGAAGTAGGCAAACTCTACCCCAATCGCGCCGCCGCCAATGACGAGAAGTGACTTGGGCAATGCAGGGAGCGTCATCGCCTCCGTGCTTGTAATGATCTTCTTCCTGTCGATCGTAGCACCCGGAATCGACCTTGGGCGGCCGCCTGTGGCCAGGATCGTGAATTTCGTTTTGATCGTGTCGGAGACTTTTCCGTCCTTCGTGATCTCGATTGTGTTCTTCCCGGTCATTTTGGCCGTACCTGGCACGATTTCGATCTTGTTCTTCTTCATCAAGTACTCGACCCCCTTGGAGATCCGGTCCGCCACATCTCGGCTGCGCTTGATGATCTTTCCGAAGTCGAACGTAAGATCCTTATAGGAAAATCCAAACTCTTCCGCTTTTTTGAACGAGTTGTACAGTTCGGCACTCTTCAGGAGCGCTTTGGACGGAATGCAGCCCCAGTTGAGGCAAATTCCTCCAAGCCGGTCACGCTCAATAATTCCCACCTTCATACCCAGTTGGGCAGCCCGAATGGCGGCAACGTAGCCACCCGGTCCGGAGCCGATGACGGTGACGTCGAACTGTTTTTCTGGCATGGAAATCCTTTCGAGGTTGACGAGGAACTTGTGCGGAGGAATATCTCCCGGGAATCAGATTGGAACTATTCCTGAAGCAAACGATTTCAATATACCCAGAACTCCACAAAGAGGCAACCAACCCGACCGGGCGTCCCGACGGCACATGAGCGCCGAGCTTGCAGTTTTACTGCATCCCCTCGAACAAAATGGAATTGATTCTTTTTCACTTTTACCGTACTATGATGCAAAATTTTGTGCGGGATGACTGAGAAAGAACAGCGAGTTCTCGTTTCAAATCGGAAAGCGCGGCACGACTATTTCATCCTCGACACTCTGGAAGCCGGCCTTGTGCTGAAGGGAACCGAAGTCAAGTCCCTCCGCGCTGGCAACGCCAACCTGCAGGACAGTCATGCTCTCATCAAGAATGGCGAAGCGTGGCTCCTCGGGATGCATATCAGTCCGTACGCACAAGCGAGCTTTGAAAAGCATGATCCCCGCAGGACCCGCAAGCTGCTCCTGAGCAGGCGAGAGATCCGGCGGCTGCTCGGGCGGGTGCAGGAGAAGGGGCTCACGCTCATTCCCCTCTCGATTTACTTCAAAGGCCCATACGCGAAAGTCGAGCTTGCTGTTGCCCAGGGCAAGAAAAGCTACGACAAACGCGAAGCTGTGAAACAACGTGATGCGAAGCGCGACATCGCGCAGCGACTGCGACGCACTCATTAATCGGAGAACCAACAAGGAATTGTTTCCCCCAGTTCAAGAGCAGATGGATCTTATCAAGCGCGGCGCTTCGGAGATTATCCCCGAAGACGATCTTGTGAGGAAGCTTGAACGATCCATCAAAACCAACAGACCCCTGCACGTAAAACTCGGCTGCGATCCAAGCCGACCCGATCTCCACCTTGGACACTCGGTTGTCCTCCGCAAATTGCGTCAGTTTCAGGACCTCGGTCATCAGGCGATACTTATCATCGGCGACTTCACGGGAATGATCGGCGATCCGTCCGGACGCAACAAGACCAGACCGTCGCTGGGCCTCGAAGAAACCCGCCTCAACGGTCAATCGTATTTCGAACAGGCGACGAAAATTCTCGCTTCCAAGCATGTTCGGATGGAATACAACTCCGAGTGGCTGGGAAAAATGAGCTTCAAGGACGTCATCGGTCTCGCCGGCAAATATACCGTTGCGCGCATGCTCGAGCGTGATGATTTCACTCTTCGATACAAGGCTGGTGAACCGATCAGCGTTCACGAGTTCCTCTACCCTCTTGCGCAGGCGATGGACTCCGTCGCGATCGAAGCGGACATCGAGCTGGGAGGCACGGACCAGAAATTTAATTTGCTCGTCGGAAGGGACATCCAGCGGGAATACGGTCTTGAACCGCAGGTCATCCTTACAACTCCCCTGCTCGTCGGTACCGACGGGGTTGAGAAGATGAGCAAGTCGTACGACAATTATATCGGCATCAACGAATCGCCGCGGGAGATGTACGGAAAGACGCTCAGGATTCCCGACAGTCTTATTTATACGTATTACGAACTCGCGACCGACGTGCCGAACGCTGAATTGGCTGCCATCAAGAAGCAGCTCTCCGACCCAACGCTCAATCCCCGTGATCTCAAGCGGCGGCTCGCTCGCACGATTGTGACGATGTATCACACGAGTGATGATGCGAAAAACGCGGAAGCGGAGTTCGACAGGATTTTCATCGAGAAGGATGTGCCCGACGTCATCGAGGAGTTTGTTCTCGACAGCGGGACTTCGGAGACGACAATCGTCGGCTTGCTGGCTGTTTCGAAGCTCGCCTCCTCAAAGAGTGAGGCACGGCGGTTGATTGAGCAAGGGGGCGTCTCGATTGATGGCGAGCGGGTGATGGATCTTGCCGCGGCCATTCCATCTGCCAACGAGTTTGTTGTAAAGGTTGGGAAGCGCAAGTTTCTGAAGTTTGTCAGAGTCAAAGCATAAATCTTCTCACGCAAAGCCGGTGTTTGCAACGACGAGCGATCTGATCCCGGGTCAAGTCATTGCGTGAGGTTCGCGGGATAACAAGCTGTTCGCTGTTCTCAATTCTTAAGAGGGAGATGAGGAAGTGTTCGTACCAACAAAGATGTTTTTCACAAAAGGGGTCGGTCGCCATAAAGACTATCTGCAATCGTTCGAACTTGCCCTGAGAGATGCCGGCATCGAGAAATGCAACCTCGTCACCGTCTCAAGCATATATCCCCCCAACTGCAAACGCATCCCGAAGGAGGACGGACTGAAACTCCTGGAGCCGGGAGCCATCACGTTTTGCGTCATGGCGCGTAATGCGACGAACGAGCCGAACAGGCTTGTCGCTTCCGCCATCGGCGTCGCCCAGCCGGCAGATGCGAACCTCTACGGCTATCTCTCCGAGCATCACCCGTTCGGCGAAACCGACGAGCGCGCCGGCGAATACGCGGAGGATCTGGCGGCGACGATGCTTGCCTCGACGCTCGGTCTCGAGTTCGATCCCAACACGGCGTGGGATGAGCGTGAAAAGATGTTTAAGATGTCCGGCAAGATTGTCCGCACGTTCAACGTGACGCAATCCGCCGAAGGAGACAAGAAAGGAATCTGGACGACGGTCATCGCCGTCGCGGTCCTCCTGCCCTAGTTGTTGCTGTGCTCATCAACAAGAAGCGCCGCCCCGGAAACGAGGCGGCGTTTTTTTTGTGCTCGGCACGTCGCACGATAGACTCACCTGCATTCGCATTTTACCACTCCGGTCGTAAGATGTTCTGTGCTCATCTCCTCGACCTTTGTTTTTCTGCGGGGCGAGCTTACGATACAGCACAAAGGGACGCCGCATCGCGAATGAACCACACCATGCATCCTCTCGGATAGGATGCGTGACTTCTCGCGTCATCGCTGCGCAGGTTGGCCTCTCGTTTGCTTCTGGTTCCGGAGTTTTGTAGAATGTTTTTACCCCTCTCCCGCACCGATCGATAGGTGACGACGTGCAGCCTTGCCCTCGCTTCCCTGCCCGGCCTCGCGCCCACAGACATTACATCTTACTTCTTGTTCCGGCCATCGCCGGAGCTCTTCTCTTTTCGTCCTGCAATCACAGCTTTTCGCCCAAAGGACCGTTCAAACAACAACTCGTCACTTACTCGCTTCTTACTGACGAGCGGGATCGACAGTTCGTTCGGATCTACCAGACCTATGACGTCGACGGCTTCGATCCTTTTCAGAACAAGACCGATGGACAAGTCGTTGGCGCCCAAGTCGCAATAGTAGACGGCAATACCACATATATGATGCGAGACACCATCCTCCCGCGTGCCAGCACTAGTCACTACGACAGTCCGATTCATGCGTACGTCGGGGATTTTAGCGCTCGACGTGGCAGGTCGTACCAGCTCGTCTTAGATCTCGGCCAGGGAAATTCAGCGACTGCGACTGTCACGGTGCCGGACTACCTTACGAGGCTTTGGATGGTGACGGGATTCAACCTGGACGAACCCGGTGCAGAGCAAAAGAAAGTTCTCTATGTTTGGATCTACGCAGCGAGCACCGCTCTGACGAAAGGCTATGCGGGCCAGATGGTAGTTCAATACCAGATCTTGACACCATCAGGTTGGCAGGATCGAGAAGACGAAGTCCCGCCCGATGAAGGATACAGTCTCACAAATCGCGTGATCAGCCGGAACAATGAGAATGGCGGCTTGTCATTCAGCCGTTCCAATGTCATGTACCGAAGCTTGCTGCTTGCCATTACTGGCAGTAATCCGAACACAAGTATCGTTTTCAAGCGCCTCGTGTTTCGCGTGCTGCAAGTGGATCAGAATCTGTACGACTACTACAAGATTGTACACGGTTTTCAGGATCCATATACAATCCGCTACGATCAACCTGATTTCACCGATATGAGCAGTGGATTTGGACTCTTCGGCGGTTACACAATCGACACCCTTGTACATGAGTTGCCACCAAATTTCGGTTACAATCAGTGAACCGCGATGTCAAGGATATCTTCCGTATTTGTCATCCTGTGGTGCCTGGGCCAGATTGAATCCTTGGCTCAGCCAGTGGACATACGAGGTTTTGTTTCGGACAGTTTGACGGCGCAGCGGATCCCGTTTGCGAACGTCAGAATCGTTGGAACAACCCGCGGCGCATCATCGAACAATACCGGCTTCTATCTGATACCCAGCATCGGACCGGGGGAATACGACGTGGAAGCATCGGTCGTTGGATACAGCAGGAAGTCAGTCCATCTCCTCGTTAGATCCGGCAAACCGATGCAACTGGACTTTCAACTTTCGGTGAAGCCGGTCGAAAGTGAAGGAGTGACGGTAACCTCTGGTCGAAGGCATGAACTCAGGGAAATAAACACGAGCGTCCACATTCTCGACCGGGAGGATCTCAAAGTTGTACCTTCTATAGCACAAGAGGATGTATTTCAAGCCCTGAAGATGCTTCCGGGAATTGTGTCCACGAGCGATGTGAGTTCGAGGTTTTATGTTAGAGGAGGAGCAGGCGATCAGAACCTCGTTCTTCTCGATGGAATGAAGATCTACAATCCGTTTCACGCGCTCGGGATCTACAGCGTGTTCGATCCGGACGTGGTTCAAAACGTCGAGACTTATACCGGAGGTTTCCCCGCCGGCTACGGCGGCCGTCTCTCATCGGTCGTCGACATTTCATCGAGAGATGGGCGATCGGACAGGTTATCAGGGAAAGCCAGCCTGAACATGCTCTCCTCCAAGGTTCTCGTCGAGGGACCACTCGTGTCAGGCACTTCAATCATCGTGGATGTGCGAAAGTCATTGTTCTCAGAAACGTTCAAGCGTATTGTGAACCAGGATGTGCCAGTCACATTCTACGACGGATTCTCGAAATTCAACGCACAACTTCCCGGGGGCACAAAGATCGATCTGAGCTACCTGTCGTCCTCGGACAAGCTGAGGTTCGCAGATCCGCTGGAGCCGGACTATCTTTGGAGCTGCAGTTCGATAAGCGGGTCAATTTCGGACCTCATTGGAGGAAGAGTGTTCGTTCAGGCCTCGGTGTACAGCTCCGCATACACCGCGAACCGCGATCGGAAGAAATCTCTGAACTTCACATCAGCATGGACCTCAGTCCACGAACCAGGGTTGAGAGCCCAGGCAACTTACTACACTGACTCTCAGAACCTGTTTTTCTTCGGTTTTGATTTCTCTTTTCCAAAAATCGAATACGATCCGACGGGCAACGCCCTATCCATCAAGAATCGCTATGACAATTTCACCGATCCCGTGACTTGGTGTCGCTACCAGGCGCACTTCGATCGTACTCAGGTCGATATCGGGCTCCACATTGAACTTGGGTCCTTGCTCGCAGGTGAACAGGACTGGGAAGCCGTTCAGCCACGAATCAACCTGAGCTATGAGATCTTCGGAAACTGGAAATTGAAAGCGTCCGCAGGCACGTTCAGCCAGCGAACCATCACAATCAGCAACGAGGATGATGTCATGCCCATCTTCGATGCCTGGATCAAGATTCCCGCCGGGATTTCGCCCGAGCGGGCCACACATCTCGTCGCTGGCGTCGAGGGCAACATCAGTCCGCCGGTTTCATTGAGCTTCCAAACCTATTACAAAAGGTACAGCTCCCTCGTTGTTTACAATCGAAACAAGGTGGATGATTCCGATCCTGACTACATTTCCGGCACCGGAGATTCGTACGGGCTTGAGACGATGATCCGCTCAAGTTTTTCCCTTGTAGAGCTCTATGGAGCCTACAGCCTGGGCTGGACACGACTCGACAACAGCGGATTCGTGTACTATCCCCGATATGACCGAAGACACCACATCAATCTGCTCGCGGCGATCAAGGCGTTGACCAATCTGAATGTCAATCTGAAATGGGAGTACGGTAGCGGATTCCCGTACAGCGAGAGCCTTGGATATTACGACCGGCTCACCCTCGACCCGCTCGGACAACCATTTCAGAATGCGACGGGCAAACCCTATACCTATATGGGCTCCAAGAACAGCGCCCGGCTGCCAAGTTTCCATAGACTTGATCTCGGAGTGTCATTCCAATTCAGGATCCTGGGGATCAGCGGATCGTTGGACGGACAAATCATCAATGTCTATGACAATGTCAATGTTTTCTATTTTGACAGGAATACGGGCGAGCACACTGACATGCTACATTTCTTCCCTTCCGCGACGATAACTCTCGAGTATTAGATTGTCGGGCCAAAGTCTATGCAATCCCATCAAGAACAGATAAGCCGCCCCGGCAACGAGGCGGCCCCTGGTTGTTTCAAATCCACTTCATCATTCGGA
>DATJQB010000335.1:0-3143 GCA_035506075.1 Bacteroidota bacterium | reverse complement strand
CGAGTTCCTGAGGTGAACCCACAGGGGCTCTGCCGTGATTCGGATCTTGCCGCGCTCGTTCGGGGCATGCAGAAGATGAATCGAACCGTCACTCGTTTTCACGGCAATCCCCGTATGGCTGATATCCAATCCTGCCTGAGCTGTCGTGACAGCAATAATGTCGCCGTTCTGAATTCCGGAGCTGGCGGAACGAACCCTGCCTTTTGGGATGTAGTAGAACTCCTGCACCGACAAAGAGTCTTCGATGTGCCTCATTGCTGTAAACGTCTGGTCATCGGAAAGCTGCGGATAGGCATTGCGGTGCGCTGTCATGAAGTCGATGGACTTGCGAGAGGGCGTTCCCCCCAACTGCTTCGTTTCATCCGCAACAATTCCTTTGCGTTCGTTGTCCCGAATCCATTCGCTGAAGTAATGCAATCTGCTGGAGTAACCGCGAACCTCGCCATTTCGATAACGGAGAGCAGTGAGTTCCTGGAGGAATGCGTCGTAGGAAAGCCGGTTCTGCTTGATACATCTAGTGAGAGCCAGGATGTTTTCTACCAGCGTAACGCAGTCGAAGGCGCGGAGGTTCACAACCAGTTTCTCGGGATCTGCCTGGTCGAGCGTGTGTGCTTCGTACGGAGCATGCAAGAATTCCCTGCCGATGGCGACCATGACCTCGCCGACAGGTTTTGCAACGAGTTTGTGTTCAAAGGCGAACGAGAAAATCCTGTTACAGATAAGCCGGTCGGGAGATTGGGCGGGGCACAATACGGGAAACAACCAGATCCACAGAAGGATCGTCCGGAGGCGCATGAGCGTTGGTCGACCCTAGAAGGGGGTTGATTCCTCCAGCGCCGCCGGAGGAATCATCGGTTCGTAACTGAGCGGCGCTCTCTTGACGAAGCCCGCGTACTCTTTGTGGAATCCGAGAAGGGCAGTTCCGGTGGGTCCATTCCGTTGCTTGCCGATGATAATTTCGGCTAGCCCTTCTGTGGGGAGCGGACTTCCATCCTGATCCTTCACTTCCGTGATGCCGTAGGTTTCGGGACGGTGGACAAACATGACGACGTCTGCATCCTGCTCTATTGCACCGGACTCGCGGAGGTCTGCCAGCATCGGCCGCTTATCGCCGCGGCTTTCGACTGCACGATTGAGCTGGGATAGAGCGATGACAGGCAGGTTAAGTTCTTTTGCGAGGGCTTTGAGCGACCTCGAGATCATCGAAATTTCCCTTTCCCGCGACTCGGCGTTTTTCGGCCCCTGAATCAGCTGAAGGTAATCGACGATGATCAGTCCCAGATCGTGTTCCGCCTTCAGTCGTCTTGCCTTCGCACGCAATTCGAGGATGCCGAGCGCCGGCGTGTCATCGATGAAAATTTTCGCTTCTGCCAGCCGGCCGACGTTCCTGCTGAGGCTCTTCCAGTTTTCCTCCGGAAGCCGGCCCGTTCTCAGTTGATGGGCATTCACTTTCGCTTCCGCTGAGAGCATGCGGATGATCAGTTGTTGCTCCGACATCTCCAGGCTGAAAACTGCCACCGGCGACCTCTTTTCGGGATGAAGGGCGGCGTTCCGTGCCATTGAAAGGGCGAGCGCCGTCTTTCCCTGACTGGGCCTTCCTGCAACAATGATGAGGTCCGACTTCTGGAATCCGCCGGTGAGGTTGTCGATCTCTGTAAATCCCGACGGTACGCCCGTAACGCCGCTGTGCTTGCCGTGGATCTCCTCAAGCATCTGGAACGTCTCGTGCAACGCACGGTTGATGGGAGTGAAAGTTTTCTTCAGGCGACGTTCGGAGATCTGGAAGATTTTCGTCTCCGCTTCGTCGAGCAATCCGAGAGGATTTTCCGTTTCATTGAATGCACGCGAAGCGACTTCCGAGGAAGCGGAAATAAGACTCCGCATCAGTGCCTTCTCCAAAACGATTCTCGAATGGTACTCAACATTCGCAGAGGAAGTCACGTCCATCGTCAACTGCGTTATATAGGCAGGCCCCTCTGTCGCATTCAGCGTCCCGCGCCGCTTCATTTCCTCCACGACCGTTATTGAGTCGACCGGTTCCCCTTTTTCGAACAGCGAGGTCATTGATGCGAAGATCGCCTGATGGGAAGGACTGTAGAAGCTCGACTGATCGAGCAGCTCCAGGGTTTTTGGGACCGCCTCCTTGTCGATCAGCATGGCGCCGAGGACTGCCCGTTCGACTTCAACAGCTTGGGGAGGTACGCGGGCCGTACTGCTCTCCGCCGAAATGTCGGTCGTTCTTTCGGGTAACGGCATTTTCATGCTCCAGACTTCGCGTTATCGTACAGCTGGCGGAACATCTTCATGTCCTCCCAGGCCGGCCTCTTCCAGTTCGGGTTCCGCAGCAGTGCGGCGGGATGGTACGTCACGATAAGTTTTGCCCCGGAGTAGTCATGCGTTCTTCCGCGGAGCGATGTAAGACTTGCATTGGTCTGCAGCAGCCACTGCGCTGATATCCTTCCCAGGCAGATGATAAACTTCGGTTTGATGAGGTCAATCTGCTTCTGGAGATACGGTGTGCATGTTTCCATTTCGGAGGGGAGAGGATCTCTGTTATTCGGTGGCCGGCATTTCAGGATGTTGCAGATATAGACTTCTTCCCGGGTGAGCGCAACTGCAGCAAGGATCTTGTTCAGGAGTTGTCCGGCTTTTCCCACAAATGGCTCCCCCTGTACGTCTTCGTCGGCGCCGGGAGCTTCCCCGATGAACATTACATCGGCGTGTGGATTCCCGACGCCGAACACGAAATTTGTCCGCGTCTGCCCAAGCGGGCATTTCATGCAGGTGCAAATCCCGTCGTTCAGGCCATTGAGAGATGATGTGTTGACCCAGGCCTCGTCGGGGTACCGTGCTGCTTCCGGCGAGACAGATTTTCTGTCATCTTCGTAGACGATATTGCCGAACAAATCGCGTTGTTGCATGAGATATCTTTCGACATTTCGTATGACATCTCCCGGGCTGGAATTCATTTGCGTTCCGCCGACAGTCAGTTCGGGAGGATCTTCACGACGCCATCGAGGATTCTGTTCGCAACCTCAAACTTGGGCAGTTTCGGCAACTTCTCGATCCGTCCCCGCCTCGTTATGATCGAGACGACATTGGTCTCTGCGCCGAAGCCGGACCCTTTGCGAAGCGGGTTATTG
>DATJQB010000334.1:0-4401 GCA_035506075.1 Bacteroidota bacterium | reverse complement strand
CTCCCGCTCGACTGAACGATGTCCTTTGGACAAATACAGGAAAGCCCCCGATGCATGGGGGCTTTTTCATTTCTCTCCGCTTCTGCAGCCTTGATTAAGTTCGACATATCCGCTACCTTCGATCAGATTTGTCCTTCCACGAAAGCCCTTCACGTACCAGGGAGGTATCCCCCATGATCCGATCCATGCATGTCCTTTGTCTGCTTTTGGCAGGAGGCTTTATGGCTCAACAGCTCGATGCCCAGGGAACTGGGTTCAATGGACTCACGACGGGCCTCGGCAATCTTTCGCGCCTTTCAAAAGCGAAGACGCGATCGATCTCTGCTGAGAATTTTTCAGGTGAGAAAGGAGAAGGAGGGAAGGCAACGAGCGGGACTGGTGAAAAGGCAGCCCGGGATCTTGGAAAAGGATGGAAGATATCCCCTTCGGTCAAGATCGAAAAGAAAAGTACATTCACACTCGCCGAGATTGATGGTCCTGGAGCCCTCCAGCATATCTGGATGACGCCCACAGGAACGTGGCGCTACACAATTCTAAGGATCTATTGGGATGGCGAGAAGGATCCTTCGGTCGAGGTCCCGGTCGGAGATTTCTTCGGGAATGGTTGGGGCACCTATTCGCACATCAATTCCCTCCCTGTTGCGGTCAATCCCGGGAGCGCCTTCAACTGTTACTGGGAAATGCCCTTCCGGAAATCGTGCAAGATCACGATGGAGAACATCGGCGAGAGCGACATGACGCTCTACTACCAGATCGACTACACGTTGACAGACATTCCCGCAGACCTTGGATATTTTCATGCTCAATTCCGCCGCGTCAACCCGTTGCCGTACAAATCCATCTACACGATACTCGATGGAGTGAAGGGATGGGGACAATACGTCGGCACCTACCTCGCATGGGGTGTGAACAACACAGGCTGGTGGGGTGAAGGCGAGATCAAGTTCTTCCTCGATGGTGATGGCGAGTACCCAACGATCTGCGGGACAGGAACAGAGGATTACTTCTGCGGATCCTACAATTTTGAGAACCAGACGACGCACCAGTACCAGGAGTTTACCTCCCCGTACAGCGGGCTTGCTCAGGTTATCAGGCCTGACGGGCTGTACAATTCGCAGCAGCGATTTGGACTTTACCGGTGGCACATCATGGATCCGATTCGGTTTGAGAAGGACCTCAAGGTGACGATCCAGGCGCTCGGTTGGAGATCCGAGGGGCGCTACCTTCCCCTGCAGGACGACATTGCATCCGTGGCGTTTTGGTACCAGACGGAACCCCATGCACCATTCCCGAAACTGCCCGATAAGGACTATCTTGAAGTGAAGTAAATCGACCCAGTCTCCGGAGCTGAAGTATGGAACTCGTGACCCTTCTGCATGATCATTCCGATGAGATCCTCGCCGCTGCATCAGAGGCGGTGGAGCGGACTCATCTCAAGAACTATGAGCGCGCCGGGAAGGAGCAGACGCACCAGCGGCTCAAAGCGCTGCTCGTGCTGACGACGCGCGGCGTCAAGGAACGGAATCTCGGCCCGATGATCGCGTATGCTGAGACAATCGGAAGGGAGCGCTTCACAGCTGGGTATGATCTCGCTGAGGTTCAAACGGCGTTCAACGTCCTCGAAGAAGCGATCTGGACGAAGATCCTCAAGACACTTCCCCCGTCTGAGTTCGGCCACGCGCTTGGATTGGTTGCGACTGTTCTCGGTGCCGGAAAGGATTCTCTTGCGCGGACGTACGTGACGCTTGCGAGCAAATCGAAAGCAGGCTCGCTCAATCTTCAATCACTCTTCTCAGGAACAGAAGGGATCTAGTTGCCCCGGCCTTCCGGCGGCGATTGTCAATCATGAACTATGTTGGAGAAACGTGCGCGCTGCTGACAGCGTGTTGCTGGTCTTGCAGCGCGCTTGCATTTTCTGCCGCGACGGTGCGGGTCGGACCCGTCCGCCTCAACGTGACGCGGCTCGTGATGGCCGCCGTGATGCTGTTTGCCACCGTGGTGGTTGCGGGAATTGAAGTACGTCTTTCTTCGTCCCAGGTTCGGAATCTTGTCATCAGCGGCATTGTTGGACTCGTTATCGGCGACACGTATCTCTTCAAGTCGTACGAAAATGTCGGTGCGCGCATGGGGATGCTCATCATGTCTGTCTCCCCAGCAATCAGCGCCATCCTGGCGTATGTTCTTCTTGGTGAAATTCTCGGCTGGGCGGGCGCCGTCGGAATGCTCGTCACGCTGATCGGGATTGCTATCGTCGTTCTCGATCGGCGGGAAGTCCTGAAGGGAAGCCGAAGAGACCACGCACTCGGCGTGCTCTACGGCTTCATCGCAGCCGCAGGCCAGGGGGGCGGACTTGTGCTCGCGAAGATGGCGTTCAACGAGGGTGAAGTCAATGGATTCCTTGCTTCCCTCGTGCGCATCAGCTCTGCGATGATTGTCATCGTTCCTCTTGCGTGGCTGGCCGGGAAGAACAATAACTCGATTGAAATCTACAGAAAGGACAAGCGCGCCCTCTGGCTCACGTTCCTGGGCGCCTTGCTCGGTCCGTTCTTCGGGATCACGCTCAGTCTCGTGTCGGTCACCTATACAACGATCGGTATCGCGGCAACCCTTATGGCGACCGTTCCGATTCTCATGCTCCCGATTGTGAAATTCGTTCTGAACGAACACGTCTCATGGCGCGCCGTTCTCGGAGCGGTTGTCGCCGTGGCAGGCGTCGCAATACTCTTTCTCCGATGAGGACTCTGCCGAAAGTATCACCATTCACATGCCCGGACTTCAGGCCACTTTGGAAGGAATCAACTCCATGACTCATGCGAAACTTCGCTTTGCCCCGGTTTTCGCTCTTCTCATCAGCGTTCTCAGCGTCAGCGTTGGACAGAAATCCGCACAAGACCCGGAAGATCAACTCCGGCAGCAGGAGGCCGCAGCCCATTTGCGGTTCCTTGCCTCCGATGAATTGCTTGGGAGGATGACAGGCACACAAAGCATCGACGTCGCTGCCCGCTACATCGCCGAGCAATTCCGCGAATGGAAGCTCGAAGTGTTCCCCGGCATGGAAGACTACTTCCAGCAGGTTCCGCTCCAGCGCCGCATCCCATCCGCCGATGGGCAGATCGTTCTGTTCGGTGATACCCTGGTGCAGGGGAAGCGAATGGTTGTCCGCGGTGGCGGACCCCTCGGGCTGAAAGCGGAGTTCGTGTATGTGGGTTATGGAATGATCGATCCGGAAAAGAAAATCGACGACTTCAAGGGGCTCGACGTGAAAGGCAAAATCGTCGTCGCCCGATTTGGAGGAGAAGGAAATCTCAGTCCGATGGCCGCTCTCGATCTCTCAACGTCGAAACGAAAGAACGCTGCCGATCGCGGAGCGTTGGGGCTCATCGAACTCTACAAGGGATCGTTCCCGTGGCGCATGCTTGCAGGTTTCATGGGACGCTCGGGTTTGGAACTTGGCTCGCCGGGACCTGACGTTCCTCACTTCATGGTGGAGGACACAACGTTCAGGATCGGGTCGATGATGGAAAAGCAGCCTCAGGGTTCGGTCTCGCTGAAGTCCGGGGGAATCAGGAGAGAATCCGTAGCGGCGAAAAATGTCATTGGGTTCGTCAGAGGGTCAGATCCCAAACTGCGCGACGAATATGTGTTGCTGACTGCACACTATGACCACCTCGGGACGGGGCGTGGACGAGGGACATCAACGGATACGATTTTCAATGGTGCGCGCGACAACGCCATGGGAGTCGTGGCGCTCATCGAGGCTGCACAGGCGTTTTCCGTGAAGCCGCCAAAGCGGTCTGTGATTATCGCTGCAGTGACCGCTGAGGAATTGGGAGAGTACGGAAGCCGCTACCTTTCAGCCAACCCTCCGGTTCCTTTGAACCGCATCGTGTTCGATCTGAACAGCGACGGGGCAGGGTATGACGACACGACCATTGTCACAGTGGTGGGACTTGAGCGAACAACTGCGGAGATGGCAATACGCGATGGATCGCATCGGTACGGTGTCGAACCAATTGTCGATCCCGTGCCGGATCAACAACTTTTCGACCGATCGGACAACGCAAATTTCGCGGCGCTCGGAGTTCCTGCGCCAACCTACAGCGCCGGCTTCCGCTCGTTCGGTCCGGAGATCATGAAGTACTATCACAAAGCCGAAGACCAGGTCGACGACACGTTCAATTTTTCCTACTTCCTGAAGTTCTGCAAAGCCTATGTTCATTCAGCCCGTCTCATCGCTGACATGAACGTCAGACCGTTCTGGAAATCCGGTGACAAGTACGAAGCTGCAGGCAAGAAACTCTACGGCAAATAATGATCCGGCACAGCATCTCATCGATTCGGATCGTTCCGTGTGTGCTGCTGACGGTTCTTTTCACGGGCCTTCTCAGCGGCCAGGAACGT
>DATJQB010000333.1:0-17349 GCA_035506075.1 Bacteroidota bacterium | reverse complement strand
ATTGGGGGATCTTCTTTGGTTTCGCGATTGCTTCGATCCTTCTGCCGTATATCTTCTTTGCGAAGGGATTGCATATCCTTGAGGCGACGACAGCGGGCATCCTCACCACACTCGAACCTGTCATCGCGATCATGGTTGCCTGGGCCACTCTCGGCGAATCGATCAACACGATCCAGGTTGCCGGCGCCGCGGGAGTGGTTGGGTCGGTTCTGCTGCTCCAGCTTCGACGCGAGACGTTTCGGAAATTTGTTGGGAGGCGCCGAAATGCCGAGTGAGCGAAGGTTGGCGCGGCTTGAGCATGTCCTGAAACATCGTCAGCCAGATCTGACAGTTGTTATGGAAAACATCCACGATCCGCACAATGTCAGTGCAATGCTGCGCTCATGCGATGCCGCTGGGGTCTGGGAAGCGCAGCTGCTCTATAATAGAGACGAGTTTCCGAAGATTGGCAAAAAAAGTTCGGCCAGCGCCGCAAAGTGGGTTGGACGCCGGAAGTTCAAGACGGTCGGGGAATGCTACGGGACGCTGCGGACTGAGGGATTTCGGATTTATGCAACCCGTCTCGATCCGAACGCACGGTCGTTGTATGAGTTCGACCTGACACAGAAGGTCGCGCTCGTGTTTGGCAACGAACACCGCGGGGTCTCCGACGAAGCGGCCGAACAGGCAGATGCGCTTCTGCAGATCCCGATGTTTGGAATGATCCAGAGCCTCAACGTCTCGGTCGCATGCGCCATTACGCTCTATGAAGCTCTCCGCCAGCGCCTTCTTCAAAGCGGATACGGCTCGGGCAAGTTTTCCCGCGATGAGTTTGATGAACTACTGGAGGCCTGGAAATCGAAATGATGCGACTTTCAGCTGACAAATCGAAAACACTGCGACGATGATGATGCACAGACGCAAGAGAGCGCACAATCTCCCATGATCCCATCAGAGGAAACGCTGAAGCTTCTCGATGAAATCGAGCGGTCGTCCGACAGGACGCTGAATTATCGCGATGATGTCGGTATCCTCATTGATACCGCCGTCGGTCACCGGAAGCTGGAGACATTTCACGAGGCGATCTTCCTGGCGAAGTTTATCGTGAAATCGATGGGGGTGATGAAGCGTATCGGCAACGACGGAGAGGGGTTCAACAAGTTTGCGGCTGAACTCGAATCGAACATCCAAAAGGTCTCCGGACTTCTGAGGTTGCTCGTAGATCTCGCTCCCGAGGAAGCGCGGCGGTCAATCGCTCCGTTCTTTTTCACGTTGACCCCGGAAGGATTCGATCATCTGATGCTCCTCATGGTTGATCTCACCACTGTGAAGAATTGGGTTCTCGACGGGCACTCGCTGCCGGGTGAATCTCCTGCGCTATGAATAACACAATGAGCATCGGGGCCGAGGTGAAGCGGGTGCGGTTGATCGCCTTCCTTGCGGCATTCCTCCTCGTTCTTGCACTTCTTCTCGATGGCCCGGTGACGACGTTGGGATGGCTCCTTGGCGCTGGTTCGCTGCTCTGCATCGCCTACGTGCTTGCTGCAAGCTATCATCTTTCGAACTACCTGCGATTACATGACGATAAGGCTGATCAACATGACGAAACAGTTTCGTGATATGAAATCTCACTTCACTCTCAAGGCGACGCTTGTTCTTCTGCTCCTCATTCCTATTTCCCTGTGTGCTCAGCAAAAGGGATCGACCAAAGCGGCCGTCAAGCCCGGGATCGACGTTCTACGAGGCCGGGGGTTCGATATCCTCAAAGGGAAACGGGTTGGGTTGATCACGAACCCTACCGGCGTCAGCGCAGACCTCGAGCAGACGGTGGACATTCTCCATTCGGCGCCTGATGTGAAACTCGTTGCGCTCTTTGGACCCGAACACGGCGTTCGCGGCGATGCAGAAGGGGGGAAGGTTGTGGACAGTTTCAACGACAGCCGGACCGGTTTGCCTGTCTACTCATTGTATGGCCGCACACGCAAGCCAACGAAGGATATGCTCCGCGGCATCGACGTTCTCGTCTACGATATTCAGGATATCGGAGTTCGATCATACACCTACATCTCCACGCTCGGCCTCGCAATGGAGGCGGCAGCAGAAAACAATGTGACCTTTGTTGTTCTCGACCGCCCCGACCCGCTCACCGGCGTGCGTGTTGAAGGATCCATGCTCGATCAGAAGTTCAAGTCATTCATCGGCGCGTACCGCATTCCGTACGTCTACGGGATGACGGCGGGAGAGCTTGCAGAGATGATCAACATGGAGGGGTGGCTCGAGAACGGTGTGCGATGCAAACTGATTGTTGTGCCCATGGAAGGTTGGAAACGATCGATGTGGTGGGACGAGACTGGACTTCCTTGGGTGCCGACATCGCCGCACATTCCCCACGCCTCGACGCCCATGTTCTATGTCATGACGGGGATGCTGGGTGAGCTTGGAACGGCGAACCAGGGGGTCGGCTATACGATGCCCTTCGAGCTGGTGGGCGCTTCGTGGGTCAACGGGGACAAGCTTGCGGATTACCTCAACAGCCGCGGGCTGTCCGGTGTTCGGTTTCGTCCTCTCTCGTACAAGCCGTTTTACTTTGACACGGCGGGTTCACGATTCCTCGGCGTGCAGATTCATGTGACCGACCGGGAGAGAGTGAACATGACCGCTGTCCAGGTGCACGTCCTCGACGCGCTGCAGCGACTGTTTCCCGAGAAGAATATCTTTGCCCGAGCGAAACCGGATCGGATTGGATCGTTCGACAAGGCCGCAGGATCCGACGATATGAGACGGATGCTGCAGAACCGGCGACCCGTCGAAGAGATCCTCCGGGAAATTGATCGGGAGAAGGCGCCCTTCATGCTTGAACGACAAAAGTACCTTCTGTACGAATAGCGTTCGCTCCTCGAACTAAGAGGAACCTCGTCGGCGCTCCGGCTGCGTTGATGCAAAGGTGTTTCGATGTCGCACACCGCGCGGGGTTGATGACTCTCCAATGCGGATGTGATCTCGCACTACGTCGCTTTCAACGCCGCTCAGCGTTTGAAATCGAAAATCCATTCCCATTTCCCTCCTTGCTTTTAAGCCTTCCCTTTGGTATTATTGACAAACCACAGAGAAGTTCACGCGCAAAGTCATCTGCTTCATGGAGCACGCCGCAACGTTCACCGAGCGACAGGAAGGTACCCATGGTGCAGGAGACCCCCCGGCGCAATCACCCCTTCAACGAGAGAGTTCAGACGCCACGGAGCAGACTGCTTCGGAAGCCAGGAGATACGCAAAAGTCAAGCTGCGTTTGAGCCTGGTCAGCACGGCGTTGTATTTTGTTCTGAGCCTTGTCCTTCTTGCAGCCGGAGTAACCCGCTACGTTGAAGGGTTCGTGCGGGCATACGTCGGGAACGATTACGCAGCTCTGTTTGGTTTTGCCGCGATCCTGGGGCTGGTGGAGATGGTGCTCTCGCTCCCTCTCACATACTATTCCGGTTTCCACCTTGAACACAAATACAAACTTTCGAATCAGACGTTTCGCGGTTGGATCTGGGAGGGAACAAAAGGGCTGCTCGTCAGCCTGCCGATCGTCGCTCCGTTGATGATGGCCTTCTATTTTTGCCTGAAGGAATTTGGTTCGCTTTGGTGGCTGCCTGTCGGATCGTTGCTCTTTATCGTGTCGGTGATTCTCGCGCGGCTCGCGCCTGTCCTCATTTTTCCGCTCTTCTACAAATTTCAGCCTCTGCAGGACGGCGCGTTGAAAACAAAAATCCTCGAGCTTGCCAAAACGACCGGCATGTCCGTCCAGGGGATTTTTGTTTTCGATATGAGCAAGAATACCAAGAAGGCGAACGCCGCCTTCACGGGGATCGGGAAGTCGAAACGGATTATTCTCGGGGATACGCTCGTCGCAAACTTCACGGACGAAGAAATTGAATCGGTCTTTGCGCACGAGCTCGGGCATTACAAGCTCCGACACATTGTGATCATGATGGCGCTCGGCACCATCAGCAGTTTTCTGGGATTGTACCTGACTGCAGTGATGTACAGCCTCAGCCTGTCCTGGTTTGGCTTTGGATCGGTGGAGCAGATTGCGGCGCTGCCGCTCCTCATGCTTTGGCTCGGGGTCTATTCTCTCGTGACGAGCCCTCTCACGAATGCAGTGTCCCGGGCGCACGAGTTCGCTGCGGACAACTTTGCCGTACGCCTGACACGAAATCCAGACGCCCTTTCGAATGCGTTGCGCAAGCTCGCATCGATCAATCTGGCTGAACTGTCTCCGCCTCCACTCGTGGAATTATTGTTTCACAGCCATCCTTCGATTGAGAAAAGAATTCAGGCGATTCACTTGGCCGGCGTCTCCGGTTCTTCGGGATCTCAGGCATGATGCTGACACTCATCAAGGTCTGTCTTGTCTGGATCTCGGCAATTCCGCTGTCGATCCTGGCACTCTGTTCCACACCAATCGACAGAAGCGGAAAGACGTTTCACTGGACGAGCCGCGTCTGGTCGGGGTTTATACTCTGGCTGTTCGGGATAAAAGTGAAGACGAGGGGATCGGAGTTTATTGATCCGCACCATCACTACGTGTATATCTCGAACCACGCCAGTGGGTTCGATATCCCGGCGGTGGTGGCAGGGATTCCGGATGACATCCGGTTTGTCCTGAAAAAGGAGCTGACGCGGATTCCGATCTGGGGCTGGGCCCTGAAGTACGGCCATTACATTGTCATCGACCGCGGCAGGGTCCGTGACGCGATGAAAAGCCTGGACGAGGCTGCCGAGCGGATGCGAAACGGCGCCTCGGTGATCCTGTTTGCGGAGGGAACGCGGACCCGTGACGGGAAGCTGCAGCCGTTCAAGCGGGGGGCGTTTACGCTCGCTGTGAAGTCTGGAATCCCGATCGTGCCCGTAACGATCAACAACACATTCGGCATTCTGCCGAAGGGATCTCTCAACGTAAAGCCGGCGGACATAGAGATTGTGTTCGGCAAACCCATCGAGACGTCCGAATTTCACGGGAGGGATGGAGAAGCCCGGCTCATGGAACAAGTCCGCCAAACGATTAGCGCTTCGTACATCGATCAGTAGGAAAAGAACGCATGTCTGTCACAGTGAAAGATGTTGATCACATCGCTCAGCTTGCCCGGCTCGAGTTCACCGAGGACGAGAAGGTGATGTTCACGCATCAGTTGAACTCCATCCTCTCCTACGTCGAGCAGCTGAATAAACTGGATACGTCGAACGTCGAGCCGCTCTCTCATGTCATCGCGCTCGATGACGCATTGCGCGACGATGTCGCCAAGCCTGGTGTCAGCCAGGAAGATGCACTGAAGAACGCGCCGTCGCGAAACGACAAGTTCTTCAAAGTCCCGAAAGTTATAGGCGATCGATCATGATGGAACGCGTCGTCGCTGTCATACCGGCGAGATACGCATCGCAGCGTCTCCCTGCGAAACCGCTCGTAGATCTTCTTGGCAAGCCGATGATCCAGCGCGTCTATGAGCAGGTCCGGAAAGCGTCGTTGCCGACGGCGGTGATCGTTGCGACCGACGACGAACGCATCGCGGATGCTGTGAGACGATTCGGTGGAGAGGTGAAAATGACCTCGCCCTCCATCAGGAGCGGCAGCGACCGGGTCGCTGCGGTTGCACGTGAAGTCCCGGGTGACATCTATGTCAACGTTCAGGGAGACGAACCCCTCATTGCGCCGGAGATGATCGATGAAGCGGTACGTGTGCTGTTGGGAGATCCGGCGGCCATGGTTGGAACGCTCGTCAAACGCATCAGCACGGCCGAGGATCTCGCAAGTCCGGCTGTCGTGAAGGTCGTGATAAATGCAGCGAATGAAGCGCTCTACTTTTCCCGTGCGCCGATCCCGTTTGTCCGTGATATTGAAGAGCAATCGCTTTGGCTGACGAAGCACACGTTCTACAAGCACATTGGAATGTATGTGTTCCGGCGTGATTTCCTGCTGCAGTATGCCTCGATGCCCGAGTCGGATCTCGAGCGGGCAGAGCGGCTCGAACAGCTCAGGATCCTGGAACGCGGGTTCAGAATCAAAGTCGGCGTTACGGTATATGACAGCCTGCCGATCGACACCTCCGCTGATGTGGCGAGGGTCATCGAACTGTTGCGGGCCAGGTAGCAGACAACACTCTTTCTTTCGGATAGAAAACTTCCATGCCTAAAAATCATGTCAAATACATCTTTGTAACCGGCGGTGTCGTCTCATCGCTCGGGAAAGGGATCGCCGCCGCTTCCCTTGGGCTGCTTCTGAAGTCAAGGGGACTCAGGGTCACGATCCAGAAATTCGATCCCTACATCAATGTGGATCCGGGTACGATGAATCCGTTTCAGCACGGCGAGGTCTACGTGACCGACGACGGTGCGGAGACCGATCTCGACCTCGGACACTACGAGCGATTCCTTGATGTGAGCTCGACGCGCCAGAACAATGCCACGACGGGGCAGATTTACTACGAGGTCATCGCCAAGGAGCGCCGGGGAGATTACCTCGGTGCGACAGTTCAGGTGATCCCGCACATTACCGACGAGATCAAGCGACGCATCGCAGCGCTTGGCTCGACCGGGAAGTATGATGTCATCATCTCGGAGATCGGCGGAACGGTCGGCGACATCGAGAGCCTGCCGTTCCTGGAGGCGATTCGTCAGTTTACGCTCAATGTCGGCCACCGCAACGCGCTGAACATACACGTCACACTTGTTCCCTTCATCCGTTCGGCCGGCGAACTGAAGACGAAGCCGACGCAGCACAGCGTGAAGACCCTGCTTGAGATCGGGCTCCAGCCGGACATCCTCATCTGCCGCTCGGAAAAACATCTTTCACGTGAAGTGCGTGAGAAGATCGGTCTCTTTTGTAACGTCGAAACTGATGCGGTGATCGAAGGCCGCGACGCTCAGTCGATTTATGAAGTGCCGCTGTTGTTCGAGCGCGAGCAGCTTCCAAAGATCGTCATCGAGAAGCTGAACTTGAAATGCGGGGCGCCGGATTTGCGCCGCTGGACGCGCTTTGTGAATCGTATCAAGCATCCTCGCGGGAAAGTAACGATCGCCGTGTGCGGCAAGTACACGGATCTTCTTGACGCGTACAAGAGTATTACTGAGGCGTTTGTCCACGCCGGCGCGGAAAACGACGTCGTCGTGGAAGTCCGCTGGATCAAGGCGGAGGATATTGAACACGCGGGGGCCGCGCGCTACCTGAGCGATGTGTCCGGCCTGCTCGTGCCGGGTGGATTTGGAGAGCGGGGTGTGGAGGGAAAGATTGAAGCCATCCGCTATGTCCGCGAGCACAACATCCCGTTCCTCGGCATTTGCCTCGGCCTGCAGTGTGCCGTCATTGAATTTGCCCGCAACGTATGCGGTTTGAAGGGGGCGAACAGCGCGGAGTTCAAGAAGTCGAAGAACAACGTGATCGATTTGATGATGGATCAAAAAGGGGTGAAAAATATGGGTGGAACCATGCGGCTTGGCGCATACCCATGCATCGTTTCAAAAGGAACGAGGGCGTTCAGGGCGTATCACAAGGACCTGATCTCCGAGCGTCACCGCCATCGCTACGAGGTGAACAACAGGTTTCGAAAAAAACTTGCCGAGGGAGGCATGGTCTTCAGCGGCGTATCGCCCGACAACACGCTCGTCGAGATCATTGAGCTCACCGATCATCCCTGGTTCGTCGCAGGGCAGTTCCATCCGGAGTTGAAATCGAGGGCGATTAATCCGCATCCACTGTTCCGTGATTTCGTGAAGGCAGCAAAAGAGTACGCCGAATAATGCGCCCTACGCGAACCATCCCGCCGATCGTCTTCCGGGTCATCGCACTGCTGCTGGCGGCGTTGCTGCTCGCCGGTTGCGCTTCCACGTCGAAACTCCAGTCGACACTTGGGCACAAGTTCAAGTACTCCTACTCGATGACAGATCCGGCGCAGTCAGCCGACATGCTCTACCGTGACGATCAGCTGATCATTCAATTCCGCGTCGACGATCCGGGACTCCGGTTCCAGGTTCAGAATATCACATCGGACCCTATGTCGATTGATTGGGCGAAGGCGACGATCACCGTCCGCGGAGTGTCATCCGCTGTTCGGACCGGGCGCACACTCTATGACACAACGAAGACACCCCCTGCGGCGCAGACGATCCCATCACTAGGGGTACTCCGCGAGTCGGTTGTTCCACTCGGGAACTCTTATTTCGATGGTTCCCAATGGCGCATCGACGATCTGTTGCCAACGACGGACGCAAACACCCATACGATGCGAAGCACCATTTCCAGTCTGCCCGGCAGCATGATTGAGTTCCGTTTGCCGGTCACCTTCGGATCGGAGCCGCGATGGTACATGTTCGCGTTCAGGGCGGACTCCGTCAAACAGGTTTCGTGGAACGACTACCGGCCGGCGTCGTGGATTCCGCCGCATCCCCCCGTGAAGGCTCTGCGACCCTCACCGGAAAGTCAATTCACCGCGGTAATCATCGCAAGCAGCTTTCTGGGTTTCTTGCGGTACATCATGACAATGAACAAAGTGCCGGTGGTCGAGTGATGATATCTTTCTTCCACCTGTCAAGTAAACATAGTACGGTAGCCGTGGCGCTGCTGCTGGCGATTCTCTTTGGTGCCTGCCGCAGTTCGAAGCAGGCTCTGAAACCGAATGAGGGGTTCTTTGAACCACTCAAGAGCGTCCAGCGAACGGCCCCGCCAGTTCCATCGAAGCAGGCTGCTGCAACGGGGATGGATCACGTTGCGGACTCACTGATCCGGCAGCAGTCACAGCAGGAGCAGCGCCTCGGCGCCCTCGCGGGCCAGTTGCAGCTTCTCGAATCTTCGAGGAAAGGAGAGCCCAAAGATTCCACGGCGAAGGGCAGCCGGGTTGAAAAGATCAACGTCCAGCAGCCTGTGCGTGGCGATCTGACGCTTGAATACTGCGAAGGTCAGTACGGCATGAAACAATTCAGGTCGGCTGCGAACGGAATTCTGCAGCTTCTGAAATCTGGAGTGACGAAAGAACTTCAGGATCGTTGTTACTATACGCTCGGGATGAGCTATGTCGGGCTTCATCAGTACGACTCGGCATCCGTGATGCTCAAGGCGGTGCTTCAACAGAGAGGTTCGACATTGCGGGGGGCGGCGTACTTCGGTCTTGGTCAGATCTACAGGAATCTTGGGGCCGGGAAGCAGGCGCGGGCCATGTATGAAGCAGTGTTGAGGGAATCCCCGAATCCGGATCTCAGAAAATCCACGGAAGACGAATTGAAGAACCTCACTCCGAAAAAGTGAGTCCGGTAGTCGATCGATGAAAAAAAAGTCCCGCCTGGTGTTCCCCGGCGGGACTTGCTGTTTCATGACGCCAGAATCGACGAACCTATTTCTTCTTTTTTGGAGGAGCGGTCTTTTTCGGAACAGGAGGCGGCTCCGATCTTGTTTCAACCTGCTTGATTTTTGCCTCGAGCTCGCTCACCGTGCTCGCAATTGTGCTGAACACCCTCTCCTCCAGTTCCTTCCGATGTCGCTGAGCCTGATTGAGCGCCCCGTACATCATCATACTCGCAATAATCATGACCCCGAGCATCACGTAGATCCAGACAACTTTAGCATCGAGATCCCTTTGCAGAAGCTGGGCGTTGTAGACGACGATAAACTGAAGACTGTCAACCCGGCGGGCAACTTCATCTACATTGGTCAACCGTGCCCTGTCGGCAGAATCCTTCTGCAATGTCTCCTGGCGACTGAGCCCCCTGTCGTTCGACTGCGGGGCAACCGATGCACGGGAGACCGCCACGGCCGAGCAGACGAGGCAGAGCAAGAACATCCAGCGGACACATCGTGCTGTGTTTGTCATCGTAAATTCCTCTTTCAATGGAATGATGCTGCGGGGTGGAAATGTGTGCCTCGAAATTAGAGAGATGCGAGTGGAAAGTCAACCCCTAAGATCCGCCGTTCCGGAAACGTTGAATTTCAGTCCGTGTTTGGCTATCTTTTCGTCACACCGAACTCCTTCCATTCATCTCTATTCTGAGAGGTACCCCCGATGCGACTGCTCATGCTGTCCCTTCTTTTGCTCGTGTCTGCAGTTCCGGCTCTCTCCCAAACATCCATTGTGGATGTCGTGTTTGTGAACGGAGCAATTTGGACTGTGGACAAGTCAATGCCAAACGCCGAGGCTGTCGCGGTCCAGGGCGGGCGGATTGTCGCGGTCGGATCCAATGAGGAGATCGGGAAACTCGCCGGTGCAAAAACGAAAAGGGTTGATCTGCACGGCAAAAGAATGCTCCCGGGTTTCATCGATGATCATACCCACTTCATGAGTGGCGGCTTTCAGCTTCAAAGCGTCGACCTCCGCTACGCGAAAAGCGAACAGGAGTTTGCTGCACTCATCAAGACCAGGGCGGTGAAAAACCCGGGACGGTGGATTACAGGTGGTGATTGGGACCATGACAATTGGCCCGGAGGGAACCTGCCGACGAAGGAACTCATTGACCGGTTCACACAGCAAACGCCGGTCTTTGTGAACCGCTATGACGGCCACATGGCACTTGCGAACTCGTACGTGCTCAGGATTGCGGGCATCGACAAGAAGACTCCCGATCCGCCGGGCGGAACCATCGTGCGGGACAAGAAGAGCGGAGAACCGACCGGGATTCTGAAGGACGCTGCGATGAGTCTCGTCTACCAGCACATTCCCGATCCGTCCGAACAGGAGATGGTCGAAGCGGCAAAGCTTGCGCTCGCCGAGGCCCGGAAGTACGGCGTCACGTCGATCCAGGATGTTTCATCCGGCGCGGACGTGCATGTGTATCAGATCCTGCGGGACAGGGGGGAACTCACGTCACGGTTCCATTGCCGCGTACCGATGAGTCAGTGGAACAACCTGTCGGCTGTTGGCATCAAGGTGCCGTTTGGCGATGAGTGGGTCAGGCTTGGATCGCTGAAGGAATTCGCCGACGGATCCCTCGGCTCGTCGACCGCTCTGTTCTTCCAGCCCTTCACGTCCGATCCCGGAACGCACGGACTCGCGAGCGATGTCGTGCTTGATGGACGGCTGGAGAAATGGGCCACGGCGGCGGACAAGGCGGGACTCCAGCTCTCCATTCACGCAATTGGCGACAGCGCCAACAGTCTCATGCTGGACATGTTCGAGAGAATTGTGAAAGCCAACCCCCAGTGGGACCGCCGATTCCGGATTGAGCATGCACAGCACCTGGCGCCAAAGGATTTTCAGAGATTTGCCAAACTCGGTGTGATCGCCTCCGTGCAGCCCTACCACGCAATCGACGACGGACGGTGGGCGGAAGGAAGAATCGGAAAGGAACGCTGCAAGACGACGTATGCGTTCCGGACATTTCTCGACAACGGAGTGAAGATGTGTTTCGGAAGTGATTGGACGGTTGCTCCGATCAACCCCCTCCTGGGGATCTACGCCGCTGTTACACGCAGAACGACGGATGGAGCAAATCCGAACGGGTGGTTCCCCGAGCAAAAAATTACGGTTCAGGAGGCGATCGAAGCATATACAATCAATTGCGCGTATGCTGTCTTTGAGGAGCACGACAAAGGATCGATCACTCCCGGAAAGCTCGCCGATTTTGTCGTTCTCGAAGACGACATTCTCACCATCGATCCCATCAGGATCGAAAAGATGAATGTTGCCCTGACAATCGTTGGAGGGAATATCGTGTACTCGAAGTAGGCAACGTTCAACCTTTGCCCGCGATCTTCATCAAAAGAGTATATGACACTCTTCACCCTGGCGAAAAAATACAGGCGCGGCATTCTCTTCGCCCTCTCGCTTGTCTTCATCGAGCACGTGGCATGGATCGTGGAGCCGGCTGTATTCGGGAAAGTGATCGATGCCCTGATCGACAGGGCAAGCACGGAAGGTCCGACGCTTCGCTCACTCAATGTTGTGCCGCTGTTCGTCTGGATCACAGTGTTTGCCATCAACTCCGGCACGGGCGTCCTTCGCCGCGTGGTCGATGAACGGATCTATCTGCGCATTTACGCGGACCTCGCTGTTGGAATTGCATCAGGTGGACAGAAGAAACAGTACACCGTCTCCCGGACTGTCGCTCTCACGCAGCTCTCCGAACAGTACATTTCCTTCCTTCAATATCGCATGCCGGAGATCATCGACCAGGTGGTGTCAATCAGCGGGGCGGTGATCGCACTCGCGGCGTTTGACTGGAGAATCTCCATTGCATGTCTCACAATCATTCTTCCCCTCATGCAGGCAACCGGGATCTACACCAACAAGGTCAGCGCCCTGCAGAAGGAATACCACGATAATTTTGAAACCACCTTTGACGTCTTTGCGCGTCAGAGTCCCGAGGAGGTCAAAACGTACTACGCGAAGCTCACCTCGCTGAAGCAGCGGATAGCGAACTGGGGCGCGTTCAATTTTGGCGTCATGCGGATCGCACTCCTTGTGATCTTCGTCGCCGTTCTTTTCATTTCCATCGATCTCGACAACTTCAGCACCGGGGCGATCTACTCCATCGTCGCTTACATCTGGACCTTCATCACGACCTCGGAGTACATTCCCGAACTTCTCGAGAGCTGGACGTCGCTTGCAGACATCTCCACGCGTCTCAAGCACAGCGAGGAGTAGCCCGCAGGACTTCCGTGTGCGACCGCCGTCGATGGAACACGCGGCCGCCATTTCCCCTCTATCGAAAATTGATTATATTCCCACGCACAAATCCCTACGCGCGTGAACCGACTCCCGACAACGTCCCCGAACAACAAATCGTCTCAGGCAGACCTGCCCCTGCAGTACGTCAAAGGTATCGGCCCGAAGCGGGCAGGCGCTCTGGAAGAGGCGGGGATCCGATCGGTCGGCGACCTTTTGCTGACGTTCCCGTTCGATTACCTGGACCGCAGCCGCATCGTTACAATCCGGAGTCTGAAGCAGTATGTGGATACGGACAAACCCGTTACCGTCATCGGTCAGGTCTTTCGGCAGGAAATGCGCCGCTCGCGCCGCTCCAACCGTTTGATGTTTATTCTTACGCTCGAAGATGCAACGGGACACCTTCCGTGTATCTGGTTCGAGGGAGTGCAATGGTTCAAGGATGCGTTCGAAGCGGGTGAGATGCTCGCTGTATCAGCCTATCCGGATTTCGACAAGCTTGGACGAATACAGTTCACACATCCCGAATTCGATCGGCTCAAAGGGGCTGAAGAAGAGGATGAGCCCGATTGGGGGAAACTTTTCAATACCGGCTCCATCATCCCGAAGTACAGCTCGACTGCCGAGCTCACGAAGGTGGGACTCGACAGCCGTGGCTTCCGCCGGGTGATCCGCAACGCTCTTAAAAGTCACCTGACCACCATCCAGGAATTTCTCCCCGACGATCTTCGCGAACGTCAGAACCTGCTCGGGTGCAGGACAGCGCTGGGGCAGATCCATTTTCCCGCGAACCAGGAAGAACTGGACGCTGCGAGGCGGCGACTCAAGTTTGATGAACTCTTCTTCCTCCAACTGATGCTTGCATTCCGCAAGAAACGTCTTGGCCAGCAAAACAAAGGGATCGTGTATTCAACGGAGAGCGATCTGGTGCGAACGCTTCTGTCGTCTCTTCCATTCGCGCTAACGACGGCCCAGCGGCGCGTCCTCAAAGAGATTGCAGCCGACATGAGTAACCCTACGCCGATGAACCGATTGCTTCAGGGAGATGTTGGAAGCGGGAAGACAATCGTCGCGCTCCTCGCAATGTTGGTCGCTGTGGAGAACGGATACCAGGTAGCATTCATGGCTCCGACGGAAATCCTCGCTGAGCAGCATTTCCGGACGCTCAGCAGCTATCTTCAGCATTCGCCAGTCAATGTCCGGCTCCTGATCGGCGGCCAGAGAAAAAAACTCCGTGAAGATGTTCTTGAAGACATTCGGAGCGGACGCGGGCAGATTGTCATCGGAACGCATGCACTGCTGGAAGAAGGTGTGGCATTTGCGAAGCTCGGGTTTATCGTTATCGACGAGCAGCATCGCTTTGGTGTGATGCAGCGTGCGACGCTCCGTGCCAAAGGGATGAATCCGGATGTCCTTGTGATGACCGCGACGCCGATTCCCAGGACGCTTTCGCTGACGGTCTACGGCGATCTCGACGTGTCCGTGATCGACGAAATGCCGGCGAACCGCAAGCCGATAAAGACCGGTGTGCGGCTCGAGAACCAGAAGGACCGCGTCTATCAGTTCGTGCGGGAAGAAATTCAACGGGGAAGACAGGCGTATATCGTTTTTCCGCTCATCGAAGAATCGGAGAAAAGCGATCTGAAGGCAGCGACCGCCGAGTTCGAACGGTTGAAGCAGGAAGTCTTCGGGGAATTCAGCCTTGGTCTCATTCACGGCCGGATGAAATCCGAAGAGAAGGACGCAATGATGCAGCGGTTCAAGTCTGGAGACGTCAACATCCTCGTTTCCACGACCGTTATTGAGGTCGGGATCGACATCCCCAACGCCACGATCATGGTGGTCGAGAACGCCGAACGGTTCGGACTCTCGCAGCTGCACCAGCTCCGGGGAAGGGTGGGCAGGGGGGCAGACCAATCCTACTGCATCCTGATCGCCAACTACGGCTGGTTCGATGAGCACAAGCGGGGATTTGACCGGGGGGAGCTCAAGAAAGAGAAACAGAACGCCCAGGTTCGCCTTGACACCATGGTCGAGACGACGGACGGGTTCCGGATTGCCGAGGTGGACCTCAGACTGCGGGGACCGGGGGAGATTTTCGGACTGCGGCAGAGCGGAATCCCGGAATTCCGCATCGCGAACCTGGCCGAGGACGGAGATATCATCACTATTGCCCGAAAAGAAGCATTTCTCATTGTGGAACGCGATCCACAGCTGCGGTCCGCTTCGCATCAGAACCTCCGGAAACACTTCGAACTCCGGTACAAGGATGCCCTCGCATTAAGTACCATCGCCTGACAACCTCTCCGTCTTCTTCCTTTCTCTATCCGTTCGCATCATGGTGCCGCCGCACGTCGTGCCGCGCGCGTGACCGTCGATGGTCGCGGGATGACATCGATGAGTGCGCGCGAGCATCGTTCGCCTCGACCGGGTCGCGGTCCGATCGCGGATCATGTCAAGTAAGATCGCGCGTCGGATGCGCGAATTACCTCTCTCAGACTTGACAACGATGATTAAAACATTATATTTATACCAACGATTCGTGTTCATTGATAGGTCGTCCTCCTAACAATTGAAAGGTTGATCAACCTGCTTGTTACCGCGATTGAATGTCGCGCTCGTCTATAACATGAAGAAGGAAAACGCGGATGAACTTTCCGTTCATCCACGAAGTGGCGGCAATGGTGAACAGGAAGTATCGGTCGCAACACAAACGAAACTTCACGAGACGAGAGACGACACATACGCTGAGTGGGACAGTGAGGCGACCATACTCGCTGTGAACGCAGCCTTGATGGAGCGACACAGCGTGACGATGATCGAAGCGACTGAAGATGCTCCCCATCAACTTCTCAAGACCCGGCCCGATATTGTGTTCAACATCGCGGAAGGTTTGAGAGGATCCTCCCGAGAAGCTCAGATCCCAGCCGTCCTGGACATGCTCGGCATCCCGTACACGGGTTCCGATCCTGTGACGCTCGCTCTTTGCCTGGACAAATCGCGCGCAAAAGAAATTCTCTCCTATCATCAGATCCCCAACCCTGCGTTTCACGTGATCGCATCGATGGACGAACTCCGGACCAGGAACGTCGAATTTCCTTCTGTGGTCAAACCGCTCCATGAGGGATCAAGCAAAGGAATACTCAACTCTTCGATTGTCCGATCGCATCACGAACTCGCTGAACAGGTCGGCCGTATCCTCAACGACTACGCAGAGCCCGCCCTCGTCGAAAAGTTCCTGCCGGGCCGTGAGTTCACTGTCGCGTTGCTCGGAAACGGTCACTCACTGCGTGTTTTCCCAATTATAGAAATCCGTCTCGACAAGCTCCCTGCCGGCGTCAATCCTCTCTATTCTTATGAGGCAAAATGGGTTTGGGATCAGGTCGATCACCCGGTGGAAATGTATGATTGTCCTGCCAACATCGATGCTGATCTTGAACATCGTATCAGGGAAACGTGCATAAGAGTATTCGAAGTGATGAGATGCCGAGATTGGTGCAGGATCGACATTCGGCTCGATGAGCAGGGAGTGCCAAATATCGTGGAGTTGAATCCGCTTCCAGGCATACTTCCAAATCCGGACGATCACTCGAGTTTTCCGATGGCTGCGCGCGCTGCCGGATTGTCTTACAACGCAATGCTTAACGCCGTGTTGGATGCAGCAATCCGTAGATACGGGATCGCTTAAACGATTGCCGGCAGAAGAGTACGCTGCCGCCGGCTCACACTAGTGCAGGGAGATTATGGCGAAGAAAATACACGTTGCGGTCGTCTTCAATGAGCCGACAGTGGAAACGGCGACGGGGCGGAAATTCATCTCGGAGATGGGAAAGATTGAAGCCGGCATAACGCGTACACAGGTGATGTCGGGAAACCAGCCCCAGGCAGTTGATCTGTCTGAAGTCGGTGTACTCGAGGAGCGCGCCCACGTCTCGGATGCTCTCGCAAAGAACGGGTACAAGACGTCGCTCTTTAATATGAACAGCGACATCAAGCGCCTGATTCAATTCATCGAAGAAAAGGAGCCGGATCTTATTTTCAACCTGTGTGAATCGGTCGGCGACGAATCGACACACGAGATGTTCGTTGCCGGATTGTATGAACTGCTGGGAGTCCCGTATACCGGAGCGGGAGCGTTCTCGCTCGGGACATGCCAGAACAAGGAGCGCACAAAGCAGATCCTGAGCTACCACAAGATTCGCATTCCCCGCTATGCGCTGTATAAGAATGCAAACGAGGTCGTAGAGGACGAGTTCGCGCTGAAATTCCCCGTCATCGTCAAGCCTTCGCTGGAGGACGCAAGCGTCGGGATCGACAACGGGTCGATTGTCGACAGCTTCCAGGCGCTCAAGAAGCGGGTCAGGTTCATCTTCCAGAATTTCGATCAGCCGGCACTCGTTGACGAGTACATCGAAGGACGTGAGCTCAACGTCGCCATTATCGGCAACAGGCGGCCCATTGTGCTCCCGATTTCCGAAATTGATTTTTCAGGTCTGCCGGACAACCTGCCGCACATCGTCACGTACGCGGCGAAGTGGATGGAGGGGACGGATGAGTACAAGGGAACTGTCGGGGTTTGTCCTGCCCAGTTGCCGGCCGACATCGAGCGGCAGGCAAAGGACGTTGCACTCCAGGCGTACCGCGTCATGGGGTGCCGCGATTATGCGCGCGTGGACATGCGGCTGGACAAGAACAACAACCTCTACGTCATCGAAGTGAATCCCAATCCCGATATCAGCGACGATGC
>DATJQB010000332.1:0-22425 GCA_035506075.1 Bacteroidota bacterium | reverse complement strand
TCTCGCGGAGCACGGCAATTCCTTCGTTCCTCACAAGCTCAGCCTCGGAAGAAAGCGAGCGCAGCTTTGATGCTGCGTCTTCGATCAACTTCGCGTCTCCTCCCCGTTTCGCTTCGACGTAGGAGCGCACTGCCTCGGCTTTCCGGCTGGAGACTTCCGCGTAGCGCCGCTCCACAGATCGGAATTCGTCACCATAAAAACTCCTGCTGACCTTTTCCACTTCCACCGGATTGAAGAACAGCGGCGGCCGTTCGAATTGAAAGAACACGAACACCATGGCGCCGAGCAAAAGGATGAAGAACTGCATCGGAACCTTGGCGATCCCGTTGAAGATCAGGCCGAGACGGCTCTGTCTGATCGAGGCTCCCGTGAGATATCGCTGGACCTGGGACTGATCAGTGCCAAAATAGGCGAGGGCCACGAACGTCCCGCCGACGAGTCCGGACCAGAAGTTGTACCTGTTGTGCAGATCAAACGAGAAGTCAACCGCATTCAACTTCCCCATGCCACCAGCGACGCGGAGCGCATCGACAAATCCTATCCCCTTCGGCAACAGTGCGATCGTCATTACGAACGCGATGATCATCCCTGAGAGGATAATGAGCATCTGCTGAACGTCGGTCCAGTTGACAGCCTTGACACCGCCGAAGGTTGTGTAG
Source organism: Bacteroidota bacterium (assembly GCA_035506075.1). GTDB lineage: Bacteria > Bacteroidota > Ignavibacteria > UBA10030 > UBA10030 > UBA9647. The sequence goes on along the minus strand of DATJQB010000332.1, from coordinate 21,766 downwards.
ATAATGATCGCCCCGCCGATCGCCGTTGACGTCCAGCGAATGTCCCAGCCAAGCATCACCGAAAGCACAAGAGATGGCGCATAGATGGTGATGCCGACGCTGAGCCCGCGCTGTACGAGGAAGATCAAGGCGGTCAGCGTTCTTGTCCTCAGGTCAAATCTGTGCTCGAGATATTCATACGCCGTGAACACCCCGAGCTTTCGGAAGATTGGTACGGCAGTGATCGACACGATGACCATTGCGATCGGCAGACCGAAATAAAACTGAACGAACCGCATGCCGTCCGCGTAGGCCTGTCCGGGTGTCGAGGTGAATGTCACGGCACTTGCCTGCGTGGCCATGATGGAAAGCGCCACCGTGTACCAGCGCATATTCCGATCGGCAAGCAGATAGCTGCTGAGACTCCGGCTCCCCTTCCCTTTGTAGATGCCGTAGAGGATAATCGAAAGCAGCGTGCAGGCGAGGACAATCCAGTCCAGCGTTCTCATGCGAACGCCTTCGTGAAGAGGTAGAACAGAATGATGAGAAGAGCGAGTTCAGCGAGGACAAAGGTGTACAACCGCCGCCATGTGCGGAACAGCGGCGGTCGTTCTTCTGCGAGTTCGTCGCGAGGAGCGTCGTGGGTCATCAGGCTGCGTATCTGATTTGAACGATTCGATTCATGGTCCCCATCTTCAGCGCATCCATTGAAAAGAGCCGCCTACTGGCCGAGGGCGATAAGGTTCGCGAACAGCCGATACGCTCCCGGCACGCCGGCTGGCAATTGACGGAAGAACGCGTAGCCGGTGAAGACGTACCATCCTTTGCCGTAGCGAGCGACAAGGAGACCTCCATCCCTCGAGGGCTCTCCCGGGTCGTTGCTTCCGAGGACAGCGGTGTAGTGCGAATCCCATTTGTCCGAAAAATAGAGCCCGCGCTCCTGGATCCATCCCTTGAAATCTTCCTGTGTGATCTTGTTGGGGACGTTGAGCACCGGATTGTCCGGCGCAAGAAACCGCACCGGTGCGTCCTCGACTGAGACCCGATCGCCTGACACCGAGAGAGGATACGGCCCGAGGTTTTCCGTTTCCGTCCGCCGCGGCGTCATGTATTGAACGAGGTACGTTCCCCCCTTCTCGACAAACTCCATGAGCTTGCGCTGGTTCGCCCGAAGCGCCGGACGCATGTTATACGATCGGACGCCTGCGATGATGAGGTCGAAGTTGTTGAGAGAACCATTCTTCAGGTCGTCATCCGAGAGCATCGTGACGTTATATCCCATTTGCCGGAGAGCTACCGGTACCGCATCGCCCGGTCCCATGATGTAGCCGACACGCTTCGGCGACGTCTTCAGGTCCACCCTGAGCAGTTCTCCCTCGGTCTGCGGAAACACCGTCTGCGGCGGAATGTGCGGGTAGCGGATCGTCACCATGTCTGTCGTGACCCGGAGATCGCCGACCATGGCTTCGACCTGAAATGCGCCCGACGAAGCGCCGCTTCCGGCCTGCACTGAGAATGTCACCGACTGATTTTCATCCTTCTGATTGAATGAGAATGGTATCTTCGAAGGCGTAACCTGCCAGCCTTGCGGAACGCGCAGCGCGACCGTGCCCGAGAGCTTCCCGGATTCACTGCGGACATTCACTCCGACGGTCTTGCTGGCTCCGTCGGTGAACACGTACACCTTTTCCGGGAGATTGACACTCACGGGGGGATTTACAACGAATGGACGATACTGTTCTCCTTCCACAGGGTCGACGATCCTGAAACGCACGGGCAGTTCAAAATCGATCGTCCCATCAGGAGAGGAGATTCTTGCCGTGACCGTGAGGGCGGGAGAGTTTTCCGCCTGACCTACATCCTGTTGCCGGGCCACCCGATACGCTCCCAGTTCCGGCGGATCAACCAGCCAGTATGGCTGCGTATAGGGAACGCTCGACGGCAGCCGGATTCCAAAAACTGTCTGGACTTGCTGGTTATAGCGAAGGTCGATCCCGAGAACGGAATCGCTTTTCACAAGCGGGAGTGCAACATGTTCCAGCCGGAACGGGTACGACGACCGGTTGATCGCTGAGACGGTGACCTTGATCTCCGAACCGGGTGTTGCGTTGTTTTCGGATGTCAAGGCGTCAATCCAAAGTCCCGCGCACATCCTGATGACTTCCCTGAGTTCACCTCTCTTGTACGTGACCCAGTGATCATCATTCAGTTTTCCAAGGTCCTCGTAAACTCGGAGGAGCGCCGGAATCGATTTTTCGGGATGCAGTTCATCGAATGACCGGGTGATGTCCTCCAGCATCGTCCCGATGGACGCACCGCCCGGGACGCGCGACCATGCTGTGTTTACGCCGTCGAACAGATCGTGTGTTGCCGTATCACCCGCAATGTGCTGGAAGTAATTTACAAACTCGCCGCGGTTTTGCCCGCCGCCTGTACCCTGGCTGCGGTTCATGCTCCTGCTTCTCCCCGCCATCTCAGTGAACGACTCGCCGAGAATCGGGCTGTAGACACCGAGGTCAATCGAAACGGAATGATCGGGAATGGCAGGGCGGTCCGACTGCTGAAATCGAAACACGTTCCAGAGCAGGCGCTTCGGCGTCCAGGGTTGAACATACTTCAGCTGCTCGGGGAATTTTTTCGGATCGCCGGCGGCTGCGAACGCCTCACGGGCAAGCTCGGCGGACGCCAGATGGTTGCCGTGTCCTCCCAGGGTCGGCGTGAAGCGTGTGACGACGATATCCGGCCGGTACCAACGAATCATCCAGACGACATCGGAGAGCGTTTGTTCCTTTCCCCAGAACTTCATGGTTTCGTCGAGCGACTTTGAATATCCGAAGTCGATTGCACGCGTGAAGTATTGCTCCGCCCCGTCAATCTTTCGCGAGGCGAGGAGTTCCTGCGTGCGGATGATGCCGAGCAGGTCCCCCTGTTCTGAGCCGATGAGATTTTGTCCCCCTTCGCCGCGCGTCATGGAAAGATACGCCGTTCTCATCAATCGATCTTTCGCCATGTAGCCGAGGAACGCTGTGTTGTCGTCGTCCGGATGCGCAGCGACGTAGAGGACTGAACCGAGAACCGAGAGCTTCCTGAGTGCGAGTCTCAGCTCAGCGGCATCGACCGACCGCGGGGATTGAGGCTGGGAAAACGCAGAAGCAACGAGCAGGTGAAGTACCACGAGAGAGAAACAGCCACGCGCCATCACATGTCCTTTCAGTCATTCCGAAATCTGGAAGATCGTGCGGAAGCCGGATTACGCATCCCAAAAATGCAACAAAATATACCAATCCACGCCAGAACGTGCAAGAACAATGGGAGTTCTTGCACTTCCCGCTCTCCTTCAACACAATGGCGGGCAAGTTCATTCCATCATTCCAGCCGGAAAGACGCTTCCCTTTTTCAGAATCATTTTCTTATCTTGATTCGCGTCAAAAAGCACCGGAATAAGCCAAACACAGGGACTTCTCCGCAACGACATATTATCCGATGATCGACTTATGAAAGTCTCGATTGTTTTCCTGGTGCATCTCCTCGGTTTCGGCATTTTGAGCGCCTCGCTCCTCGGCGGGTTCATTCTCGACCGCAAACTCCGCTCGCAGCCCGACCTCGCATTGAAACTCTACACCGCCTCCGTCGGAAGAATTCTCGGCCTGCTCTCACCCATTGCTGCCTTGCTCCTGCTCGCCAGCGGGATCGGGAACATCTACAACCGGTATGCCGGGTCGTCCGTTTCCTGGTTCAGCGAAGGATGGCTCGTGGCGAAGATCGTCCTGTTCGTGCTCATCGTCCTGAACGGCGCGCTGTATGGTCCCCGATTGACGCTCGGTCGATCGAAACTTCTGAAGTCGATGCAGGATCAAACTGCACCCGCGAACGCCGATGCGCTATCGCGGTCGTTGAACAATCAGATCACTTTATTTTATCTCGTCCAGACCATCCTTCTCCTCCTGATAGTATTCCTCTCCGTGTTCGGCACGGGGAAGCATCCCGGACTCATTTAGAAAGCTGCCACATGAAAGTGCATGCTCCTGCTGCAGTGCTTGTTGTTTCGATTCTCATTCTATCAGGCTGCCAGCAGCAGCCTCCGCTGAAGACAGCATGGAAAGGGACAGTAACGCTCGCGGAGAACAAGCAACTGCCCATCCGGATGGTTCTTGATCTCAATCCTCCCGCCCCGTCCGGCTATTTTCTTAACGGATCCGAACAAACTCCCATCCCGGAAATTCACCGCGACGGCGATTCAGTGAGCTTTGTGTTTTCGGAGTACGGTGCCGCCATGCGATCAGTCTGGAAATCCGGGAAGCTCGTGGGAAATTTCTACAGGTTCAGAAAGGACACCGTCGTCAACACGTTTGAAGCCAGTCCCGAGAACGGACAGGAAAACAGCCCCGAGGCCAAGTCGACTCCGGATGTTCCGCTTGTCGGCAAGTTCCAGGTGTACATGAAAAATCGGGACGGCATCGACAGCGGATCGGTCGCGAGCTTCTGGGCCCGCGGTGATTCGGTCTTCGGGACCTTCATTGCTGCTGACGGCGATCTCGGGCTCATGGCGGGAAAGCAGAAGGGCAACTCCGTCCAACTCGGACGCTTCACAGGCTGGCAGGGGCAGATGATTGAAATGACGAGGACTCACAATGAGTGGTCAGGCACACTGATTTACAGGATGCCTCCGGCGGTTCCGTTCACGCTTTCGGCACGCCCCGCGCAGACCACCGTCGTTCCGTCGGGCAAGAAAACGACCATGAAGGATACACGGAAGCCATTCGCGTTCTCAGGGCTGACTGTCATGGGTGATACGATCACGAACCTTGACAAGCGTTACAAGGGAAAAGTAGTGCTCATCGACATCATGGGAACCTGGTGTCACAATTGCATGGATGCCTCTCCGCTTCTGCAGAGGCTTTTCTCAGAATTCGGCGATCAGGGCCTTGAGGTTGTCGGTCTTTCGTTCGAGTTGACGGGCGACATGAACGCCGCCAGGAAAAATCTCCTCATGTATGAAGAACGGTATGGCATCACCTATCCGGTCCTGTTCTGCGGTTCGCTTGACAACACCAATGTCGAGGCACGCCTACACGCGCAGCTCAAGGACTTTTTTGCTTACCCGACAACCCTCTTTGTCGACAGGAACGGCTTGGTGAAGCTGATTCACGAAGGCTTCAAAGGGCCGGGGACGGGAGATGAATACCAGACCGAAGTAAACCTCTATTACGAAACTGTACAACGGCTGTTGAATCCGAAGGCCGCCTCGCGATAAGCCAGGCCGCGGCGCGATTCACAGCAAACGATCATTAACCGGGAAGGCAGATGCATATGGACCATTCGTTGGTGACAACAAACTTTCAACTCGATGGATACCGCATCGTAAAAAATCTTGGAGTCGTGCGCGGGATCGTGGTCCGTTCCCGTTCCCTCTTCGGCAATATCGGCGCCGGACTTCAAATCCTCTTCGGCGGAAATATCACGCTCTACACCGAGCTTTGCGAGCAAACCCGCCGGGACGCATTCGAGATCATGATTCAACACGGCCAGGCCCTTGGTGCAAACGCGATTATCGGTTTTCGCTACGATGCGACCGAGATCATGGGGGGTGTGACGGAAGTACTCGCATACGGGACAGCATGCGTGGTGGAAAAAATCTGATTCACCTAACAAGCATCCGATTCACAAAACTACTGACGACAATCTTATGGATATCCAGAACAAATCTGTGCTCGTACTCGGAGGCTGGGGCCTTGTCGGCTCGGCAGTCTGCAGGCAGATGATGCCGGAAAAGCCGAAACGCATCATCGTCACTTCGCTCTTCGAACATGAAGCGAAGGAAGCAGTCGAAATTCTTCGGCGCGAATACCCGAAGGCGGGGAAGAACTTCTTCATCCCCTGGTGGGGCAATATCTTCGTCCGTCAATCGCTCAAGGATACTCCACGGGATGAGATCCTTCAAAATCCCAAGATGCGCGAGATGCTCATCGACGATCTCCTCGACGAGCTGACAATCCCGGTGCTCGAGCGCTCTTCGATCTGGCATCTGCTCGATCAATACAAGCCTGACATCGTGGTCGACTGCATTAATTCGGCGACCGGGATCGCTTACCAGGATCTGTTCCATACGGCCCGCGAGCTCAGAAAATCCATGCGCAGTGCGAAGTCGGGATCCGATCCTTCCCTGCTCGACAAGACCGAACGACTTCTTGCGACGCTTTATATTCCGCAGCTTATCCGGCATGTACAGATCCTCTACAGAACCATGCAGCTCGTCGGCACGACAACCTACGTGAAGATCGGCACAAGCGGTACGGGAGGGATGGGGCTGAATATTCCCTACACGCACAGCGAGGAACGGCCTTCCAGCGTCCTTCTCAGCAAGTCCGCGGTCGCCGGAGCGCATACGATGCTCCTGTTCCTCATGGGCAGGACACCCGATGCGCCGATCACAAAGGAAATCAAGCCCACGGCAGCAATCGCATGGAAGAAGATCGACTTCGGTGAGATCAGGAAACGGGGAAAGGCAATCGAGCTGATCGACTGCCCCCCTGCCAGCGCAGTGAAGCTCGGAGCCACGCTGAAACTCCAGGATGACGATGTCGTGACGGAACCGACGCACCAGAAGCTGCGTTCTGTGTTCATTGACACTGGTGAAAACGGAGTATTCTCACGCGGCGAGTTTGAAGCCATCTCTACCCCCGGGCAGATGGAGTTCGTGACCCCGGAGGAAATCGCCGAGTCCGTCCTCTTCGAGATCAAGGGGGGCAACACGGGACACGATATCATCAACGCACTCGACAACGCGACGCTTGCGCCGACATACCGTGCAGGGTTCATGTTCGAGCAGGCGATGCGGGAAATGAAGCGGCTCGAAAAGAAGCACCAGGCCGACAGCATCGCGTTCGAGTTTCTTGGACCTCCCCGGTTGTCGAAGCTTCTCTATGAAGCGTATCTGCTGAAACTCGTCTGCGGCGGATTCCGTGACGTTGCCCAGATGCCTGCAAAGAAGCTCTCTGCTAAACTCGATGCGTTCATCAGGGAGAACGTCCAGGTGCGGTCGCAGATCATCTCCATCGGCATACCGATCCTGATGTCCGACGGGAAGACCGTCCTCCGCGGCCGTGATATCAAGATTCCTCCCTATCGCGGCGAGAACGAGTTGGCGGTGACCGAGAAGTCGCTCAACGCCTGGGCTCATGACGGTTGGGTGGACTTGCGGACAAACAACATGGAACATTGGAAAAGCCGGCTCGAGATCATCAGGGAACAAGTCGGTACAACGCCGGAAGGTGATACCTCCTCGCGTCATATGCGCAGCGCGGCATACTGGGAGTCGTTTAAGGAGATCGATCCAGGCAAGCTCGTTGGCTGGATTTTCTCCGAAGAGGAAAAAGGAAAACGTATGAAGGCGTAACACCTACGGGAGAGGGGTCTCTATGGCGACAACACATCGTTTGTTGCTTGTTGAGGACGAAGAGGAGCTCGTAAGAATCGTCCAGACGTACTTTCGTGATGAAGGTTACGAGGTGAGGATCGCGCTGAACGGAGAGGAGGCGCTGAAGACGGTGCCGGAGTTCAAACCAGACGTCATCGTCTCGGATGTGAAGATGGGACGGATGGACGGGTTCGAATTCTACGAAGCCCTCCGGAAGCTTCCCGGCTCGGACGAAATCCCGTTCCTCTTCCTTACGATCATGGACGATCGGGCATCGGTCGAGAGGGCGACTCAACTCGGCGCATCAGGATACATGACGAAGCCGTTTGATGTCGAGGAGCTGCACGAGAAGGTGAAGGAATTGATCGATCGGAAGAAATAGCATCACTGCTGTACAACAGAAAGCCGGACGCACGACGCGTCCGGCTTTTTTGCTTCCACGATCGACCTGAAGCTCATTCGTACCGGAGTGCCTCGATTGGATCGAGATTCGCCGCTTTCCATGCCGGGTAGACTCCAAACACGACACCAATAAAGGCGCAGAGAGCAAACCCGATCAGCGCCCAGTCGACAGGGAACACGGCTGGCAGATTAAATGCGATGGCCGCCAGGTTTCCGCCGAGAATCCCAAGTCCGATCCCCACGAGCCCGCCGATCTGACACAGCACGACTGCCTCGGCGATGAACTGGCTCAGGATGTTTCCCTTCCTGGCGCCGACAGATTTCCGCAGGCCTATCTCCTTCGTCCGCTCTGTTACCGACACAAGCATGATATTCATGATTCCAACCCCGGCGGCGAGCAGGGAGATAAAGCTGATGAATCCAACACCCATCTTCACATACTTTGTGAAGTCGTTGAATGTGGAGATGAGCGACTCGTTCGAAAAGATCTCGAAATCATCCTCCTTCCCCGGATCGACTTTCCGGACAACGCGCAGCGCCATCCGGGCCTCCTCCATGCATTGATCGTACACTTCGGCGGACTTGGCTTTCACCATGATGTTCAGCGATCGCTGTTTGCCGTACTCGCCCAAGAATTTGCTGAGTGGAATCACGACAAAGTTATCGCTGTTTCCTCCCATCGACGATCCTTTTGAATCAAACGTCCCGATGACTGTGTACCGGTCATTGCCAAGCTTCACTTCCTGCCCGATAGGATTGCCGCGCGGGAAAAGCTTCTTGACGATGTCCTGGCCCAGGATGACGACGGAAGCACTGTGCAGCTCCTCGTCCTCGGTGAGTGACCGCCCCTCCTTGATCGTCCAGTTGTTGGTAGGGACTCCATCCGGCATCTCTCCCCCGATCCCGACGTTCGGATTTGTCTTCAGCCCGGTCAATGACTGAATCGTCACGCCGCCGGTCCATGCCTCGATCGCGGCGTACTGGGCAGATTGGAGCCTGCTGATTGCGAACTCGGCCTGTTCGAGTGTGATATCCTTCCGCAGCCGGTACTTTTCCCACGCTGCGTGCCCGCCGACGAACATTCTGGGGAATTTTTGGATCTGGAATGTATTCGAACCGAGATCGCTCAGGCCGCTCTCGATGCTGTTCTGTAGCACCTGGACTGCAGTCATGACGCCTATAATCGAGAAGACCCCCACAACGACGCCGAGCAGAGTCAGCGCCGAGCGGAGTTTGTTCATGCGGATTGCATTCAGAGCAATTCTTATGATCTCACCGAACAGCACGTTGAACCCCCGTCGGACGTGAGCAGGATGCAGCTGACATCATCATTCGTATCGCAGCGCCTCGATCGGATCGAGGTTTGCCGCTTTCCAGGCAGGATAGACTCCAAAGACAACGCCGATGAAGGCGCACAGAAGAAACCCGATCACGGCCCAGTCCGCCGGGAACACTGCAGGCAGGTTGAACGCGATTGCCGCCAGGTTTCCGCCGAGAATCCCGAGGCCGATTCCCACAAGACCGCCAATCTGGCACAGGACGATTGCTTCTGTGATGAACTGGCTGAGGATGTTTCCCTTCCTTGCGCCGACAGATTTGCGGAGTCCAATTTCCTTCGTCCGCTCCGTAACGGATACCAGCATGATGTTCATGATCCCAACGCCTGCTGCAAGCAGAGAAATGAAGCTTATGAACCCGACTCCCATTTTGACGTACTTCGTGAAGTCGTTGAATGTCGATATAAGCGATTCGTTGGAGAAGATCTCGAAATCGTCGTCCGTGCCCGGGTCGACCTTTCGAACAACGCGGAGAGCCATGCGGGCCTCTTCCATACATTGGTCGTACACGTCGGGCGATTTCGCCTTGATCATGATGTTCAGCGAACGCTGCTTGCCGAACGAATTGAGAAACCTGCTCAAGGGAATGACGACGAAATTATCACTGTTGCCGCCGAGGGCGGAGCCTTTTTGTTCGAAGACGCCGATCACGGAGTACCGGTCGTTGCCGATCTTGATTTCCTGCCCGACCGCGCCGCCATGCGGGAAGACCTTCTTGAACACATCCTGTCCGATGATTGCGACGTTTGCGCCGTACGTCTCCTCGTTATCAGTCATCGATCGTCCTTCCCGTATGCTCCAGTTGTTTGTCTGGATGCCATCGGGGACTTCACCCATGACGCTTACATTGGGATTCGTTTTCAAACCCGTGAGAGTCTGGACAGTCTGTCCCCAGGAACCGGTCTCGGGGGCAGAATACTGCGCCGTCGTCAATTTACTGATGACGTACTCAGCCTGGTCGAGCGTGATGTCCTTCCGCCGGCGGTACTTTTCCCATTGGCGGCGGCCGCCGACAAACATGGCCGGGAATTTCTGGATCTGGAAGGTGTTGGAACCAAGCTCGCTCAGTCCGTTTTCAATGCTGTTCTGCAGCACCTGGACCGCCGTCATCACTCCGATAATCGAGAAGACGCCAACGACGACGCCGAGCAGCGTCAGTGCGGAACGAAGCTTGTTCATCCGTATGGCGTTGATTGCAATCCTGATGATTTCGCCGATGAGCACCGTGGTTCTCCGCTTAAAATGAATCGTTCAGATTATTCGTATCGCAGAGCATCGACGGGGTCAAGCCTCGAGGCACGATATGCCGGGAGGAAACCCGAGACGAGTCCGACGAAGAGCGACACGAGGATAGCGATCGCCACAATGCTCAACGGCATGGCCGTGGGCAGAATGGTATCGATAATGAGACTCAGGGGGAACGCAATCATCAATCCGATGATGCCCCCCATGAGACAGAGTGCGGCAGATTCCATCAGGAACTGCTGCAGGATTGTCCTGCGCGGCGCTCCAATCGCCATACGAATACCGATTTCTCTTGTTCGTTCAGTCACAGACACAAACATGATATTCATGATGCCGATGCCGCCGACGAACAACGAGAGGCCCGTGATGAACAGGCCGACGCCGGCAATCACCACACCGATTGTATTGAACGTCTGGATGAGAATTTCCTGCTGGTTGATCGCGAAATCATCCGGCTGTTTCGGCCTCACACCTCTCGCCTTGCGCATGATGCCCCGCACTTCTTCCTTCGCCTCATCGAGCTCCTTCAGAGAAATCGCTTTCACGAAGATCGATATGTTGCTCCGGCGCGAAGCGTACTCCTTGATGAACCGATTGATGGGCAGGTAGAGGCGATTGTCGAGACTTTCGAGGCCGAGAAAACTCCCCTGCTTTTCGAGAACTCCAACGACCTTGTAGTTGTAGGTTCCCACCTTGATTGTCTTGCCGATGGGATTCTCATTCGGGAAAAGCTCGGCAGCGACTTCCGAGCCGATAGCGCACACCGGTCGCCCTCCATCCGACTCCGCCGGTGTGAAGAAGCGGCCGAAGGCAAGGTTGACACCAGACGTCACGACAAAATCGGCGTTCGTCCCGATCACCGTGATGCTTTCGAGAAGCTTCTGACCGTATTTCACGTTGCGGCTTGTGCCCATGACAGGCGAGACCGCGCGGGCGAGCTCCGCCTGCTTCTCAAGAACCTTTGACTGCTGAAGATTGATCTCGCGGCGGTTTCTTATCTTCCACCAATCATCTCCGCCTCCCCAGGGCCACTTCTGGACGTAGAGCACGTCAGCACCGATGGCTGCAATGCTCTTGTTGAACGCCCGGTTCAGCCCCTCGATGGCAGTGCCCATCAGCGTGACAGAGACGATGCCGATGATAATGCCGAGGGCCGTGAGCACCGAACGCATCTTGTTCGCGCGGATCGCATTGAACGCGATCAGCAGTCCTTCCCGGAACTCTCCAATCGAATGACGCATGCTCAGCTCTGAGTTTGTGTGAGATCGATAACCCGCTTGTTCTGGACCGGGAGATCGGTTTCGACAAGACCGTCCCGGAGGCGAATAATTCTATCTGCGTGCTCTGCGATATATTCTTCGTGTGTGACGAGAACGATTGTATTGCCTTCCTTCTGAAGCCTGTCGAACAACGCCATGATCTCATCGCCTGTCTTGCTGTCGAGGTTTCCCGTCGGCTCGTCGGCCAGGAGGATGGATGGCTGGGTCACAAGCGCACGTGCAATCGCCACTCTCTGGCGCTGACCGCCCGAGAGCTCGTTCGGTTTGTGGTGTATGCGCTCGGTCAACCCGACGCGGTCGATCGCTTCCCTCGCCATCTTCTTGCGCTCCGACGAGCTGATACCGCCATAGATAAGCGGAAGTTCGACGTTGTGGAGAACATCGGACCGGGCCAGAAGGTTGAACGTCTGGAAAACGAAACCGATTTCCTTGTTGCGAACGCGGGCAAGCTCGTTGTCGTTCATCTCGCTGACGTTGAGCGTGTTGAGTTCGTAGAGCCCCGATGTCGGCGTATCCAGGCACCCGATGATGTTCATCAGCGTCGACTTCCCGGATCCTGACGGTCCCATGATCGCGACATACTCGTTCTTCCCAATCTCGAGGCTGACCCCGGCAAGAGCGTGCACATCCTCAGATCCAACGTGATAGATTCTTGTGATATTGTTCAGTCTGATGATAGTCGACATACGGTCCTCGTATGGTGAAATTATTGTAACTCCTGAATCTTCTTTTCGACGTTCTTTCGTTGATCCTTTGGCAGGTCCATCAACAAGAGCCGCTGGTACTGGTCACGCGCCTCTCTCTTCTGCCCCTTCAATTCGTATGCTTGTGCAGCCACTGCCACGCAGGACATCGATGTAGTTTCGAGGGCGAGAGCCTTCTGCGCACATTCGACTGCCTTGTCTGCGTTTTTCTTCTGAAGATGTGCCTGAGCGAGAAGCTGAAAACTCTGCGAAGTGTCCGGTCTCAGGGCCGTGAAGCGTTCGAACGAGGCGATCGCGTCGTCGGTGATCTGATTTTGGAGATAGAACACGCCTGCCGCGCGCCACGACTTCCAATCCCCCGGTCTGTTGGCAACCAGGGTCTTCATCTCCTGGACAGCTTCAGCGCTCTTCTTTTCTCCCACCAGCATATTCGCTTTCAACTGCCTTCCGCGGACCTCATCAATTTGAATCGCTTCGTCCGCTTCGCGCCACGCCTTTTCCATGTCTCCTCCCATGATCCCGGGCGCCTTCCAGTAGTACTGCGCCAGGCCCACATGGGCTTCGAGGAGTTTTGGATTCAGCGCGACCGCTTTTTCAAACGCCTTCCTGATCTTCGGAGCGAGCAGCGCCTGCTTGATAATACCGGCGTTCTGCGCTTTCATTCCGTACGCGGCTCCCAGTCCGTACTGGTAATCCGCTTTCCCTTCATTGATCTCGACCGCCTTCTCCATGTGATCGACCGCCTCATCGTCATCCCGGTACTGGCGGGTCAGGAACACAAGACCGAGGCGGTAGTGAGCCTCTGCATTCCCGTCGTCCTTCTTGATCACACTCTCGAACGCCGACTTCGCTTCGCCAAATCTTCCCTTGTTAAAGAACGCAATTCCTTCCTCCACCGATTGAGCAAACGCGAAGGAGACAGCCGATGCGAGAAGAAAAATCCACGCGAGCGTTCTCACCCTGTGTCCCTTACTTCTTGTCGGTGTCTACAGAGCTGCCTGTGCGCTTTGCACCCTTGTTGTCAACTTTCACAAGCGCGCCGCTCTCAAGATCCTTGTTGATTGCCTTGAAAGGACCGGACACGACTTCGGCTCCCTCGAGATTCTCCCCCTTCACTTCGACGTACGTATCGTCGCTGAGGCCGCGTTTCACAGGGATCGTCTTCACTTTTCCGTCTGCAACCACGAAGATCACTTCTTCCAGCTTGTCCTCTTCCTTCTTCTTGTTCTTGCTCACGTCAAGCTGCGCTTCTCCTTCTTTCGGAGCTTCGACCTTCTTCTCATCCTTCGGCATGCGAACTGTGACAGACTGAATCGGCACAGCGAGCACATTCGAATGTGTTTCTGTCTCGATGTCCGCTGCCATCGACATGCCTGGACGGAAGCTCACGCCCGGAGGCGTGACGACACGAATCCGGACCTGGAAGTTGGTCACCTCGTCCTGCGTGCCGAGGCCGCGTGACGTTGCGGTGTTCGCAATCTGCGTGACGGTACCGATGAACTTCCTGTCGGGGTATGAATCGACGTCGACTTTTGCCGTGTCACCCACCGCGACGAGAACGACATCATTCTCACCAACGTCGACGCGTGCTTCCATCCTGGAAAGGTCCGCGATTGTCATGATCTGAGTTCCCTCGGTGAAGGTACTGCCGCTGACACGTTCACCAAGTTCGGAGATCAGCTGACTCACAACTCCGTCCATCGGGGAATAGATCGTCGTCTTTGAGTACGTATCGGAAGCCTGCTTGAGCGAAGCCGCTGCCTGGTCCGATCCAGCCTTCGCACTCTCATACGTCGCTTTCGAGAGCTCGAGGTCTGCATCCGAAATCAGTTTCTTTGCATAGAGCTCTTTCGAACGCTTGTAGTCTGCGTCGGCTTTCCGGAGATTCGCCTCGGCCTGGTTCATCGCCGCGTGCGCCTGCTCAACGCCGGCCTGGTAAGCATCCGGTTTGATGCGGACGAGCAGCTGGCCTTTGGTCACCCGCTGTCCTTCACGGACGGGAAGACCGATAATTTCCCCGCTCACTTCTGCATTGATCTTCACCTGGACTTCAGGCTGGATCTTTCCTGTGGCGGAGACGATTTGCGTGATTGTTCTGTGTCCGATCTTTTCGGACTGAACGGTCAGTACCGTATCACGCTTGCTGCCGAGGATCACCAGCAGTACGAGAACCACCAGTACGATGCCGATGACGGAAAAGATGATGAGTTTCTTTTTCGACTTCTTGCCATTTGTCGCCATGGAGAAAAACTCCTTCTGAAGGTTTGGAAGCTTGAATTCCTCGCGTGTTAGTACTTCTTTTCGCCGATCACGTAATCAAGATTCCGAACCGAGGTGATGTAGTTGTACGTTGCGTTGACCTTGTTCGCCTGGGCGTTCACAAGGCCGGCATTTGCCGTCAATAGGTCTACGAGAGTACCCGACCCAAGGTTATACTTTTCTTCGGCAACTTTGCTGTCTTGTTGTGCGGACTGCAACCCCTTCAGGCTGGCATCATACTGCTTTTTTGCGGCATCCAGGTCCAAAAGGGCCTTTTTTACGTCTACGCTGATATTTCGCTCAGTTTGAAGCAACGTGAGTTCTGCATTTCTGCGTTGGGCAACGGCGGACTGAACAGAGCGATTTGTGGAAAATCCATCAAAAATGGTCCAGCGAATGCTAACGCCCCAGTTGATGCCCTTGCTCTTTGAAAGCAAGTCGAATTCGGTGTTGGAAAGGTTGTAGCCAGCAGAGGCCGAAACGCTCGGGAAGTAGTTGCTGGCTGCGGATGTCACTCCGGAAGCGGCAGCATTCAAGCCTTCCTTTGCGCTCAGATAGTCAGGTCGCGCGGCCATGGCTCGCTGGCGCATGTCCTCGAAACTCTGCATTTTTACGTTGTCCTTTGCAAAGTCGCTGTCCTTCAATTCGTCTGGAATAGCCGGATCAGAGATATCGTAGTTGACGGACACGTCCGCGCCAATAAGTGACACGAGATCGGCGATCGACTTGTCGTACGTGTTCTGCGCAGAAATGAGACTTACTTCGTCCTGAGCAACCTGTGATTGCTGACGATAGACATCGCCAATGGAGAGCGCGCCAACGCGGTTCGATTCGACTATCCTGTCCAACTGACGCTGATCGCGTTTCAGATTCTCTTCACTCACCTTTACAAGCTGCCTGTTCCGCAGGACTGTCAAATACGCGCTCTGAACCTGGAAGACGATCTGTTGGGCCGTACGAATGGCTGTCTGGTCTGCCGATGTTGCGCTCGACACAGCCGCACTGAAGCCCGCCTCCCGGGCAAATCCATTGAAAATTGTGTAGCCGATGCTCAAACCAGTGCTGTAATTGCCCGTAGTTGAGGACGTTGCTGGAACCACGATCGGCTGACCGCCGATCAGCTGTACTGAATTGGGCCGGTCGGTTTCCTGTCGGGTCCAGCTTCCGGTTGCACTCAGCGACGGCATATAGGATCCGTACGCGGCAAGAACACCGCTTTGAGCGGCATTCGAATTGTTGTATGCCTGTCGCACGCTTACATTCTGCTCCATCGCGATCGAAATTGCCTTGTCAAGTGTGAGTGCTGCCGCTGCGGGATTCGATGCTTGGGCAAGCGCAGTGCTTGCGAGAATGATCCCTACAAAAAGGACCAGAGCCAACTTCTTCATGTCCAGATCTCCAGAAATGGTGGGAAGAGTAACCAAATGTACACGGTTGATTATTGCAGTTACGCTACTTATAGACGGCGAAAAACGGCTAAAGTTTCGAAAAACCCTTGGCAATTCGAGGGATTTTACAATCTTGACATTCTCTTGCGTCAACTTCGTCGGTGCAAAAAGGGCCAAATTCGCCCACAAAGAGCACTTCAATAAGACCACATTTCTCGTCAGAACAGTCCTTCTTCACTCAGAAAAGGAGAGAAACTTCAAACCCGACGAACTGACCGGGGCCTGAAAGCATCTACCGATCCATGTGTCATGCCGATGCGCCGCGCAGGATCCCTTCCTTGATCTCATGGAGGTAGGCCAACGCTGCATCGTGATCGTTCGGGATTCTTCCGTCGAGAATTGCGTCAGTGATCGCATCCTTCAATTCACCGACAAGCGGTCCGGGCTGAAGACCGCAAACCTGCATGATCTCATCGCCGCGCAGTGGAGGCTGCCAGTTGCGAATCTTGTCCTTCGCTTCCACCTCAACCATTTTTTGCGCGACAAGATCATAGTTCTGGCGAACTTGTTCAACGAGCTTCGGATTCTTCGAAGTGATGTCGGCCCGGCACAGTGCCATCAGATCGTCGACCTCCTGTCCCGCTTCAAACAAGAGCCTGCGGACAGCAGAGTCGGTCACTCCTTCATCGACAAGGGCCATCGGACGGAGATGGAGCCGGACAAGCTTCTCGACGTAGGCGATGCGTTCGAAAGGCAAACGCATTTTTCTGAAGATCGGTTTCACCATGCGTGCGCCCACTTCTTCGTGGCCGTGGAACGTCCAGCCTGCACCTTCCTTGAATGCTTTTGTCCGGGGCTTCGCGATGTCGTGCAGCAGTGCCGCGAGCCTCAACCAGACGTCGGAGGAAACGCTGGCCACGTTGTCGACAACCCTGAAGGTGTGCTGCAGGACGTCTTTGTGATGATAATCCTGCCGCTGATCGACACCTCCCATGTGAGCCACTTCCGGAAAGACAACCTTCATGGCGCCGGTCGTGTGCATTAGTTGAAGTCCCACCGAAGGTCTGGGGCTGGAGAGGATCTTCATGAATTCGTCCGTGATCCTTTCCTGAGAGACAATCTTCAGCCGCGGGGCCATTCGCGCAGCAGCGTTAAGGGCTGCCGGATCGACGGTGAACCCGAGCTGAGATGCAAAACGAAATGCCCGCATGATGCGGAGAGGATCGTCATCGAACGTCGCCTCGGGCTCGAGGGGAGTCTGGAGAAGATGGTCCTCCAGCGCCTGACGTCCGCCAAACGGATCGAGCAAACGTCCAAAGTCCGAAGCATTGAGCGAGACGGCCATGGCGTTCACAGTAAAATCGCGGCGGGAAAGATCGTCGTCGAGCGTTCCCACCTCAACCTTCGGCTTGCGCGAATATTTGCTGTAGCTCTCCTTCCGCGCCCCGACGAACTCGAGCTTGCAATCGGCGAGCTGGAGCATCGCTGTTCCGAACTTCTCGAAGACAACGAGATTCTCTCTTCCGAATTCGCGGGCAACTTCGGCACCGAACTTCACACCGTCGCCGACGACGACCACGTCGATATCGCGCACTTCTTTCCCGATGAGGAGATCGCGCACGTAGCCGCCAACGACAAACGCCCGTATCGCCAGCCTGTCGGCAATTGCGCCGACGCGTTTGAGCAGCGGTTCCCGGATGTCAAGATGATCGATCATAGAGGAATTTCAAGCCACGGTATACCGTGTCAGCGTTGTGAGAGAAGCCTTGCAGTGTTCTGGGTGATCTTCGCCAGAATTTCCTGGGCAACTTCGAGTGCTTGCAGCCCGTCACGCCCTGTCACTGCCGGCTCAGAGCCGTCGGAGACCGATTTCACAAAGAGCTCGAGCTCGTACTTCAGCGCATTGACCTCCTTTACTTCCGGCTGTTCGTAGACAATCGACCGCTTCTGCTGGCCCATCTCGATTTTGCCGAGCATCATTGTCGGCTTGATGTTCGGGTCCCCTTCGTCGACGAGGCGAAACACTTCTGCGAGTCCCTGTGAGAAGTCGATGGAAATGTATGCGTCGTTCTGGAAGAGCCTCATCTTGCGCATCTTGTTCTGTGAGATCCTGCTCGCCGTCACGTTCGCAACGCACCCGTTTTCAAACTGGATCCGCGCGTTCGCGATATCCTCGCTCCCCGAAACGACTGCGACGCCGTTAGCGTCCACGTGGGAAACGGGAGACCGGACGAGGCTGAGGATCAGGTCGATATCATGGATCATCAGATCGAGCACCACGGCGACGTCGGAGCCGCGGGGGTTGAATTGAGCGAGTCGATGTGATTCAATGAACAACGGCCGGATCTTATATTGTTCCAGGGCGAGAATGGCCGGGTTAAATCGTTCGATATGGCCGACCTGCAGGGCGAGCTTTTTCGCTTCAGCGAGTGACACAAGCTTGCGGGCCTGGTCGATGGTCTCTGTAATCGGTTTCTCGATAAAGGTGTGGATGCCTCTTTCAAGAGCCTGGACAGCGACGCCAAAATGGGCGGTCGTTGTCGTCGCGATATTCACCGCCTGGATATTGTCGAGGAGTTTCCCGAGATCCGTGAACGCCCTGGTGCCGTGTTCTGCAGCCACGCGCTCTGCCTTCGCGGTATCGGCATCATAAACGCCAACCAGGTTGGCTGTGGCTATTTGCGCGTACATTTTTGCGTGGAGGTTGCCAAGGTGCCCGGTTCCCACCACGCCAACATTGATTTTTTCCATAGTCAGGTCCAAAGTAGATATTAGTCGGTTGTTGCATGATCTCCGCCCGGACTCAGTATCTGAACTGATCCAAGAATCCGGTCGAAGCCGCCATAGCGGCTATCGTGATAGTAAATAAATGCAGTGAAGACATTCTTCGTTCGCCAGTCATTCCCTTCGAGGCTGACCCAGTCGTTCGGTCCGACGACATACTGATAGTCATAGGCCCCGCGTCGGAAATTCGCCTGCCAAATATAGCGGCCCAGATCGAGGTCATAGGTCATTAACGAGGAGGGGGACACAATCCATCCATTGAAATCCCCAACGACATAGACCGATTCGTATTGGCGCGACTCTGTCAGAAGCTCGAAGCGATAGGAAACGAAGTCCGCGTACCTCGACCCGACGGTCACGACGGAGGTGCCGTGATGATCCGTCTTTGCTGGGAGTTGAAACCTGCTGACATCGGGACCGCGGCGCGCGTTCAGCAGCTGCCCTTCCGGGTACACGTCAACGCTTGTCACGTCAATTCGGCGGTAGGAACTTCCGGGCGAGACGTTGTCAACGATAAATTTCAGTTTCATCGTCCCCATCCCCTCAACAAATGTATTGGGGTTGTTGTCATCGACATCAATTCTCCACGGAGTAGACAGTTGCCGATTCCTGTACACATCAACCGTCTTGAAGTTGACGGGATAGAAGATCTCCGGCTGCTCGTCCTTTCGCTGAGGAACCACGAATTCGATCTCGATCCTGTTCACCTGGTTGTACGGACTGATTTCCGACGGGAGCAAGCGGTTACTCACCTTCATCGAAGCCCCGAGAAGATCCTCCGCGACAAAGAACCTCCCTCGACCCAACACGGTCGATTCAGAATTGTCCGTAATCTCAAAGACGTAGTTCCCCGATTGCGCGAAACGATCGATGCCCGCGATTCCCGGCACAGAGACCGAGTAGTGGTACCTGTAGAACTGCACGCCGGCCGGAGCCATCTCATAATGCAGCGGCTCTTTGGATCGGTTCTGCACATTGTCGTTGATGAAGTTGTTCTGCGTTGTGTTCCAGTCCCGGTCGCAGTGGAGAACGCGGACCCGAAGATCGGGAGGCGTCGCCTCGACGACGTCGAATTCGATCGTGACCGGCCGCGACTGCAGGCCGGCGACTGGAAGTCCGGCGTCCCCACTTCCGTATACCCGCAGTCCCTTCAAACGATCGGAGAGCATCTCCTGCGCCCAGAGGGGCGGCACAAACAGAAGCCACACCAGGAGCAGACGTTTGTTCATTTCACCACCTTGTAAAGTGTGAAATACTCCGGCGAAGGATTTGAACGAGTAAAACCACTACACTGTTTCGTCATCACCGGTACGAGATGATCCGACTTCAGGCGTTCAGACACAGATGAGCGATCGATGAAGACATCAGCATTGCGAAGACTCGTGTCCGCAACCAGGTGCCGAACACGATCCTGATCCGCCAGGTTCATCGCCGCTTCGGCCTGGACCATTGTTCGCCCGGAGATATAACCGATCATCCCGCACACCGGAGAAAAGACACGACAGCTCTCCGGAGTATTGGTCCGAGCCCAGAACGCAATGGGTTTCAGACATTCGTCCATTCCGCGCACGTAGCTCTCCATGTGGGGTACAACCCACTGTCTATAAATGTACTGGTTTTGCGCCAGAGATAATGCAGTGGAAATGAAGAGAATATTCAATGCCCGTCGGGATGACAGAAACGACCCGATTTCAAGTCGTTTAATCCCCCAAAGTCCGTACACAACGACGACCGGAAGCAACGGCGCCAGGTGCCGCGAGTCCATCGGGATGTTCATGACAAGGCAACACAATAGAACAAGAAGCAGGAAGAGCAGGGGAAATCCGTCCTCTCGCAGCACCGACAGTTTCGGAAGTCGAACAAGCGCCAGCAGCCCCGCCAACAACAGCAACGCAGGTACCGGCTGGCTTGTGGCAATGGTTTTCACTCCCAGGAACAGATTCTCGAACCACGATGCGTGTAATTCAGCCCGAGGGACTGCATCGCTCAAGGATTGCAGAGTGATTGCACCGAAGTTGAACAAGGCATACACAACCCATGAACCAACGATAAACGAGTAGAGAAGAACCGATGCCACAATGACCTTCGTCATCGAGGTGCCCACTCTCCTGTTGATCAGACAATCCACAACAAGCGCGATGAAGAGCAGCACGCCTGCCGGCCAGGCGAGCGTGAGGAGACCGGCAACCAGGGCGGCGGTGATGTATTCTTTCTTGTATCCGTACCAGAGGGTCATGAGCACGAGGAACACTGCCAGCGAAACCTCCAGCCCGGTGCCCGTCCATCGGAGGAACGTTACATCGAACGAAAAAATCCCCGCAGCGAACAGCGCGTACACGCGATCGCGCAGAAGCACGAACGCAAACGCGAGCACAGCAATGACGGCAAAGCTTGCACACACCAGGTCGAGCGTTTTCGCGACAATGTAGGGATCCAGCCCGAAGCTTGTGCCGCCTGCGATAAGGAATGTCCAGAGGGGACTTGCAGCACTGCCAACCGGCACGCCTGCGTTGGAGGCAAACCCATCGCCCCGGGCAATGCTCCTGCCGTGTTGAAGATAGACGTACGTTTCGTCGGGAGTGTATCGAAAATGGAAGCTCGCTGTTGTGAAGAAGACGAAAACGACAACTCCGATTCCATAACGCAACACCAGGCGCCACGCGAGCCACTGGCGTTCGAGCCGGCGCCGCTGATCTTCAGTCAAACTGCCCCCGCAACCAAACTGAGAATTCGCCCACATCGTGGAACACAAAATCCGTTTTCATCTGAAGCACTTTGTCCTTGCTGTACGAATCCCAGAGCACTGCGGCGATCTTCACGCCAGCTTCATGCGACGCCTTCACATCCGGGACCGCATCGCCGACCATAAGAACCTCGTCGGGAGTCAGATTGAAATGCCCCAAGATCTTCCTGATTCCCTCGGCCGACGGCTTGTGATTCGCCACATCGCTTCCAGTCACGATATAGTCGA
>DATJQB010000331.1:0-14720 GCA_035506075.1 Bacteroidota bacterium | reverse complement strand
CGGCGTGATCGAACGATTCCCCCTCGATGCCATAGAAGACGAGACGTGAAGGAACGTTCCCGGCTCCATGCGCGAGTTCGATCACTGAAGACAGCCCGATACCATGCGTGGAGCGATGTTGAGTCTCAGGGGGAAGTGGAGAGTTTGAGACATCAATACGGAGGATCGTACCTGGAGGGTTCGGAGAACGCGTTGCATCGATGAGCACAACGGAACAGCCGGCCTGAAGTATGTCTACAAGCCGCGTAATTTCTCCGTTCAATTCATGGATTTCGACATCCGGGATTGAGCGGGACCTGAGGAGCCTTGCAGCGGAAAGTCCAGCTCCGTCATCTCCCCTGAACTCATTCCCGATCCCTGCGACGACGATCCGCACTTCTGCTCCGAAAAATGATGAAGCCCGATTCCCCCGACCGATTCTTTCTGCCCGCGACCGGAATCGGGGACCACATTACATCGCTCGTTCTTCAACGAGATGAACCGTGTCGGCAAAGCTCGTGATGACCGGCTTCGCAAGCCGTTTGAAGTCCTTGAACATCATCCGGATCGCCTTCGTGTGAGTGCACGCGTTGAACACGATCTCTTCATCGCCGGCAAGACACTCTTCCACGAGCACAGGCAAGCCATACAGGTTTCCAAAGGGGGGCATGGCTCCGATCTGGCAGTCGGGGAACAACATCCCCAAATCGTCCTCGTGTGCGAGATGGACCGTCTTTGCGCCAAACACCCGCCGGACCATCTGCTCGTTGATTCGCTGATCGGCTCTCAAGACTGCCATCCATGCATGGCCGTCGATCCGTATCAGGATCGCTTTTGCCATTTCACTTTCCGGCACGTGCGTCGTCGCCGCGACATCATGTGCCGAGAACGCCGGATCGTGTTCCAGCACCTGGAAGTCGACCTTGTTGCTTTGAAGGTAGCGGAGCAAATCAGAGATCTTTGCCACGGGAGCCTCCGGTCAATTGTTATCCATTGCCCAGTCGATCAACCGTCCTGCAGTTGATGCTACTGCATGTCGAGTTTTACAAAGTGAGTCGCACACGAAATACAGGGATCGTAGTTCCTGATCGCCTGCTCACATTGCCACGTCAGCTTTTCCTGCGAAAGATTCAGGCGTGACGGAACGAACTCACGAAGGTCCAGCTCCATCGTCTTCTGATTCTGCGAAGTCGGAGGGATGATCTTGGCGTCCATGATCAATCCCTTTTCGTTCAGACGATAACGATGGTACAGGATACCCCGGGGAGCCTCGGTGCAGCCATAGCCGACACCCGCCTTCGGAACAACCTCGACTGCAGGTTTCTCGGGCATTTCATATTCCGCGATGAGGCGCAGCGCCTCTTCACACGCGAAAACTGTCTCAATTGCGCGAACGATGATGCTCTTGAACGGATTGTTCAACGGCGTTGTGACACCTGCAGCCGTCGCAGCTTCCTTCGCAACGGGAGTCAGCTTGTCATAATTCAGGTTGAAGCGTGCAAGCGGTCCGACGTGATAGGCACCGCGCCCCTTCATGACAGAGTGCAAAGCGTTGGCATACCAGACGTGCTCTTCGGCGAAATTGTTCTCGTACTCCGCTATCGGGATGTTGAGCCCCTTGTTGGAGACCAGCCTACCCTCGTTGAACGGGTATTCGCTCTCGTGTCGGAGCGACACGAACTCGTAGTCCCTTTCGAAATCGGGGAACGGGAACGTCGCCACCAGTTTCACGGTGTCAACCGCGGCATCGCGCGCCCACTTCAGTTTTTCGGCAAGCGCGTTCAACTCCTGCTTGGTGGGAAGTCGATAAAATCCCCCGACCTTGAGGTTGATCGGATGGATTTCCCTACCGCCGAGGAGCGTGACGAGCTCATTACCGATCTTCTTGAGCTTCAATGCCTTTTTCACTGCATCGCCGTGGTCCTTCGCCATTTGAAGGACGTCCTGATACCCGAGGAAATCGGGGGCGTGGAGCATGTAGACGTGGAGCGCATGGCTTTCGATCCACTCACCGCAATAGATCATCCGTCGCAGGGCACGCAGCTGGCCCGTCACCGAAACACCGCACGCCGATTCCATAGCGTGAATCGAGCTCATTTGGTAGGCGATCGGACAGATGCCGCAGATGCGGGCGGTGATGTCGGGAGCTTCTGTGAACAGGCGCCCGCGCAGGAAGGCTTCGAAAAAGCGCGGCGGCTCAAAAATATCGAACCGGACATCCGTTACGATCTTATCCTGGATCTTGATGTGGATGCCCCCTTCACCTTCAACACGGGCAAGATAGTCGACCTTGATGGATCTACTTTTCATGAGCTTCACTTTCTTTTCGGAAGGATTCTGCGTAAGCGTTGTAGCTCCTGAACAAATGGAGCAGCTCGAGGTTCTTCATCCCGAGCGTTTTCCAGTATTCTGCCAGCGACGACGTGTTGGGCGTTTCCTTTGGACCGAAGCAGCCGAAACATCCCCTGTGATAGGACGGACAAAGAGCGTTGCAGCCGGCCTGAGTCACCGGTCCAAGACACGGCGGTCCCTGTGTCACCAGGCCGCAGACGGTTCCCCTCCGCTTGCATTCAACGCAGACGCTGTATGTCGGCGTCGCGGGTTTGCGATCGTTGAGGAACGCGCTCAGGACCTCCACGAGCTGATGTTTGCTGATGGGGCAGCCCCGGAGCTCAAAGTCGACGAAGACATGGTCCGTGATCGGGGTCGACTTGTTGAGTGTCTCGATGTATGACGGCGTTGCGTAGACAATGGAGGTGAATTCACGCACATCCTTGAAATTCCGGAGCGCCTGGATTCCGCCGGCAGTCGCGCACGCGCCAATGGTCACAAGCACCTTTGACGACCGGCGCACCTGGTGGATGCGTTCGGCATCGTGCGGCGTGGTAATAGAGCCCTCGACAAGCGAAAGGTCATACGGTCCTTTAGCGACCTCCCGTGAGGCTTCCGGGAAATTCGCGATTTCAATATTTTCTGCAACCGCCAGGAGCTCATCCTCACAATCGAGCAAACTCAGCTGGCAGCCATCGCACGAGGAAAATTTCCAGATTGCGAGTTTCGGTTTGCGTTCTTTCTTCATGACTTCTCAGTGAGATCGATGATCGGGAAATTACATTCAGTACAGCCGGTACATGTTTGAAGCTGGACTCAGACTTCCCACTTGACGAGCAGATCCTTGATCTGATCGTAGCGGAAGACCGGACCGTCCTTGCACGTGAACAGCGGTCCCCACTGGCAATGTCCGCACAGGCCGATGCCGCATTTCATATTGCGTTCCATCGACAGATAGATGGCCTCTGCCTTCACACCGCGTTTCAGGAGCTCGAGGGCAGTGAAGCGCATCATCACTTCCGGACCAACGATCATGCCGATCGTATTGGTCGGGTCGAATCCCGCTTTGCTGATCAAGGTGGTCACGACGCCGACATTGCCTCTCCAGCCCGAGGTCGCCCGGTCGACTGAGACGAAGACCTCAAGATCAAACCGTGCGCGCCAGTTTTCCAGTTCATCCTTGAAGAGAATATCCTCCGGAGTCCTGGTCCCGTAGAGCAACACTACCTTGCCGTACGCATCCCTGTGGGCAAGGATATGATAGAGCGCAGGGCGAAGCGGCGGCAGGCCGATACCGCCAGCGACGACCACGACGTCCCTGGTGCGCGCCTGTTCGACGGGCCACGAGGTCCCAAACGGTCCGCGGATGCCGATGATATCGCCGCGACGAAGTTTTGCCATCGCTTTTGTCACCGTCCCAACAGCGCGGGTCGTATGGACCAGCGTGGAGCTGGAAGGATCGCCGCAAATCGAGATCGGCACTTCCCCCACCCCGTAGACGTAGATCATGTTGAACTGACCCGGGGCGAACGAGAAATGGGAGCGGCCGTCTTTTGGGCCGAGCTCAAGTGTGAATGTATCGTCGGTGTCCTTGCGGACCCGTTTGATAATATACGGACGCGGCACCATGGGGCTGGTGCAGGGATCAACTGCTGCGGAATGCGATTCAAGAACGGACGCCATAGAGATCCAATAGTTGTAGTCGTGTTGATTCTACTCGTTGTTCCATGATATGGGAGAAGCGTTTCAACAAATCATAGCCAAGGTGATGGTCATCTTCACATTTCTTGCGGAGGCACTTGCCGTCCAGCGCGATTGCACGGGTGAGATCGAGCGCCTTTGCATCGAAGTGCCAGTTATAGGGGGGAATCAGCCACGACCAGCCGAGGATGTCTCCCTCGCCGAGCGTCTCGATCGTGATATGCCCGCGCTCGGGAGAGAAGAGCTGCAATGCAACACGGCCTTCCCGTACCAGATAGAAGTGGTTTGCTTCTTCCCCTTCGCGGAGGATAAACTGATCCTGTTCGAACCGAACATTGGAGGCGCAACCCGTAACGAGCTGAAGGTACTCCTGTGAGAGGTCCTTGAAGAACGGGTGCTGAGCGAGAATGCGTTCGAGAGTTTCCATGGTTCACTCCTTATTTGAACTAGTTCCCCTGTTCATGAGATACGTCTCGCGAATTACCCTGAATTCCTCCGTAATGTCGATGCCCACGGGGCACCAGGTAATACATCGTCCGCATCCAACGCAGCCGATGGTGCCGAACTGATCGACCCAAGAGGCAAGCTTGTGCGTAATCCAGTGGCGGTACCGGGCACGGCCGGACGGCCTGACGCTTCCGCCATGGATGTAGGAAAAATCGAGCGTGAAGCATGAATCCCATTTCCTGATACGTTCAGCGGTCGTCCCTGCAAGATCTGTCGTATCCTCGACCGTCGCGCAGAAACACGTGGGGCACACCATCGTACAATTCGAGCATGCAAGACAGCGGGCGGCCACAACATCCCAACGGGGATGCTCTGTGTTCTGGTACAGAATATCGCGGGTGTTATCGGGCTCAAGCGACCTGCCGGTCTGCTGAGCAGCTGCGCGGATCAGACGCTCCGCTGCTTCAACCTCAGCGTCTTCGGCGGGACGTTTGGCAATCGGCTCCATCATCGTTTCGCCCCGCTCCGTACCGATTTCAACAATCAGGTAGTGCTCACCGTCGACAACTTCACTCAGCGCAAGATCGAATCCCACGCGGGCGCGCGGCCCGGTTCGCACGGAGGAACAGAAGCACGTTCCGCCGGCGTGGACACAGTTCACAGCGATGATGAACGCGTTGTTGCGGGCCTTGAGATAGGCAGGATCCTGATAGGCTCCACCGCCGAACACCTTGTCCTGGATTTGAATCGCGCTGAGATCGCACGCGCGGACGCCGAGAAGTGCATAGTGCACATCCGTCTCCACAGAAGCTGATTCGTCGGCGAACTGGAATCCATCGCCGTTTTTGTGCGACGTCAGGAGTTTGAGTGTCGGAGGGAACAAGTACCGCTTCCAGGAATGCGGGCCGGAGGAATATGAAAACAGCGCACCGTCCGTCCGATCCTTGAGACGATACTGCGCCGGAGCCTGCTCGTCGGTTTTCCCTGCAGGCAGCTGCGCTATGGAGGTTATTTCATCGAGAACGATCGCCGGCCCCCTGGGGGTCGGGCCTATGACTGTGTAGTTTTGTTGTCGAAGTGTCTGGATCAGTTCATTCAGTGCTGAAGGATCGATGCGATACATCCGTTGAGTCGACATTGGGATCTGCCAATTGTTCAATATGGAGAGCTAGGGTGACATTCTTCTCCTGCGCAATTCCGTTCCCCACTTCAGATCTTCTGAAACTTCTCCTTCTTGGCCTTGCAGACAGGACATTCGTCGAGCTTGTCCGAACCGAGAATATAGCCGCAGTCGGGACACATCATGTAGGGCAAGCGGGCGAAATTTGATTCGAGTTCGATGGCCTTTTTCAGCAACCGTCCGTGCCGGGCGTCAGACTCCAGCGCCCTGCTGAACCACACGGCAGCTTCTGTGAAGTGTTCGGCCTGAGCCGTCGCCGTGTCGGCTGCGTACAGATTCTGTTCGAGATTCTCGTTGCTCAAGGACAGCTTCAGATACTGCTTCGCTTTCCCCGGAGCGATCGAGTCGATCGTTGGAGCAATCGGCTCAACCCCCTTGGACTTCAGCAGTGCAGCTGCATTGTCGGCGTGCACCTTTTCCGACTTGGAAAGTGCTTTGAAGAGAACTGCGATATCGCCGAGATTCTCCTTCATCGCCTGCTTCGCAAACCGATCGTACCAGAGGGACCGTTTCAGCTCCGCACCGTACGCAATCTGAAGGTTGTCAATGGTGACGAGTTTCTGGGGGGCTGCTGTGTTTGTCGCCGCGCCGGTTTGTTTTGCTTCCTCTTTCTTCTGACACGCTGAGAACCAAACCAACGCAGGGAGAGCCAACGCAAGGACGGCTGTCAAAACTGAAAATCGTGCGGGCGATTTCATGACCTTCACCTCCGATTTGATTGAAGATGTTCCGTACCGCTCGATTAATGGATATGCGAAAAAAGCTGCAATTTTCATTCCACTACTGGAATGGTTGAATCAACGCGAAGAAGGCGAATCCGAAGCACAGAGACGGATCTCTCACTCATATTTGCGAAGCTCCCAGGGTGCTTTTCGCAAACCGTACAAGAATTCATCAATCGTCTTCCCATTCCCAATTCTAACGATTGCGAACATCCGGCCCGGAGTGCGTGTCTTCCTGTTACTTCGCTTCCACTCCCTGCATCGATGCCCTCACCTGACCGAACAGTTCACTTCCCCGCTGCCCGGGCTTCGACTGTTGCTGCGATTCGAATACCGCCATCGCGGTAATGTTGACGATGTCAGAAACATCAGAACCCGGGATGAGAAGATAGACCGGTTTGCGCACGCCGATCAGGATCGGCCCGATGGCCACAGCACCTCCCAACCGCGCCAGGAGCTTGTAGGCAATGTTCGCCGACGTCAGATCCGGACAGATAAGAACGTTCGCGCCTTCCTTGAGGGAGGTGAACGGATACACTTCCGAAATGATTTCCGGCGACACGGCAGTGTCGGCCTGCATCTCTCCATCGACGACGAGCGACGGGGCACGACGCTTGACAATCTCGGTCGCGAGGCGGACTTTTTCAGTCAGCGGATGCTTCGATCCGCCAAAATTACTGAACGACAGCATCGCCACGCGGGGCTCGATATCCATCTGCTGGACCTTGTCCGCCGCGAGGATCGCGATTTCCGCCAGCTCTTCCGAGGTCGGTTCGATGTTGACGGTCGCATCGGCGATGAAGATGGTCCGGTTCTTGAACACAAGCATGTAGAGCCCGGCGATAACGCGCACACCCTCTTTCTTTCCGATGATCTGCAACGCAGGACGAACGGTCTCCGGATAATGCTGCGTCAGTCCCGAAATGAGGCCGTCGGCATCATCCATTTCCACCATCATCATGCCGAAGACATTATGAGTCTTCATCTGGTGTTCGGCGTCGACGCGGGTGAGTCCCTTGCGCTGGCGACGCAGATAGTACGCAGTGATGTATTCATCAAAGCGGGGTGATTTCCCCGGATTGATGATCTCGGCGCCTGTCAGGTCCAATCCAAGATCTGCAATCCGCTGCTTGATCAGCGTCCGGCTTCCAAGGAGAATCGGTTTTGCGACCCCTTCATCAAGAATCTGCTGCGCGGCGCGAAGGATCTTCTCCTCTTCTCCTTCCGGAAACACGATGCGCTTCGGTTCGGTCTGTGCCTTGTGGATAAAGAACCGCATGATCTCACGCGACTTGCCCAGCCGTGCTTCAAGTGAATCGCGGTAATGCTCGAAATCCTTGATGGGCACTCGGGCAACACCGGTCTCCATTGCAGCCTTTGCCACAGCCGTTGCTTCCCAGATCAGCACACGCGGATCGAACGGCTTTGGAATGATGTACTCCTTGCCGAACTCTATCCGTTTCCCGCCGTAGGCCCTGATCACGGAATCGGGAACTTCCTGTTTCGCGAGCTTCGCGAGCGCATGCGATGCAGCGATTTTCATGTCGTCGTTGATCATCTTTGCCCGGACGTCGAGCGCACCGCGGAAGATGAACGGAAACCCGAGGACATTGTTCACCTGGTTCGGATAGTCGGAGCGGCCGGTCGCCATAATGATGTCATCGCGGGCCGACACGGCATCTTCGTATGTAATCTCCGGATCCGGGTTCGCCATGGCGAAGACGATCGGCTTGTCGGCCATCGAGCGCACCATTTCCTTCGACACGAGGCCTTTGGCGGAAACGCCGCAGAACACATCCGCACCTTTCATTGCATCAGCCAGCGATCGGGCTTCCGTCTGAACGGCAAAATACTCCTTGTAGGGGTTCATCCCTTCGGTCCGTCCCTTGTAGCAAACCCCTTTCGTGTCGACGAGGATCATATTCTCGCGCCGGACACCGAGTTTCTCGTACAGCTTGGCGCACGCGATGCCGGCAGCCCCGGCGCCGCTGAAGACAACCTTGACCTTGTCAATCTTTTTGCCGACGACTTCGAGCGCATTGACGAGCGCCGCGCCGCTGATGATGGCGGTGCCATGCTGGTCATCATGGAAGACCGGGATGTTCATAGTCTTCTTCAGCTGCTCTTCGATGTAGAAACATTCTGGAGCCTTGATGTCTTCGAGGTTGATGCCTCCGAACGTCGGCTCGAGCATCTGGACGGCCTTGATGATGTCATCCGGGTTGTGCGATTCCAGCTCGATGTCGAAGACGTCGATATCCGCGAACCTTTTGAACAGCACTCCTTTGCCTTCCATCACCGGCTTTCCCGCGAGGGCGCCGATGTCACCCAGGCCGAGGACCGCGGTTCCGTTGGAGACCACGGCCACGAGGTTTCCCTTGGCTGTATAGAGATATGCGTCATCCGGGTTGTCGTGAATGTCGCGGCACGGTTCCGCTACGCCCGGTGTGTATGCGAGAGAGAGATCACGCTGAGTCTGGCAAGGCTTCGACGAAATAACCTCAATCTTCCCCCTTCGGCCATGCGAATGATAATCGAGAGCTTCTTGTTTCCTGATCATAGGGAGGCTCCTTTCGATCGCTTGGATGGTTTCGCTTTCAGCGAGGCTTTTTGGCAACTGGGACAGATTTCAATGAGAGGATTTTTCTGGAGGGATCGCTTCGGGATGGGGCGGCCGCAGGAGATGCAGGATGGTGCGCTTTCCCTCCCCGTTTGGCGGAGGAGCTGAATTTCCGTTCCCGCCGTCAGCATGGTCGGACATCGCTTTTCCGGGTTGGCGTTACACTGCCTCACGGGCAAGCGACAGGTTGCACAGACGAATGTTTCTCCCTCGGCAAAGGAGAGCGCTGGCGGAGTAAATGACAACTCCGTCAGCGCTGATTTCAGTTTCCTGAGTGTTGAGGGATCGGATTGCCGCTTCTTCGTTCTCGCCACAGACACCCTCGCTTTTAAAATGGAACGTGGGGATGTACCGGCCTTATTTGTACCGGTTCAACGCCTTCATGTAGTTGGCCCGCTCAAACGCGGCCGGATCCGCAACGGAGGCCTGGCTCATGCTCCCTTTCATCTGCTCGATGGAAAGGTATTCATGTTCCACCATCCATTTGTTCAGATCGTCCAGGACCGTTTTCAGGTGCTTCGGCCCGTGCTTGAGCAGCGCAGAGCACATCATCGCAACATCAGCTCCCGCCATCACCATCTTGATCACATCTTCTGCCGTATGAATTCCGCCGGTGCCCGCGAGGCTCGTCTTCACGACGCCATGCAGAATCGCCACCCAGCGGAGCGGCAGACGGATTGAATCTGACGTGCTGAGCACGACGTTCGGCGCAACTTCAAGCGCTTCGAGATCGAAGTCGGGCTGATAGAAACGGTTGAACAGCACGAGTCCGTTCGCGCCGGCTTTGTCGAGCCGCGTCGCCACATTGGCAAGCGAGCTGAAGTACGGGCTCAACTTGACTGCGATCGGAATTTTCACCGCCCTGCGGACGGCGGTGAGCACGTTGACATACCGCTCTTCAACTTCCTGGCCCGTAAGCACAGGGTCAGTGGGAATATAATAGATGTTCAGTTCGATCGCATCGGCACCAGCCTGCTCCAATTTCTTCGCGTAGTCAATCCAGCCTCCGGTGGAAATACCATTAAGACTGGCGATCACAGGGATGCTGAGGGATTGCTTTGCGCTCGAAACCAGCTCGACGTACTGGTCCGGCCCGGCGCTATATTCTTCGGGACGCGGGAAGTAGTCGAGAGCTTCGGCATGTGCACGTGAACCGTAGGCGAGATAGTGCTCGAGTTCGGATGCTTCGTGTTCGATCTGTTCCTCGAACAGCGAGTACATCACAACTGCCGCCGCGCCGGAATCCTCGAGCCGTTTCATGCCATCGAGACTGCGTGAGAGCGGACTTGCCGACGGGACGAGCGGATTCTTGAGCTTCAGTCCGAGATAGGTTGTTTTCAGATCCATAAGACAGTATCCTTCATTCAATGTCCGAGTGGTGTGGTTCAGTTCTCAAGTCGTGAGCTGGTCTGCGCTCGTCATGCTTTCGGCGCAGCTTCCTTCGCCTTCTCTCCATCACCGCCGGCCAACTGCTCATACATCGCCCATCGGCTCTTCACATCCTCCGCCGCCTCCACCATCAACGCCTTCGCCCGTTCGGGATAGATCTTCTCAAGCATGTTGAACCTTGTCTCGAGCGATGTGAAGTCGGTCAACGGCCCCTTCGGAGCCTTCGAATCCAGCTTCATCGGGTTCTTCCCTTCCTTCACCCACAGCGGGTTGTACCGGAAGAGCGGGAAGTATCCCGTTTCAACGGCGAGTTTCTGGTTCGTCATGCCCCGTGCCATATCGATGCCGTGCGCAATGCAATGGCTGTACGCAATGATGAGTGACGGTCCGTCGTAGGCTTCCGCCTCGAGGAACGCCCGCACCGTCTGCGCGTCGTTGGCACCCATGGCGACCTTCGCCACGTACACATTGCCGTAGGTCAGCGCCATGAGAGCAAGATCCTTCTTTTGCGTCGGCTTGCCGGCTGCAGCAAATTTCGCAATGGCCGATCGGAACGTCGCCTTAGACATCTGACCGCCTGTATTCGAATAGACTTCCGTATCCAACACGAGGACGTTGACATTTCTTCCGGATGCGAGGACGTGATCCAATCCGCCGTACCCGATGTCATAGGCCCATCCGTCACCACCCATGATCCACACGCTGCGCTTCACGAGGTTGTCGGCGATGTGGAGCAGGTTCTTCGCTTCGGGTGTTTTGCTGTTCTGAAGTTTCTCTTTGAGAATCTTCACCCGTTCGCGCTGGTCATGAATCCCGGTCTCATCAGACTGGTTGGCACCAAGCAGCCCGTTCGCCAGATCAGTGCCGATTTCGCCGGCGAGCTTTGCAACAAGCTCATACGCCATCTC
Source organism: Bacteroidota bacterium (assembly GCA_035506075.1). GTDB lineage: Bacteria > Bacteroidota > Ignavibacteria > UBA10030 > UBA10030 > UBA9647. The sequence goes on along the minus strand of DATJQB010000331.1, from coordinate 3,443 downwards.
GGTCAGCTTGTCGACCGTCAGGCGCATGCCCAGACCGAATTCCGCGTTGTCTTCGAAGAGCGAGTTCGACCATGCCGGACCCCGGCCATCGTTGTTCGTCGCCCAAGGCGTTGTTGGCAGGTTGCCCCCGTAAATCGATGAGCAGCCCGTTGCATTTGCAATGATCGTGCGATCGCCGAACAGCTGGCTGACCAGCTTCACGTAGGGGGTCTCGCCGCACCCCGAGCAGGCGCCGGAGTACTCGAACAACGGTTGCAGCAGCTGGGAACCCTTCACGGTATCCGTCTTGACAGTCTTGCGATCGACTTCAGGCAGCTTGAGGAAGAACTCGTAGTTGGTCCGTTCCTGTTCGCGGATTGGCGGCTGCGACTTCATGTTGATCGCCTTCACCTTTACCTGGGTCTTGCTCTTTGCCGGGCAGACCTCGACGCACAGCGAGCAGCCCGTGCAATCTTCGGGCGCGATCTGAAGCGAGTACTTCATGCCCTTGTACTCCGAGCTCTTGAACTCCATCGACTTGAACGTCGGCGGCGCATTCTTCAGCTGTGCAGGATCGAACACCTTCACGCGGATCGTTGCATGCGGGCACACCATGACGCACTTGTTGCACTGGATGCAGATATCAGGCTCCCACACCGGGATTTCGAGGGCGATATTTCTCTTTTCCCACTGTGCCGTGGCGACCGGGAACGTTCCATCCTGAGGCATCTGACCAACCGACAGCTCGTCTCCCTTGCCGGCGATAATCATTGCCGTCACGCTTTTGACGAAATCCGGGGCGGACGCCGAAACGACCGGCGGCATTTCGATCGTGCTCGTGACCTTGTCGGGCACCTTTACCTCAAAGAGATTCGCAAGCGTCGCATCGACTGCTGCGAAGTTCTTCTGCACCACAGCCTCACCCTTCTTCCCGTACGTTTTCTTGATCGAATTCTTGATAGCGTTGATCGCCACATCCTTCGGCAACACACCGGAAATTGCGAAGAAGCAGGTCTGCATGATTGTGTTCACTCGCCCGCCCATACCGGTCTGACCGGCGACCTTGTAACCGTCGATCACGTAGAACTTCAGCTGCTTCTTGATGATTCCTTCCTGGATGTGACGCGGGAGTTGCGCCCACACCTCGTCAGGACCGTAGATACTGTTCAGGAGGAAGGTTCCTCCCTTCACCGCGTTCTGCAGTACATCGAACTTCTCGAGGAAGAACCACTGGTGACAGGCGACGAAGTTTGCTTCGGTGATCAGGTAGCAGGAGTGAATCGGCCGCGGGCCGAAGCGCAGGTGCGAGGTTGTCGTGGACCCCGACTTCTTGGAATCGTAGACAAAGTAGCCCTGTGCATAATTTTCTGTGTCTTCGCCGATAATCTTGATCGAGTTCTTGTTTGCACCGACGGTGCCATCGGCACCGAGTCCGAAGAAGATCGCACGAACGACATCGTCCGGTTCGATACCGAACGTCGGATCGTACTCGAGACTCGTCTTTGTCAGATCATCGTTGATTCCGACCGTGAAGTGATTCTTCGGGCTCTCCTTTTTCATATCATCATATACGGCCTTGACCATCGTCGGCGTGAACTCCTTCGATGAAAGACCGAACCGTCCGCCCGTGACCTTCGGGAAAGACTTGAAGGGAGCCTTGCCGGCTGAGAGTGTTTCGCTCAGCGACGTGATAACATCCATATACAGCGGCTCGCCCGGAGCTCCCGGTTCTTTCGTCCTGTCGAGAACGCTGATCTGTTTTACTGTAGCCGGAAGCGCGTTGACGAAGTATTCAGGTGCAAACGGTCTGAAGAGGTGTACTTTGAGAAGGCCAACCTTCTCCCCTTTCTTCATAAGATAATCGACGGTCTCGTGCGCGGTTTCAGCGCCCGAGCCCATCATGACGACGACCCGGTCTGCATCGGGGGCACCGTAGTACTGATACAGTTTGTATTGACGGCCGACGATCTTCGCAAATTTATCCATTGCCTTCTGCACGATGTCAGGGCATGCGAGATAGTACGGGTTGCAGGCTTCACGAGCCTGGAAGAACACATCGGGATTCTGTGCAGTGCCGCGGAGAACCGGGCGTTCCGGATTCAGCGCGCGCTCGCGGTGCTTGAACACAAGTTCATCATCAATCATCTGACGATAGTCAGAGTCGGCCAGCTGCTCCATCTTCATGACTTCGGCCGATGAACGGAAGCCGTCAAAAAAGTGGACGAATGGAACCCGGGCTTCAAGTGATGCCGCCTGAGCGATCAGCGCGAAGTCGTGGATTTCTTGTACCGAATTGGAGGCGAGCATGCCCCATCCCGTCGAGCGAACTGCCATGACGTCGCTGTGGTCACCGAAAATCGACAATGCGTGAGTGGCGACTGTGCGTGCCGAAACGTGAAACACTGTCGAGGTTAACTCACCGGCGATCTTGAACATGTTCGGGATCATCAGGAGAAGGCCTTGCGACGCCGTGAAGGTCGTCGAAAGAGCACCGGTCTGCAACGCTCCGTGTACGGCGCCGGCGGCTCCACCCTCGCTCTGCATCTCTGCAACCAGAGGTACCGTTCCCCAGATGTTCTTCTTTCCCTGAGCAGACCATTCGTCTGCCCATTCACCCATCGTCGATGAGGGAGTGATAGGATAGATGGCAATGACCTCGCTGCACTTGTGAGCGGAATAGGCAGCTGCTTCGTTACCATCAATGGTTACCATCTTGCGCTTCATAGTCGGATTAACATCTTGAGCTGACATCGTTACTCTTGCCTTTCTTCTTGGGGTTGATGATGAATCGATGCTGTTAACGCAATAACTATTCCAGCCGAAACAGACTCAGGAAGTGCGAAATATCGGCCAAATCAGGCCATTCCTCAGGAAATGTTCTCATAATCGAGAACATCGAATCGCGTTTTGGCAGAATGAATAAACGCTCAATCAGTAGTCGGAAATGACAATACGACATAATTGACAAGTATTATGCGTGCGGCCAGCGATCTGATTCCCACTCACCTCACGGACTTCCCAGTGGTCGATCTTCGCCTCCCGAGTCGACAGAATTGCAGACACGCTCAATGTTCGCATCTATCAGTTCATTCGTGAAGAACGCGATTTGTCAATTGTTCACCCGTCGGCGAAGCTGGAATACTCTTGCCAATCAGCGCTGTCTGTTCGTCAAAATCGACGCAGAACGTGGTGGAAGATGAGGCATTTTTTTCGTTTCTTCGCAGAGCAAAAATTGAACGATTTGCGTCACAGAGAGGAATGCTGCATGCCAGATACTTTGAGCATTGTTGACAATAGGACCGGAAAAAAGTACGAAGTCCCTGTCGAGAACGATACGATCAGGGCCACAGACCTTCGCCAGATTCGTGTCAAGGATGACGATTTTGGACTTATGAGCTACGACCCGGCCTTCATGAACACGGCCTCGGTCAAAAGCAGGATCACGTATATCGACGGCGACAAGG
>DATJQB010000330.1:0-23207 GCA_035506075.1 Bacteroidota bacterium | reverse complement strand
CGAGCACTCAGATCCTGAGGAAGGGAGAACATGAACCGCGCAATGAGCGCCTGAGCCTCGGATGGCCATATCTCCAAAACTCAATCGAACTACTCAATGATCGACAATGAATAGAATTACTGCGGCTCTCGTGCTTTTTCTTCTGGTGACACCGTCGACTGTCCTGGCTCAGAAAATGCAAAGCGACAACGGCGATGGATCATTCACAAACCCCGTGATAGCGGCGGACTTTCCGGATCCGGATGTTATTCGCGTGGATTCCACTTACTACATGGTCAACACGACCATGTTCATCTTTCCGGGTGTTCCGATCCTCAAGTCCTACGACCTCGTGAACTGGCAGTATTGCTGCAATGTCGTCCAGCGGTTTGATTTCCACCCCAGCTACAACCTGGAGGGCGGTCACCGGTACGGTCACGGTCAGTGGGCGACGAGCCTGAAGTATAACAAGGGAAAGTTCTATCTCTTGTTCATCACGCTCGATGAAGGTGGATTCCTGTACACCGCAGACGGACCCGAAGGCCCGTGGCAAGTCAAGAAGCTGCCCAGAGGGTTCTATGATCCTGGACTGTTCTTCGACGATGATGGAAGAATCTACGTGGCGCATGGATACAGCAAGATCTACATGACGGAGCTTGACGAGAATTTTGCAGCAAAGGGCAAGGACTCATTAATCTACACGGGCGACATTCGACGCGGGCTGGAGGGCACGCACGTCTACAAGATCAACGATTACTACTATTTGTACAGTACATATGGTGGTCTCGACGGATTCCAGGCAGCGCTCCGCTCAAAGAGCATCTACGGGCCGTACGAACAGAAGATCGTCATTCGGGACACAACTCACGGCGTCAACTTTGGGATTCATCAGGGAGCATTGATACAGACGCAGACGGGAGAATGGTGGACCATGCTGTTTGTCGACAACGGACCGTTCGGTCGTTTCCCGTCACTGCAGCCTGTGACCTGGGAGAACGGCTGGCCGATGGTGGGTGTCAACGGCAAAGCGGTCGTCACCTACAAGAAGCCGAACGTAGGACGAGTGTATCCGGCGACAACACTTCCCACATCTGACGAGTTTGATCGTCCCGATCTGGGGATGCAGTGGGGATGGAACCACAACTCGGATCAGGCAAAGTGGTCTCTCACTGAGCGGCCAGGATTTCTGAGGCTCCGGACCGCGAAGGTCGCAGACAGTCTTCCGAAAGCCCGCAATACGCTTACACAGAGAATGGTCGCTTACTATGCCGATACGCTGGCGAGTATTGCCACGACAAAGATGGAATTCGGCCATATGAACGAGGGCGACGTCGCGGGGCTCGCCGTGTTTCAGGATCCGTACGCCTTCGTGGGAACAAAGAAATCGAACGGAATGTGGTACATCGTTATGATGAACAACGGGAAGACCATCGATTCCACCAGAGTGGATGGGACAACGATCTATCTGCGCGCAAGCGCAATCCACGGCTCAGGTGCTGCTCCACTGTACGGCGGAGCGGCAGCGCCCGGTTCGGGTACTGCATCGTTTTCGTACAGTCTCGACGGCCAGACTTTCACACCGATTGGAAACACATTACGCATGAGATTTAGTTTGAGGATCTTTACTGGCAACAAGTTTTGTCTGTTTAACTATGCCACCAACGCTCTTGGGGGCTATGTCGATTTCGATTGGTTTAGAACGAGGGCAGCTGCACCAGCGGCCCTGCGGCCTTGATCCTGAGAGAATCGCGAGAAGTCAGAGCGTTGCAGCATCAGCTAACCATTTACGTACACGAGGAGGAGGATCATATGGAGAATAGATCGAGAATTTTCATAGGCGCACGGCTGTTGGTGTGCTTCACGATGATATTAAGTATGACCAATGTGATGAATGCTCAGCTCGTCACCAATGGGAGCTTTGAAAGCTCCAACCCTGGTGTTGTGACCGGAACGGATGCAAGAGGGTGGCTCCTGCAGATTGCAACAGGTATCAGTCCGGCTCCGGTATTTGAAATAGTGAGCGACACCGCCCAGCAAGGAACCCGCGCTCTAAAGGTCACGGTTCACGGCCTCGGAACAAATCAATGGGATATTCAGGCAGTGGCAGACAGTATTCCAGTGAAGCCGGGTGCGACGTACAACTACTCTATTTGGGCAAAAGCCCGTCAGCCAGGTGCCCAAGTCAATTTCACGATGGGGAATTATGCCTATAACGAGTACAAAGCGATCCGGCCTGCTACTCTTACAACTCAGTGGCAGAAATTCACCATGCAGTTCACGGTGAGTGACAATCAGACGTTTGTTCGAGGACCCATCCATTTCAGCTATGCGGCGAATACCGACAACAGCATCTACATCGATAATCTGCAGATCGTTGATGTGAATGCAGGCAAGAACCCTGTCGTCATCGAAGCGGAATCGGGGAAGGTTGGCAGCAACTATCAGGTTCTCACTGCCGGAGGTGTCACCTATGTATCCCCGAAGACAAATTGGACCAGTCTCACCGCCCCGGGTGATTCAAGCCGCATGATCACATGCCAGGTGACATTTGCTGATTCCGGTTCCTATAACCTCTTCGCACGCGTTCGCGTCGGACCAAACGGATTTGACGACGACAGCTTCTTCTACGGCAACGGATTCGGAGCGAAGAAGGATACTGCGGGCGCCGACTGGATCTTCATCAACGGCCTTGCGAGTGCTGGTTTTTCAGATCCCTCTGCCTATGTTGATGGACCTGGGACGCTTGGGAACAGCGTTTGGAAGTGGGTCAACGTGACGAAGAACGGCTACCAGGGAGCAACGGGGAAGCCATTCATTGTGTCGCTCGATAGCCTGACGAAGACGTTCCAGATTGGCAGCCGTGAAGACGGGCTAGATATCGACAAGCTCGCGTTCGGCAAGGCGTACTTGTATTTCACTGTCGCAAACCTTGATAGCGTACAAGCTGGTTCGACCTCCATGCAGGGACCCGACACAACCAAGATATTCAAAGGCCCGCCTCTCGTGACGACGCAGGGGAAATTCCTGGGCAATGCGTACGGCGATGTCACGGACAATGTGTTCGCCTATTATTGGACTCAGCTCACGCCGGGGAACGCCGGGAAGTGGGGTTCCATTGCAGCCTCCAGCGACACGAACAGATGGAACTGGAGCGGCCTGGATGCACAATACAATTACGCGCTCAGCAACAAGTTGATCTTCAAGGATCACAATCTCATCTGGGGACAACAGCAGCCTTCGTGGATTTCCGGCCTTGACTCTGCGACTCAGGCCTTCTACATCGAGACTTGGATCAGGATGGTGGGACAGCGATATCCCAAAATCGATATGATCGATGTTGTGAATGAACCTCTCACGGGGCACAACCCGCCTGACGGAGGCGGGTCACCAGCTCGTGCGAACTACAAGAATGCGCTTGGCGGTAACGGATCCACAGGCTGGGACTGGTTGATCAATTCGTTCAAACTTGCCAGGAAATATCTGCCCAAGGCCAAACTGCTGATCAACGACTACGGCATTATCAATGACAACTCTGCGACAACTTCCTACGCTCAAATCATCAACCTGTTGAAGGACCGGGGATTGATCGACGGCATTGGAGTGCAAGGTCACCGCTTCGAGCTTGAAAGCGCCGATACAAATAGTCTGAAAAGTAACCTCGACAAACTTGCGGCGACAGGTTTGCCGGTCTATATCTCTGAATTCGATCTCGGTAATCTGGGCAATTCCGGGACCCCGGACGACAACCAGCAGCTGCAACTTTACCAGAAGATATTCCCGGTTCTGTGGAGGCATCCCGGCGTCAAAGGCATCACCCTTTGGGGATACCTGGAGGGGCAGGAGTGGCAGACCACGTGTTATTTGGTGAGAGCAGACGGCTCGTGGCGCCCCGCCCTCACATGGCTGGCTCAGTTCCTCAAGAGCAATCCTACTGCGGTGGAGAAGACGATTTCCGGATTGCCGTCGCAGTTCAGTCTGGAACAGAATTTTCCGAACCCTTTCAATCCCGCTACGACGATCAGATACAGCATTTACCAAACGTCAAAGGTGACGCTGAAGGTATTTGATCTCTTGGGCAAGGAGATCCAGACGCTCGTCAATACCGCGCAGATGCCCGGGCAGTACCAGGTGACGTTTGATGCGAGGAATCTTACGAGCGGTGTCTATTTCTATCGGCTCAGCGCCGGATCCTTTACAGAAACGAAGAAACTCGTGGTGATGAAGTAAAACGGAAGGCTCAGCATATGAAGCTACCATCGATAATGATCTTCACCATACTGTGCGCCGCCAGTGCGACTGCTCAATTCAGCAAACAGCAGATGGACAGTGTACGCGCGGCAACGGAGCAAGACTACCGGTTCATGCTCGGACAGCTTCACCTTGACTCACTGCGACCGGGACCTTCCGGCAATCCGAAGGCACCGAACGCGGCCAATACCGATGAATCAAAAGCGACTCAGTATACTTCTCTTCCTGATCCATTGATCTTGATCGATGGCGGGAAAGTGGTTGATCCGGATACTTGGTGGAAGAGGCGCCGGCCGGAACTTGTTGAACTGTTCGACCGTGAAGTGTACGGCCGGGTTCCAGAACATGTCCCGGGCGTCAAGTGGAATATCTTGAGCGTCACTCATGATACCATTGAGGGCATTCCAGTCGTTGTCAGGAAGCTCTCGGGTCATGTCGACAATTCGTCGTTTCCCGACATAGCCGTCGAGATTCCACTCACCCTGACTTTACCCGAACATGTTCGGACACCGGTTCCGGTTGTCATGGAGTTTGGCTTCGTGCTTCCTCCCGGGTTCAAGTTTCCAGAGCCGCCCCCGGGAACGCCAAAAGAACCGAACTGGAAGCAGCTGGTTCTCTTGAAAGGTTGGGGCTATGCGATCATTGTCCCTTCAAGTTACCAGGCGGACTGGGGAGCGGGATTGACGAACGGGATTATTGGACTCGTGAACAGGGGAAAGCGCAGGAAGCCCGACGACTGGGGCGCATTGCGAGCCTGGGCGTGGGGCGCAAGCCGGGCCTTGGACTATTTTGAAACAGATCCGTCGGTGGATGCGAAAAAAGTTGTCATTGAAGGATTGTCGCGTTACGGAAAAGCAACTCTCGTGACGATGGCCTATGATACAAGGTTTGCCGCGGCGTTCGTCGGGTCTTCAGGAGCCGGCGGAGCAAAGATTCTTCGCCGTGTTTTCGGAGAACAGATAGAGAATCTCGCATCCTCCGGAGAATATCATTGGTTCGCTGGGAACTTTCTCAGGTATGCAGGGCCCCTCACGCGGAATGACCTTCCGGTCGATGCTCACGAACTTGTTGCACTATGCGCACCACGTCCTGTCTTCATCAGTGCTGGCTCTTTTGAAATGGAAGGAGGATGGGTAGACGCAAAGGGCATGTTCTTGGGCGGTGCATACGCAGGCCCTGTCTATGAACTTCTTGGTAAAAAAGGGCTGGGGACATATGAGTTTCCACCAATCGAGACTCCGCTCACTGCGGGCGACGTGTCCTTCCGGCAGCATAAAGGAGGGCATACGACTGGTCCCAACTGGCCAACTTTTTTGACATTTGTCGAGCGGTATTTCAGGTGACTACAAGGCCATACACACCGTTCCGCAAATGAAGAATCCTCGGTGGATCTATCGTCCTTGGGAACAAATTGATTTTCACTACACAGACAGATGGAAATAGTCTGGGTGTCCGGTCGTCCGTTTGCTTGCTCACAATTCTGCGGGCCCTCTTTTCGCCGGGTACTCCGGCGCCGTCGTGTATTCAGATGGCGAAGTCAACTGACGAAGAACGAGATGCACAGTGGCTGTACGAAGTCAGTGGCGTAGTGTCAGGCCTTGCAGCCGTTGTATCGATGCTCGCAGGCTTCGCGCTATCGTACTTTCAGGTCTGTTGTTCTCTCTTGCGGTTCTTTGTCTCATGCTCCTACAGAATGTCAAAAGGACATTAATCGCGACTGGTCAATAGACTTGCTTGTTGAAAGAGCACAGCAATGAAGAGGATTACGATTGACGATGTTGCGAGAACGGCCGGCGTCTCAAAGGGGACGGTGTCAGCCGTCATCAGTGCGAAGGCTTGGGTGGGGCCGCGGACTCGGGACTTGGTCCTCGAAGTCATGCAAAACCTGAATTATCGCCCCATGGGTCTCGTAAGAAATCGGAAACCCGATGCCCACGACAGGAGCATCGGCATCATCATTAGAAATTTCAGCGATCCCTTCTATCAGCCTATTGCGATCGGAGTGAAGGAATATGCCGACACGAGGGGTTACCGTGCGATCGTCACGAGCTCGGAAGGCAATCACTTGTCCGAGGAACAGCTCACGCACCTGTTCTCTGAAAAAGATTTCAAGGGAACGATCATTGCCCCCACGCTTACAGGAGAGTCAGAGATTGAACATCTCTTCGAGCTCAAGAGACTCAACTACCCGTTTGTCCTGTTGGAAGACGTAGAGGGAATTCAGGCGAACGTGGTGGCTGTCGATAACCTGAAGGCAATCAAGAAGGTGGTCACATATTTGATCAACAGCGGGCACACAAAGATTGTCCATTTCGCCGGACCGCACCATTCATCGAATACACAGAAGCGTATTGACGGATTCCGGCATGCGTTCAGCGAAAGCACCCTGGTCTTTCGCGATGACATGATCGTGCCCATGGGATCTCAGTCTGAAGAGTGCTTTTCCAGAACAAAGGAGTACTTCGGACTAAAGCAAAGGCGGGAGCATCCGACCGCCATCGTGTGTTTTAATGACCAGCAGGCGCTTGCGGTGATCACCGCGCTAAGAGAGCTGTCGATTGGTGTGCCGGACGACGTTTCCGTCGTCGGCAACGGCGACATCAGCTACGCGAGCATGTGTCCGGTGCCTCTCACGACTGTTAGAGCACCGCAGCATGAAATCGGCGTGAAAGCGGCCGAACTATTGATCAGGCAAATTGAATCGCCTATCTTGCTTCCGGCCAAGAGGGTGATCCTGGAAACGGAACTTGTCTTGAGGGAATCCTCGAAAGTCATGAACAACTAGTGCCACCACAAAACAGAAATCTCGAGATTGGTGCCTCAACGAGCTCAAGAAGGCAGTCGTGCCTGCCTCCAAAGCAGACACCGATTTCGAATGGACTAGATCACTTGTCGGGGGCAGCACTCGTCGCGTCGGGAATGTGACGAAGCACACCGACCTTGCTTCTCGTGGTTTCTTCTATGGAATTCTTGGTACGTCGACGGCTGTACAATCCATTTCTTGATCGGGAGCTGCTGATCCGATGACATTGTTGAAGGGACTCTTGTTGGGCGTCATCGGGGGCTTACAGAGATCATTCCCATCTCGAGGTTGGCGCATCTGCTCATCGTTCCACGGGCAATCGGGAGGAAGGACCACGCTGTAGGACGCTTGTCGTTCGATGCAACGATCCTTCCGCACTGCCGCAGAAATCCCATCTTCAGCAGCCCGGTTGTGTAATGCCTTCCGCCATATTCTTCCTTCCGAAGCTTCTTTCCTCATCAAAACAGGGTGTAGATGAAGGGCGCGAGAGCGGATCCTTGCGTCAAAATGATAACCAATCCCAAAAGGAGCAGAACGAAGATGATCGGTCCCAGCCACCACTTCTTTCGAGTCCGCATGAACGCCCAAAGTTCGCCGAAGATTGTCAGCTTGTTCCGCAAGCTTTTCAATTTGTTCATGGAATCCTCAATCTAGTTCAAATTCCTCCTCGGTTGTTTCCGTGTAGGATCCGAGATTGTCCTTTTCGATGATGAAGCTTCCCATGACAAGGATATCCATCTCAGTTCTCATGAAACAGCGCCATGCATCCGCTGGCGTGCACACAATCGGCTCACCGCGCACATTGAAGGATGTGTTGATGATCACGGGACAGCCAGTCTGCCGATCGAACTCTGCTATCAAATCATAGTAGAGAGGATTCTGGTCACGGGCGATTGTCTGAAGCCTGGCGGAACCGTCGACGTGTGTGACGGATGGTATCGTTCGCCGGTCTGGACGCACGTTGGCAACAAAAAGCATGTACGGACTCGGCCGGTCAAATTCGAAGTAGTCTTTTGTTCTCTCTTCCAATACTGTCGGAGCAAACGGTCGGAAGCTTTCACGAAACTTGATTTTCAGATTGACAACGGATTGATTCCTGGGATTGCGTGCGTCTGCCAAGATGCTTCGGTTTCCGAGAGCCCGGGGTCCGAACTCCATTCGCCCCTGAAGCCATCCCACAACTTTTTGGTCCGCGATAAATCGGGCTGTCTTCTGAAGAAGCTCTTGTCGGGAGCATCGGCAATACTCCACATTTTTCGATTTCAGGAGTTCCTCTATTTGTTCATCGGAGAATTCCGGCCCGAGGAAGGCATCGTTCATCACGTATGTCCGCGGATTTTTGAGGATAGTATTATAGACGTAGTATGCCGCGCCGATGGACCCTCCAGCATCTCCTGCTGCCGGTTGAATGAAAATATCTGCGAAAGAAGAGTTTTCCAGAATTTTGCTGTTTGAAACGCAGTTGAGTGCAACCCCGCCCGAGAGGCAAAGGTACTTCATTCCTGTTTCTTTGCCGACATTCTGCGCCATGCTCACCATGATGGTGTCCGTAACCTTCTGGAGTGATGCTGCCACGTCCTTGTGAAACTGCGTCAACTTCGATTCCGGTTCTCTTATCGGTTCCCCAAAAATGCGGGCGAATGTTCTTCCCAACATTTTCAGCCCGTACTCATACGTAAAATACTTCATGTTCAACCTGAAGCTTCCGTCGTCTGCGATGTGGACGAGCTCCCGCGTGATGAGGTCGTAGAAATGAGGATCTCCATACGGTGCCAACCCCATCACCTTGTATTCCGCACTGTTTACTCTGAATCCGAGATAATATGTGAATGCCGAATACAACAATCCCAAGGAATGTGGAAATTCAATGCAGTTGCTCAATTGAATGTCCGTGGCGCGTCCGACACCATAGGTCGTCGTGTCCCATTCGCCGACGCCGTCAGTTGTGATGATGGCTGCCTCTTCGAAGGGAGAGACGAGAAAAGCACTCGCAGCGTGTGAGATGTGGTGTTCGGCGAAAAGGACTTCCCCAGCACCGTCGATTTCGCTCTTCAATGTCTGTGGAATCCAGATCTTCTCCTTGATCCAGATGGGCACCGCCTTGAGGAAGGAAGGCAAGCCTCTTGGAAAACTAGCAATATACGTTTGGAGAATCCTGTCGAACTTGGTGAGGGGTTTGTCATAAAAGGCCACGTAGTCAATATCTTGAGGCTGGAGGCCAGCGTGCTTCAGACAAAAGTCGATTGCGTGTTTGGGGAAGGACTGGTCGTGCTTCTTGCGGGTAAACCGTTCTTCCTGAGCTGCCGCAGTGAGTCGGCCGTTCTGAACAATCGCGGCAGCGGCATCATGATAGAAACACGATACTCCGAGAATGTTCATGAAAGACTCAGAACTGGTGGCGGGCTTGATCGAGGGTGTGTGGAACGGGCCTTTTGGGCTTCCAGAACGAACCCGTGCGGCTGATGCTGTGCCCCAAAAGATCTTTGCCAAGCATCCGAACAACGATGGAGAATGGCCCGATGAGAAAGAAGTAGACAAGCGTCAGGATGACCGTGGTATTGACGACGGCGAGGGCATGGGCAAACGTCATCCACCCTATGTACGCTATATGTCTGATTCTGCGAAGTAGGTTCATAGCGATGTGTGGTTCTTCCTCGAATGTATGCAAAAGGGCGAGGAATATCAATGAACGTCAATGTGCGGCATTCATCGATGAGAGCGTCTCGGGAGAGAGAGGGTGGCGGGTATGGAGTAGATCATCCATCCCAAAAACTACTGAGTGGCGTCAGCGGGCACCGCAGCCAGCATCCGAAGTATCACTGCACAATTCATCCCTTTTGAATAAATGGGACGACATCCATAGGTCCGTCCCGCAGGACCTCACGGCGTGCCGCAGAGACAGTGACTAAGACTCGCTGGCTGGAGAACTACTTCATCCATGGCCTTCTATCTTTTGCTTCCCCCAGCTCGGCCAGGACCCGATTGCTGCGCCGAGAGCAACCCCAGTGCAGATTCCAATGGCAATGTCATCAAAGACTACTCCAAGCGTCACTCCGATTGCAATGCCAAGTGCGATGCCGTTTGACAAAGCATTCCCTTGTCGCTGCTTTGATTCGGCTGATTCTTCTTCTCCCACCATGTGCATTTCTCCATAGGTTCGGAACGCAGCGTTCGCAGACCTGTATGCGGTCACACTTTTCGATTCCTGGTACCATGCCTCTTCAATGGCGAGGGTTGAGTCCCGGCCAGTTTGAAAACGACGATTGTCAGATCATCGGCCAAAGGAGCGCCTCCGCCCCATGCTTTCCCATCCTCATAGAGACCCTGGACGATACGATCAGCAGATTCCCCTGCAAAGTGCTCCAGGGACTTCATCACGTTCTCGATCCCGAACGTTTCCTGGGCGGCATTGAAGATCTCGAGCAGGCCGTCACTCACCATCGCCACAGCGTCACCAGGGCGTAAGGTCACAAAGAGACTTGTGTAGGGGAAGTGATCGACAGCCCCCAAGGGCATCGCTTTCAGCACGAGTTTTTCGCATTGCTTCGTGCGCGCCCGGGAGACCAAAAGCGGAGGCATTCCGGCGGAACTATATCGAAGAGTGGTACCCTCAACACGAGCAACTGCCAGGCACATCGTGAGCATGCGCAGGTTCATACCCTTGATGGCCCGGTTTGCTTCAATGAGGATCTCCTCAACTTTCTCTGTCCGTGCGAGGATGTTCAGCAGACCCTTCGTCGCCGTTACCAGGTTGCCCGCTTTCAGACCGTGTCCCGTGGCATCTCCCACTACTATTGTCAGTGCGTTCTTCCCGGAAATGAAGAAATCGTAGTAGTCGCCGCCGACTTCGGTAGCAGTCCTCATCATCGCGGCAATGTCCAATCCCTCGATTTGTGGAACCTTCTGCGGAAGGAGAGAGAGCTGCAGAGCTCGGGCGGACTCAAGCTCTTTGCTTTTGCGATCGCTCTCCAACTCGATCGCCTTGCGCTCCAGTGCAAGCGTATGACTGATACGCTCCTGCTCGATTGCCTTCTCGGAAAACCGCCTGACGTTGTCCAATTGGAATTCCAGATCCTTGTTCACGCGGGCGAAATTATACGAAAGGAATACCGACATAGAAATGGCCAGGGACAGCATCCCATAGACGTACACCTGGCTCGTCGCGGCGGTAGGTGTGATGACATTGTAGTCGATAAGGAGCTGCATCAAGATGAACGTGCTCAGGGCAAGGAACCCGGCAAGGATAATCCATCCGCCGTGGAAGCGACGCGCTTTCCCGCCAAAGACTGAGTACACGCTTTCGAGCGTCGTCAAACCGAAGAAGATGTAGTTAGTGGTCGTGACGTGTCCGGGCGAGAAGTCCAGCACAATGAATGAAGTCGCGAGCAGGAACATACCGACGAGTATGAATGCTCTCTTCGGCAACCCGTTATATCTCAATTCGTAGCCGGTGAACGCGCCAGAGAGAATGGCAACCGCAACCGAGAACCCCCCGAGCTTGGTGAAAAGGATGATCTGACCGACATCAACAGTGAGGTCGCGCTCATAGCTGAAAAAAGTCAGACCAGCAAATCCCAGCATACAGAATGCGTAATAGAGGTTCTGCCGCTGGTTCCGAAGAAAGCCATAGAGCGAGAGATGGATGAGGGCGAGGATAAGCGGTATCAACGTGAAGACCATCTGCCGCTCAGCATTCCGTCTGACGTCGACCGCAGATCGAAAGGCCGAGTTCAGGTCCTTCAGCGAGATCAGAAACCCAGGTGTATACGCCATGCCTTGCAGCCTTCTCCAGTCGTTGTTGGCATAGCGGACGGCGATCAACTGGTCATATTGTGGATCGACCCTGAATTCCTGCCACCAGGTCATTGCGTTCGGCTTGTACGGTGCGGTCGCGGAGCCGATTTGGCCAAATGAGTAGAGGAGCCTGCCGTTGTAGAAAATCTGTGATGCGCCCAACTGCTCAATGCGGATTGCCAGCGTCGCATTCCAAAGTGATGAATCGGCATACACGTGAAACCTGAACCATCCCTTGCCGTTCCATTGTGGATCTGACGGCCGCGTCCATCGGATGAAGGGATCTGTGACAGCCCAACCGCTGTCGTCAAACGCCGGGCTGGACCACGCTGCATCGTCCCCCGGATGATATCTCCAGAGCCCATCGAGGCTGAAACTCTGGCGATTTGGACGGAACCGCGTCGCAGTCAGAACGGGCCTGCCGTTGGACATCCAGTTGAGCCAATCGTAGACCTGCACGGTGACGGTCGTGTCCTTCTCCACCGTCAGAGAGATGTTATCATAGACACGCTCGCTGCTATCGATTGCCTGAGTCCACCACGACCCGGCGGTCACTTTGTACTCAATCCTTTCGCCTTTCGGGAACGAGAGTGTCACCGACCAGAGCGAGTCCGATTCGCGACTCATCGGCACGCCTGACGGATTCCAGTTGCCCAGCTGGGGACCGCTCCCTGAAAGGTAGACCTGGCTCCGTGCGGCGGAGTGTCGCACTGCAGCTGCGAACTTCACTGAGCGGAGAGAGGGCTGCGGGTTGGAGCAAGATAACGAAGCAATTGCCGGTAGAACAACGCACGCAACGATGATCCTTGACCGTGATGTAAAACTCGTCCACAAAGCCAAAGAAACGCTTTTCGTTTGCTGTTGCGCAACATCTTCCT
Source organism: Bacteroidota bacterium (assembly GCA_035506075.1). Taxonomy (GTDB): domain Bacteria; phylum Bacteroidota; class Ignavibacteria; order UBA10030; family UBA10030; genus UBA9647. The sequence continues at coordinate 10,505 of DATJQB010000330.1, read as the reverse complement.
CAGGCTTCATCAAATTGATTTCAGTCTGCATTCTGCCCTCTTATTACTGCTTGCTTCATGCTTCCTACTTTGTTGCTCACATACCTCATGCTCCACTACCTCCTACTCACGCACTTCATACTCCCGCCTTAGGTACGCTCTTTTTTTCAAATGTTCAATTGCTTCGATAGCATTATCACGTTTGAGAATTTGTTGCTGCGTGGCAATTCCGTGGTCACACGTTATCATTCTGTTAAGTATCTATCGGCTGAAAAAATCTTCCTTCTGAGGCTGGCCGCCTTCCAGAGGTATGCTGAGAGAGCAACGGTTGTTGGTCATTGATACTCGCTGCATGATTTGATATGTTGGAGTCCTCCAGCGCCGTCTCAGTCTCTGTATCAAGACATCAGCCTCTTCCGAGACAGTTGAGGCTAGCCTAGTGGATTCGACACTTCAACCCATGCCGGAGTGACCATGACTCATCCACGACCCCGGATCCTGACTTCCATCTCAATAGTTAACCTTTGCCTTGGATTGATGATGATTGCATACTGGACGAAGTACCTCATCGACGGTATGCCATTGCGGAACGTACCGCTCATCTCAGAGGGTCTCGCATCATTCCTCGCGGTAGCGACAGGCATCGGCCTTTTGCGTATGCGGCCTTGGGCGCTTGTAACCGGTATGGTTCTTGGTGGATTCTGGATGTATGGGTGCATCGGAGGCGTCAATATGGTCGTCTACGACCTCATCGTTCACAAACAGCTGCAGTATCAGTCGCCGGTCGGACCACTCACCGATGCCCTCCTTTTTATCGCTGTCACTTGCTGGGCCGCTTTCATGGTTGCATCGATCTGGCGAAACAGGGAACCACTGCTTCAGAATTGACACGGGGGTTCATGCACATGGCACAGCGGTGGTTTTTCTTCCTCGGAATCGCGAACAACATATTGCTGATCGCAATCTTCCTCGTTCGTAGGAACCATCTCGCATTGCTGCAATCCTGCGGATGGCTCTATCTCCTTCTTGCGCTACCTGCAGCGTACACGTTGTTCCTTGTTCAACGCGAAGAACCTGCTGTGCAGCTCACCGTGTTTTTGGGAATCTTCCTTGCGTTTCTGGCCCTCGAAGGGATCTACGAATTCATCCTGAAGATCCCATTCCGGGATGATTGGCGACTGCTCGTTCCGTATATCGTGCTCTATCTCGCGATGAACTATGGCTTCGTCGTCATGAGCTGGAAACAAGCCCGGACAAACGGCATCATCATGCTGGTTCTGTTTGTAATACAGATTATTGCGAACATGAGTTCGCATTGATCCAATGGATGAAGATCGTTCTATCGGGGCACAATACCTTTGTTCCAATTGCTGACTGGAAGAGTGGAGGTTCCCATGCGAAAAACGTGGCAAGAGAAGATGGCAGACAAGGAGAATTTCCCCAAAATCCTGAAACTCGAAAAGCGGTTTCCATGCTACAACGCTGTTCACAAGATGGGAGCGAACGAGGGTGATGATGTCGTACTGGTGAATCCTTCGGAGATTATCCCGTTCATGAAACGGGTGCCCAAAGGGAAGCTCATCACCATCACCCAAATCTGCCAGAAGATCGCCAGGAAGCACAACGTGAAAGGTTGCTGTTCTCTCACGACGGGGATCTTCATTATGACAATCGCCAACGCTGTTGAGGAAATGAATGAGGGAGGAAAAGATTTGCGGATTCCCTATTGGAGAACGCTCAAAGCCGATGGTGAACTCAACGAGAAATATCCCGGGGGTGCGTTGATGCAGCGGAGGCTCCTTACAAAAGAGGGTTTTGCAGTCGTGAAGAAGGGCAAGAAGTACTTTGTCCGCAACTTCCAGGACAACCTAGCGAGGTAGGCTATGACGATGGCATTTCAGATCTCTCTCGTTATCGTGATCTTGTTTCTCGTCGTTGGGGTGGCGTGGCGCATCTCTTCGCGCCGTTTCTCTTTGCCATGTCCACCGTGGTTGGCATGGCTGGTGGAAGCAGACAACCCCTTGGCGAAGAACTATAGTGCCCGAGACATTGTCCGTCTGCTGGATCTGCAACCGAGGATGAGAGTTCTCGATGCTGGTTGTGGGCCAGGGAGAGTGACGATTCCGCTTGCGCGCGCAGTTGGATCACAGGGCGAGGTCGTTGCACTTGATATGCAGCCGCGTATGCTACGACGGGCAATGGACAAGGCTCGAAGGGCCCACTTGACGAACATCAGGTTCGTCGAACAGGCACTCGGGGCGGGGAAGTTAGGAAGCGAGGAATATGACCGCGTAGTACTTGTCACCGTCCTCGGCGAGATTCCGGATCGCCAATCGGCACTGAACGAAATCCACCGCGCCCTTAAGCCGGGAGGCATACTCTCAGTCACTGAGATCATGCTCGATCCACACTACCAAGCCCGGGTCACAATCCTGAGGTTGGCAAGTGTAGCAGGATTTCAGGAGAGAGCATTCTTCGGAAATCGTTTTGCCTTCACGATCCATCTCGAGAAGTCTCAGAAAGAATGAGGGTGTGTGGCAGCACTCGCCACCACCAGGCCTCAAGACACATGTTGATCCTACAGACTCATAGGATAGGCTACCGTAACGGGTTTGAAATCATCGGATCATCGTAGTCCTGGAGGAAACTCATGAGAGCGATTGTGTACACAGACTATGGACCACCGGGTGTTTTGCAGCTCAAAGAGGTGGCGAAGCCTGTTCCCAGGGACAACGAAATCCTGATACGAGTACATGCGACGTCAGTGAACTACGGGGATATTATTGCCCGCAATTTTCGAGGGATGCCTCTCGGCAGATTCAATATGCCTTTGATCTTCTGGCTGTTTGCGAGAATGTACTTTGGTTTCTGGAAACCAAGGATCTCGATCCTCGGGAGTGAGTTCGCCGGGAAAATTGAAGCTGCAGGCAAGGAAGTAAAACGGTTCAGGAAAGGGGACGAGGTTTTTGGATACCTCGGTCAGAACATGGGCGCCTATGCGGAGTATGTCTGTCTTCCGGCAGACGCGTGCGTCGCAACAAAACCGGCCAATATGACCTCCGAGGAAGCTGCCGTCGTTCCTTATGGTGCAACCATGGCGTTGAGTTTGCTTCGAAAAAGGAATATCCTGCCGGGGCAGAAGGTTCTGGTCAATGGAGCCAGTGGCGGGATAGGGTCAGCTGCAGTACAGCTCGCCAAGCATTTCGGCGCAGAGGTCACCGGGGTATGCGGTACTTCGAGATTAGAATTCGTGAAATCTCTGGGAGCCGATCGGGTCATTGACTATACTAAAGAGGACTTCACACAAAACGGTGAAACCTACGATCTGATAGTTGATATCTTGGGCAAGGGTTCGTTTTCACGGTGCAACGGTTCACTCAAGCCGAAGGGAATCCATCTGTACGTCAGCTTCAAGACGAGACAATTGTTTCAAATGCTATGGACCAGACTGTCACACAGGAAGCGAGTGGTATGTGCTGTTGGAGCAGGAACGAGTGAAGGTCTGGCTACTGTGAAGGAACTTGTCGAGGCGGGAAAGATCAAATCGATCATTGATAAGCGATATGCGTTGGAACAGACTGCCGAGGCTCACGGGTATGTAGAGAAGGGACAAAAAAAAGGAAGTGTCGTCATCACCGTGGATCATGACAACGTTGCCTAGCACGACGAGATGCGAGGTGCAGGGGTTGATCGCATCGTGCGCAGGCATGAACGTGCAGCTTCTCTGAAAAGCCATTGCTATGGAGCCGCTCAGTGTTCGATCCCCAGTCGCTCTCACCGCTTCGTACCGCATCTCAATCATTGCATACGGATTTGGTTTCCGCTAACCCGCCTCACCCCGTGCGCTCCTTCGCTTCGGCGTAGTTGCCACCTCATCTGAACAACGGCGGCTGTGCGTTTCTTATTCCGCTCTTTGAATCCAGCCATATGTGGAATCCCTTCCTGCGGCAGGCAGGCTGAGAGGCGGGACGTCCCGCTGCGTGGGATCTCAGTTTTTGTATCGAAATGACATCTGGGCGATGCAAAGACCCCGTCGCTCAGATTTGTTAGCGCATAGCTGCCGACTCGTCCATCGTTTTCGATCTCGACTCCTTGACTCTATTGGAGATCACGATCCAAGAAGGGACTGTGTCCAAGAGCAGGGAGCCAATTGTGTCGAACCTCGTGGGAATGAGAGGGAGGGGCCATGCGGAGGGGCGGGTGTCACGTGAGCAGACCCCAACGCGAAAGAGGCAATCCCGGCTGACCGGAATTGCCTCTTTCAGTTTCACGCGTGCGCTGATGCAGATACTGTTTCGCTGTCCCGTCTCGCTTCCCGCCTGCCTTTAGGTACATTGTGGCGGGTAGGCGCTCGACGGGACGCGGAAAATGACAAAGAGGTTAGCTTCTCCGCCTTCGGCGGATCGCTAACCTCTGTCATTTTCGCGTAGCCCTAACGGGTTTCGAACCCGTATTTTGGCCTTGAGAGGGCCACGTCCTAGCCTTTAGACGATAGGGCCAAAGCAATTGTAGAAGGATGGTTGAAGATTGTAGAGGTCGGGGATAAAAAAATCGAAACTCAAACCTCGAGTTTCGAGTCCAAAACTTCTGCAATCGACAATCTCACTTTATTGTGCTGCCCCGCTAGGGCTCGAACCTAGACTTTTCTGATCCAGAGTCAGACGTGTTGCCAATTACACCACGGGGCAAACAAGCGATTTCGTTACCCTTCCCGGGCCGTAAGCCTGAACCGCGATCCGATTCGAAGCCTTCAACTCGGAAGTACAATATACGAAATGGGACATTTTGAGGCAAGACTGATTTTTACCTGGGAATTTGCTTCAAGTGTCGTTCTACTGGCAGTATGCCGCATGTGATGGCCGCCGGAAGTGTCCGACGATCGAAGCTTCATCGCCTCCACACATATTTTCGGCATCGGTCTCTTATTTCCACAGCACAGCGTGAGCCAAAAATGACAAATAGTTGTCGTCTTGATCAAGCGAACGATCCATTTTCATGATAGTCGTTGTCCATGCTCGGTACGGAGGTGTGTCACTTATCCAGGGTAACAAACGGAGCCGAATGCTAGAGCGAAACGAAAAAGCTGGCCAGGTTCAGGACGACGATGGTTTTTCACCTCAAAGAGAGGATCGGATGACGGCCCCCGCGATTTTATTTTTCGACGAACCCCACTTCGTAGTATGACATGCCTTCAGAGGCCCACATTGATTTTGCGCGAATACAGCCTTACAATCACATTGAGCCTCCTTTCCAGATGTGCATGGTAACGCTCTAACTCATATGTCCGGCAATGGGAGGTCAGCGTGATCTGTTGGTCTCTTGCAACAGTGCACAGTACCGCATCAAGGAGGTTTCGTGGCTGGTGACTCATGATGGATGTGAGAGCCAAGCAGAACATTCGTTTCCTCATATGGCAAGGAACTTCGCATGAATCGCGAAAACACATCAAATCGTTACAGCATTCGCTCACACTTCGCGCGTTGGCGTGAAACCTTCTTCGCACAGAAGTACCGGTTCGACCTTGGACAGTCGTTTCTTGTCGTGATCAATTTCGCATTGCTCATTGTCACCGCGAGTGACAAACTTCAGATATTCTTCGGTATCCCGAAATTGAGCTCACTCCTCACTGTCATCGTACCGCTGGGGTTTGTGAGCGTATGGTTGCTGGGGTATTTTATGGACAAGGTGGTTCGGGCGCCGCAGATGGCGGAGAGGCAAACTCTGAAGAGAAGCGAGATTTGGACGACGCACACAGAACAAATGGACAGAATCGAGAGCGAACTCACGCAGATCCGAAGACTCCTCGAACAACACAAAGGGTCATAAGGACGTCGCGTATTCCATCTTCGACCCGGCAACTCTTCCAGGTCCGAGCGGAAGAAGAGATGCTTGAGAGACTGCAGTTATTCATCAAGCAGCTCGAAGGATTGGAACCGCCGGCACACAGATGCCCGGCAATCGAGCCGGGCATCAGGTTATTTCACCAGCACGAGCTTTTTCGTAGCCGTGAACGAGCGCTTCGTCGTGACGCCCACCGCCTCCATACGACAGAAATATACTCCACTCGGCATGTTTGTCGCTTCCCACCTTGCTGGATAGCTCCCCTCAACACACTGTCTCTGCACCAGTGTCTGTATAGTACGACCGCAGATGTCGTAGATCGTCAATGTGACCTTTGACTCGGTCGGAACGCTATACCAAATTGTCGTGCTCGGGTTGAACGGGTTCGGATAGTTTTGCTCGAGGGCAAACTCTGTCGGTAGCAACACTTCCACGGGCGGAACAGTCAAATCGATGCCATGGAGTATCGATGCTTTATCGTTCGTCAGCTGACTGGATGGGTCAAGAGTGAGGGTGAAGTTTGCAGCGTCCTTGACCGGTTTGAAGCGCAGGCTCAGGAGAACGTCGTTCTCTTTCAGCTTCAGTGGATTGTCAGCGCTGAACCATGCAACGACGGCCACGCTACTGTCACCACCGCTGACGATTCCATCGGGCCCGCGCACACCCATGAACGTGACTGCATCAGTCGGATATTGAATTCGCATTGACATTGAGCCGAGTGTGGCCGCGGACGTGAGGCGGATGGGGATTTCGAATTCCTCGGTGGATCTTACTTTCATTGACGTGCCCGGATGGAGAACCGCCGAGAGTGCTGGCGCTCCCTGTTTCGCGAAGCACGAGCCGGCAGGAAGGGCGTCGCAATTGACATCGCCGACCGCAATAAACTCCATGTTGTTTACGCAGTTCGTGGCGCCAACAGCGAACGATGAGCTGTCAGTCACAAAGAGCCAATCACCCTTCTGGAACGAGCAGATGATTCCTGTGTAACGCAGGACAATCTGCAGGGCGTCGGCTGAATTCACAATGCCGTCGTTGTTGACATCCGAAGCAAGCCTCTGCACCAATGTCAGCGGTGAGCATACCGGATCGATGGAGTAGAGAGCTGCCATTAACGCATCGGCAGCGTTAACGTAGTTTGTTGGATGGCCACCGGTCTTGCAGGCAGAGAGAGCATAGTTGCCAGGAAGAATATTGACGAATTTAAAGCAGCCCAGACTGTCTGATTTCGTGAATACCGGTTGTCCCGATGGAAGAGGAGTAAGAGAGATGTCTGCGCCGCGGATGGTAGACCTCCCGCTTCCTGCGTAACTCATCCTGCCGGAAACAATGCGGTATGGAGGGAGTGTTGTAACCTTCATGATACCGGACCAGGCGCTGGTTCCGCCGGCATTCGATGCGCTCACTCGCCAGAAATAAGGTGTGCCTCCCTTCAGGCCGGAGACCACGAGGCTCGTCGCTGCGCCGACATCCTTTCCCCGAAATCCATCCGCATATACGGTGAAGGCACTGTCGGTAGCAACATCGAGGATGTACTTCGCGGCTCCAGTAGCGATCCCCCACTGTATGCTGAAGCTCGTCTCTGCGATCGATATCGAGTCACTCACGATAGGTGCCGGTGGTGCAGTCAAGATTGTGACTGCATTGGAATTCTCGCTGGTTCCGGTTGGACAATAAGCGCGCACGCGGTAGTAGTACGTCGTGCCTCCGGCAATCCCGCCGCTCACTGTGGCACCAGTTGCGTTGCCCACGTCTTTGTTCTGCCAGTTCGGCACGAAGCTTGTAAATGCCATGTCGCTGGCAACATCCACAAAATACCCACTGGCTCCTGTGGCGACGGTCCAATTGGCGTTGAAGCTGGTTGTCGTCACAGCAGACGCGGCCAGAGCACTTGGCGCCCTGAGAATGGTCGCATTGCTCTGGACGTCCGAGTATGGTCCCATTCCGCTGGTGTTGGCTGCACGGACCCGGAAATAGTAGGTGGTTCCAGCTGAAAGGCCTGACACCAGATACGATGTCGCATTCCCGACGTCCTTGCTGCTGAGTCCGCTCACGAATTGAGTGAAGGCGGCGTCGGCCGCGGCATCGAGATAGTACTTTGCTGCGCCGGGAGACGGATTCCAGATCAACGCGATGCTCGAATCCGAAGCTGGTTTTAGGCTGCTGAATGAAGGCGCCGCAGGAGTCGTTAGGACGCTGACCGTGTTGGAGCTGCCGCTCACTCCGCCATAGGAGTACCCGCGCACACAATAATAGTAGGTCGTGCCTCCGGCAATGTTTGCGTCAACCTCGATGGAAGCTACATCGCCTACGTCTTTGTTTGCCCAGCCGCTGACGAGGTTTGTCAGATTGGGATCGGTTGCAACGTCGATGGAGTAGCCATCGGCGCCGGATACGAAATGCCAATGAGCGGTAAAGCTCGTTGAAGTGACCGCTGTCGCGGCCAGGGCGACCGGGGCATCCGGGACGGTGCTCGACGCTTTCACATTTGAGTTTTGACTCGTTCCGCTCGCGTTGTATGCGCGCAGACGGAAATAGTAGATGGTTCCGGTCGAGAGGCCGCTAACCGCAAAGGAAGTTCCGGCCCCGGCGTCGCAATTAGAATATCCGCTCAGGCAGCTCGCAAAAGTTGCAACGCTGGCAACATCGAGAAAGTATCGGGTCGCACCGACTGATGCCGACCAATTGATCGTCACGCTCGATTCCGAAGTCGGTGAAACGTCATTCAACACGGGCGCGAGAGGTATTGTCAAGACGCTCGTGACGTTGGAGCTTCCGCTCGATCCCCCTGTGTTGTACGATCGAACCCGGTAGTAGTAAGTCGTGCCGCCCGCTATGTTCGCGTTCACTGAAATTGTCGTCACCGCGCCGACATCCTTGTTTTGCCAGCTCGGCACAAGGTTGGCAAATCCGGCATCTGTCGCGACATCCAGGTAGTACCCGTTGGCTCCCGCTGAGCTGTTCCAGTTGGCGGAGAAGTTTGTTTCCCCGATGTTTGTCGCTGCAGTCGAGACCGGATTTGCTGGCGAGGTCACCGACTTGCCGAAATCCGAGCTTGGGCTCGTTCCGCTTGGGAATGACGCTCGGACCCGGTAATAGTACGTCGTGGCTACAGTCAGCCCCGTCACTGAGCATGCAGTCGTTGCACCGACATCCTTGTTGGAATAGCCGGAGACATATGACGAGAAGGTGCTATCTGTGGCGACGTCCACGAAGTACTTTGTTGCGCCCGGCAGACCGTTCCAGTTCACCGTGAAGCTTGTCGGCGCGTTCGCACTTGCTGTGTTCAACACTGGTGGCGGCGGCTGGGTGCTTACTACGATAACGTTGGAGCTTCCGCTGCTCCCGCTCGCGTTGTAAGCGCGTACCTGGTAGTAACAAACCATCCCACCCACAATGTTCGAATTGATGGCAGATGTCGTCACATTGCCAACGTCCTTGTTCTCCCACCCACTGACAAACGTCACAAGGGGAGAGTCGATCGCGACGTCGATGTAGTACCCTGTGGCATTCGTTACGGAACCCCAATTGGCGCTGAAGCTCGTGGCGAGCACGCTTGTCGCCGCTGTGGCGACCGGACTGGCAGCGATTGTGACAGTGCTCGTGACGGCGGAACTTGTACTTGTTCCGTACGCATTGGACGAGCGGACGCGGTAATAGTAGAATGTCCCAACACTCAGCCCTGCCACACTGCAGGTGCTTACATCTCCGACATTCTTGTTCGCGTATCCAGTAACAAAGGAAGTGAACCCGTTGTCGGTTGCCACATCGATGTAGTATGCCGTTGCGCCAGTGACAGCAGTCCAGTGTGCAGTGAATCCTGTTGCAGACACTGATGAAGCGGCGTTGAGTGTCGGAACGCCGACCACAGCCATCACCGAGGAACTCGTTCCCGTCCCGCTTGCGTTGCCCGCCCGGACACGGTAGTAATAGGATGAGTACGCGGTGAGGCCGGTCAGCGAGTACGTGACGACGTTGCCCACGTCTTTGTTGCTATAACCGGCGACGAAGCTTCCGAACGATGGATCGGTTGAAATGTCGAGATAGTACGTTGTAGCACCGCTTGCGGCTGACCAATTTGCGCTGAAGCTCGTGGTCGTTACATTGCTTGCTGCTGAAGCGGCAGGAGCGGCCGGGATGGTGATCGCTGCAATGCTCCCCGAATTTCCACTTGTTCCGCTGCCGTTGGCTGACCGCACCCGGTAGTAGTAGGTTGTACCGCCGGAGAGCCCTGTGATCGCCGTCGTCGTCACGTTCCCCACATCTTTCGCGTTATAGGATCCAACGAAGCTCCCAAACCCGCCGTCAGTCGAAACATCGAGATAATATTTTGTCGCCCCGGTCGTTGCGATCCAGTTCGCAGTAAAGCCAGTTTCTGCCTGGGATGTTGCCGCCGTCGAAGTCGGATTTGCAGGGACGGTGACGGCTGACTGAATGTTGGAATTGGAACTGGTGCCCGACGCGTTGTATGATCTGCTGCGGAAGTAGTACGTTGTCCCCGGGGCCAGACCGGACACAGAATATGTCGTAACGTTGTTCACATTGAGATCCGCGAATCCCGACACATAGTTTGTGAAACCATTGTCAGTTGCAACATCGAGCTTGTACCCCGTCGCCGTCGCGGCCGTATTCCAGTTGGCGCTGAATCCCGACTGGCTCTGCGACGTAGCCGCAGTAGTGACGGGAGC
>DATJQB010000329.1:0-24555 GCA_035506075.1 Bacteroidota bacterium | reverse complement strand
CACAAAGAGTCTCAATAACCATCAATAAAGAGATAGAACAATGGACGCAAATGATGCAGAAGCAAAAGCCGAAGAAATGATGCTCGAAGCGTTTGCCGCTGAGCAGGCTCAGACCGTAGAAGCAGCTCAGCCGGCAGCAGTGGCGGCAGAGGTTCAGTCAGCGCAGTTCCAGAGGCTGGATCCGAGTCCCGGTGGCGGGACGAAGGATCGCAAGATGGATATGCTGATGGATCTGACGCTCCAGGTGTCCATCGAACTCGGCCGCACCACGATGCTGATCAAGGATATCCTCGATCTCCAGCGCGGCTCGGTTGTCGAGTTCGAGAAGCTGGCGAGCGAGCCTGTTGACATCCTTATCAACGGGAAGAAGATGGCCGAGGGAGAGGTTGTCGTCATCGAGAAACATTTTGGAATCCGTATTACGAGCCTTGTCGAGGCGTCGGAGCGGGTGAAAGGACTCGGGAAGTAGGAATGGAATTCGCACTCGTCAAAACGATCTTCTCGCTCATCGCGGTCCTGGGGCTGATGGTCCTGACGCTGATGGCCTTGAAGAAGTTTTCCACCGTTGGCTCCGGGAGCAGGTCAAATCTGGTCGATATCGAGGTGTTGAGCCAGAAGATGCTGCAACCGAAGCGGACGCTGTATGTAGTCAAGGTTCTGAACAAGGTCATGGTGATCAGCTCGACGGAGCAGGGAATCCAGTCTGTCGGTGAAATTGATGATGCTGCCGTCATCCAGACTCTGGAGGAGCGCCAGGAATCCGCCTTAAAACAGAAAGACTCAAAAGTCCTGAGCTTCAAGCAGCGACTTCACACCGCCGAAACACTCGGTGATTTTTTCCACAGGCCGTTCAACGTTATCCTCTGGCGAGGAGACAAGCCGGGGATCGCTTCCGCAGCCGACAAAGGAGCGCATTCGTAGCATCGGAGTTGAAACCGCAGGGACGCGCCGATTACTCGACAAGGTACCATGATTAAAAGAATAGCTGTTGTGTGTTTGTTGTTTGCAGTGCTGGCCGCAGAATTGCCTGCGCAGCAGAAAACCCTCCCGATGCCGAAAATTTCCCTTGAGGTGGGCAAAGCAACGAAGCCGGAAGATGTTTCCGTCACGCTGCAGATCCTGTTCCTCATGACGGTTCTTTCGCTGGCCCCGGCACTCCTCATCCTGACGACCGCCTTCACGCGCATCATCGTTGTGCTGCATTTCCTGAAGCAGGCCATGGGGACACCCCAAATGCCGCCGGCCCAGGTGCTTCTCGGGCTCGCAATGTTCCTGACGTTCTTCGTGATGGCACCCGTCTGGAACAAGGTCAATACGGAAGCCCTTCAGCCGTACCTGCAGAACAAGATGACAATGAATGATGCGTACGACAAAGGCGTCGGGCCCTTGCGCGAGTTTATGTTCAAACAGACGAGAGAGGAAGACCTTGCGCTGTTCGTCAAGATGGCGAACCTCGAGAAGCCGAAGAACCGCGCCGAGATCCCGACGTACGTTCTCATCCCGTCGTTTGCAATCAGTGAGCTTCGGATCGGATTCCAGATCGGCCTTGTCTTGTTCGTCCCCTTCCTGATCATCGACATGGTGGTCGCAAGCATCCTCATGGCAATGGGTATGATGATGCTGCCTCCGGCGATGATCTCGATGCCCTTTAAGATTCTGCTGTTCATCCTTGTCGACGGCTGGCACCTTGTCATAGGCTCGCTCATCGCCAGCTTCCATTAGTCATGAACGATTCTCCAGAAATTTCAGAGCACAGAGTATGTCAGAAGATTACATCATCCACCTCTTTCGTGAAGCATTCTACACGCTGATGCTCATCTCCGCGCCGACGCTCCTCGTCTCGCTCGTCGTCGGTCTGATCATCTCAGTGTTCCAGGCTGCAACGTCGATCCAGGAAGCCACGTTGACATTCGTCCCCAAGATCATCATCATGGCGGCTGTCATCGTGCTCACGCTTCCGTGGATTCTCGACGTCCTGATATCCTTCACCGTCAGCTTGTTCGGACAAATCCCTGCGCTCGGACGCTGAGGCGATGGAAGTCTACACCTCACAGTTTATTGTGTTCATCCTGATGCTTGCACGCATCGCGTCCATGATTGCAGTGGCGCCGATTTTCGGCCACCAGGCAATTCCCGGGCAAGCGAAGATCGCACTCTCCATCTTTCTTGCCTATGTCCTGTTTCCGATGCAGGCAGCTGCGGCGGTGAAAGTTGACATGAAGATCATCGGCATGATTGTGATGGTTCTGCAGGAAATTTGTGTGGGATTGTTGATTGGATTTGCAGTGGATCTCCTCTTTGCCGGGGTTCAGTTTGGTGGTGACCTCATCGGGTTCGACATGGGCTTTTCCATGGCCACAGTTTATGATCCCGAAACAAACGCAACGATTCCCGTTGTCGCCGAGGTTCTCTACACGTTCATGGCGCTCGTGTTCATCTCGTTGAATGGACACCACTTCATGCTGCAGGCGTTGCAGCTCAGCTACAGCGCTGTCCCCATCGGGGGATTCACGATTGACGCTGCGTTATCGGCAAAAATCATCAGCCTGTCGGGGATGGTGTTTGTCATCGCTGTAAAATTTGCGGCGCCGGTTCTTGTCTCGATGTTTCTGACGAACGTGGCCCTGGGGATCATTACAAGGGTCGTTCCCCAGATGAACGTGTTCGGTGTTGCATTTCCCCTCAAGATTGGCGTGGGGATCGTGGTGCTCATGACGTCGGCACCCATCATGGTATTTGTGTTCAAGAAACTCCTCCTCGTGTTTGAAACGAACATCATTGAACTCGTTAGGGCGATGTAGCAATGGCAGAAGACACGCCAAATGCTGATGAGCGTACTGAGCCTGCTTCGGAACGAAAGAAATCCGAAGCCAGGAAGAAGGGACAGGTCGCGAAGAGCATGGAGCTGAATTCAGCTCTCGCGCTCGTCTTCGGCCTGATGATCCTCTACTTCTCGGGCGGCCTCATTGCCCAGCAGCTGGCGGCAGCGGCGAAGAACTTCTTCGAGCACGCTGCACAGATGGAAGTCTCACGGAATTCGCTCCAGGACCAGTTCTCGAGGGTCTTCGTGACGATCGGCGTTGCAATTGCACCGGTCGCCGTCGGGCTCCTGCTTGTCGGACTCATCGGCAATTTCGCACAGGTCGGTTTTGCCCTGTCGTTCGAGGCGATTAGCCCGAAATGGAACAAGCTCAACCCGCTGTCCGGACTCCAGAGAATTCTTGTCTCTCGCAGATCGGCCGTCGAGCTGGGGAAGGGATTGCTCAAGATCACATTGATCTGTCTCGTCTCCTATTTCACGCTCGATTCAATCCTTTCCGATTCTCTGCAGCTTATCGACGCCGATGCACAGGCCGTGATGGAGTTCATGGCGAAAGGGGCGCTTGCCGTGGGCCTCAAGGCGAGCTTCGTGATGCTTGTGCTGGCAGGGTTCGACTATGCCTTCCAGCGTCTTGAATACGAGCGCAGCCTCCGGATGACGAAACAGGAAGTGAAAGAAGAGTACAAGATGCTCGAAGGCGATCCGACAGTGAAGGGTCGCATTAAGACAATCCAGCGCCAGCTTGCATACAAGCGCATGATGACCGATATCCCGAAGGCGGATGTTGTGGTGACGAATCCGACGCACCTTGCGCTTGCCCTGAAGTACGAGGCTGCGAAGATGAGCGCTCCGAAGGTGGTGGCGAAGGGAGCCGATCTCATCGCACAAAAGATCAGGGAGATCGCGAAGAAGCACGACGTGCCGATCGTTGAAGACAAGCCCCTTGCACAGGCACTCTACAAAGCGGTGGATATCGGTGAAGAAGTCCCAGAGCAGTTGTTCCAGGCCGTGGCCCAGGTGCTGGCCTATATCTTCAAGCTGCGTGATCAGAAATCAAGAATCTATTAACGGTAGAAGACTGTGGCCAAACAATCATCTTCAGGTGTTGATACTCTGCTGAACACGGGCGCCATGAAGGCGCTTGCGAGGAACACCGACATCGTGCTTGCCGTGGCGGTCATCATGATTGTTGCCCTCATGATCATACCGCTCCCGGCAGTGTTGCTGGATATATTCCTCTCGACAAACATCACGGTGGCCATCGTCATCCTGATGGTCGCGATGTACATCACGAGTCCTCTCGAGATTTCTGTATTCCCGGCATTGCTCCTCGTGATCACGATCTTCCGTCTGTCGCTCAATGTCGCTTCGACAAGATTGATTCTCGGTGAAGGATATGCAGGCGAGGTCATCAGCGCGTTTGGTTCATTCGTGGTGCAGGGGAATTACGTGGTGGGGTTCGTCATCTTCCTGATCCTCATCCTGATCCAGTTCATCGTCATCGTCAAGGGTGCCGGTCGTATTTCGGAGGTGGCCGCCCGGTTTACGTTGGATGCGATGCCCGGCAAGCAGATGGCGATCGATGCCGACATGAACGCCGGCCTGATCACCGAGATTGAAGCCCGCCAGCGCCGAACGCAGATCGCCCGGGAAGCTGAATTCTACGGCGCGATGGACGGCGCGAGCAAGTTCGTCAAAGGAGATGCAATCGCGGGACTTGTCATTAACGTCATCAACATCGTCGGCGGATTCGTGATTGGTGTTGCACAGCGCGGAATGAGTTTCTCCGATGCGCTCAAGAACTACACGCTCCTGACGATCGGTGACGGCCTTGTCACACAGATTCCCTCGCTCATCGTGGCGACCGCTGCTGCAATGGTCGTCACGCGCAGCGCCTCAGGTGAGCATCTCGAGGAAGAACTGAGCGGCCAGATCCTTCGCAAGCCGAAAGCCCTCCTCATTGCATCCGGAGCTCTGTTCACGTTCGCCATTGTCCCAGGCCTGCCCACCGTTCCGTTTCTGATCCTCGCGGGACTCTCAGGGGGGATTGGGTATGTGAACCTGAAGCGCACAGCCCCCGTTTCCGCGGCTCTGCCTGAAGCTGCCACAGCCCCGAAAGAGGCCAAGAAAAAAGAAGAACAGATAGAGGATTTCCTCCAAGTGGACCCGGTCGAGCTCGAAATCGGTTATGGGCTCATCTCGCTTGTTGATGAGACAAAGGGGGGAGATCTCTTCAACCGGATCACGAACACCCGTAAGCAGCTGGCTCTCGAATACGGCATCATTGTCCCGCCGATTCGTGTGCGTGACAACCTTCAGCTTGAGCCGAGTGAGTACGTGTTCAAGATCCGGGGCAATGTGGTCGCCACAGACAAGTTGTTGATGGACAAGTTCCTGGCGATGAATCCGGGATTGGCAACGGAAGAGATCGCCGGCGTCGTCGTGAAAGAGCCGGCATTCGGTCTGCCCGCCGTCTGGGTAACGGACCGCGAACGCGAAGAAGCGGAGCTCAAGGGATATACGGTTGTTGACCCCTGCACGGTGCTTGCCACACATCTGCAGGAGATCCTGAAACGGAACGCAGACAAGATCCTCAGCAGGCAGGACACCAAGAAGCTCCTTGAGAATCTCAAGAAGGAGTATCCGGCGGTTGTCGAGGAGCTCAATCCCGATACGCTGCCGCTTGGAACCGTCCAGAAGGTGCTGCAGAACCTCCTCAAGGAAGGAGTTCCCATCAGGGATTTGGCAACGATCCTCGAGGCGCTGATTGATTATTCCAAGGTGACGAAGAATGTGGAAGTGCTGACGGAATATGTCAGGCATTCGCTCTCGGAAACAATCGCACGTCTCTACGGCGATGAGCGCGGCGTCATCCACGCCATTGCGATGGATCCCATGCTTGAACAGGTGCTGACCCACGCGCTGCAAAACAACCGTGAAAGCAGCCCCAGCCTGGGCCTCTCACCCGCGACAATTCAGACCATCCATGAGAGCCTTCAGGAAAACGTGAAGCTGGCGTCCATCGCGGGTTATCAGCCTATCGTTCTTTGTGTCGCCACTGTGCGGCCGTATTTCTATCGACTTATTCATACGACATTCCCCAACGTTTCAGTGTTATCATTCACCGAACTCCCACCGGAAACAGATATAGAGTTCCTGGGAAAGCTGGAGGCTAGCGATGAAAATTAAGAAATTTGTCGGACCCGACATCAAGAGCATCACCGATCAGATGAAGAACGAGCTTGGACCGGATGCGATCGTTCTGAACACGCGCAAGGCCCCGAGGGAGGGTATGCTCGGTGTCCTCGGCAAGGAAATGATCGAGGTGACTGCCGCAATCGACGAACAGGTGGATCTGCAGCATTCCACGTATTCAGCCGACGTGATGCACGAAGCCGGCGGGCGACAGCCAAAGAATTTCGAGGCAATCCTGAAGCACAGCGGACTTCAGGTCCCGACGGCGAACGCACAATCAGCCCATCAATCCACAGTCGATAGTCTCAAGAAGGTTTCGGAACACTTCGAGAAACGGCATGCGGAGGGGACAAAAGCCCTTCCCGCGCATGCGCGTGAGACTGCGGACTTCGTCCAGCTGAAGACCGAGATGGAAGATATCAAGTCAACCGTCACTGAGATCGCTCAGCGATTGAAGTACACACAGATTCCCTCGTTGCCGGATCATCTCAGGGACGCGTACGTGACGCTCGTTGAGCAGGAAGTGGGGGAAGGGGTGGCGGCGGAGCTCACAGAGGCGGTCTACAGGTCAATGCCTCCCGGCCAGCTAGAGAGGAAAGAGTTCGTCGATCGGTGCCTCATTGAGACGATCGCTTCACTCGTCAAGACGGGAACAGCGGTGAAACCGAAATCCAGGCGCCCGCGCGTGGTTGCTCTTGTCGGTCCGACCGGAGCGGGGAAGACCACGACAATTGCGAAGCTGGCGGCAATTGAGAAGTTTGTGAACAACGCCCGCGTCGGTCTCATCACGCTCGACACATTCAGAATCGGAGCTATAGAGCAATTGCGGACCTTTGCGTCGATCGCGGACATCCCGATGGAGGTAGTCTACAGGCCGGCCGAAATGAATGCAGCGATCAAGAAGCTCGCGAACAAGGATGTCATCCTGGTGGACACAGTCGGCAGGAGCCAGAGGGCCGCGAAGGATCTCTCTGAGTTGAAGAAGTTCGTTGAAGCGGCGAGGCCTGACGAGGTTCACCTGGTCCTGAGTGCTTCGACCGGTATCCGGACGCTCGTCGAGGTGGTGGAGAGGTTCAAGTCGCTGAAACCCAACCACATCATCTTTTCGAAAATCGATGAGGCGGTTACTTTCGGACCACTGTTCAATATCGCGCAGAAGGCCAATGTCAACGTCTCTTATCTGACTACAGGACAAGGAGTTCCGGACGATATCGTCCCTGCCGATGGCATCAAGTTTGCTTCACTGGTGTATCAAGGTGCATTGGCCAATGCATAATTCGACACACATGACAGATCAAGCGACAGGGTTGCGGCGGATGACGGCCGGCTATTTCGCTGAAGTCGGTTCCAGCCGACCGCACGTGGTCACAATCACCTCCGGCAAGGGAGGGGTTGGAAAGAGCACTCTCGCCCTGAACCTCGCGATCAAGTTCGCCGAAGCAGGGAAGGATGTGCTTCTTCTCGATGCAGATGCGAACCTGGCGAATCTGGATGTGATGACGGGATTGACACCGAAGTGGAGACTGAACGACGTGCTCAAGGGGAATATCGGGCTCGAAGATGCCTTTGTAAGCGCGTATCCCCGGTTAAAGATTCTTGCCGGGAGCTCGGGCGATCCGGAGTATCCGCAGCCGGGACTCACGCAGCAAAACCAGCTGATGAGGGACCTCGTTTCAACCGAGCAACGGTTTGATCTCATTTTAATTGATACATCCGCAGGACTGAGCAGGGAAATTGTGAATTTTGCGATTCATTCTGACGAAGCACTTGTTGTTACCAACGCTGAACCAACGTCTGTGATGGACGCCTACGCGATGATGAAAATCATCCTCGCCGGAAGATCTGATATCCCACTCAATTTTGTAATGAACGCGGTGCGGTTTCCCCAGGCGGCCGATGATGCCGCCGAGAAATTGCGCACTGCATTGTGGCACTTCCTGAAGGCACAGGCCCGGTATGTCGGGTTCATCCCGTATGACGAAAACATCCCCCGGGCAGTTGCGCAGCAGCAACCGCTTGTGAAGTTGTACCCGCACGCGGCCGCGTCGATCGCCATTCAGTCATTCGCGCGGACGTTTGCTTCTCATATACCATCCCATGAGGCAGCAAGGAGGCTGGAAACAATATGAACAAGATAATTTTTCAATTGGGAGCCCTCTCATTCTTTGTGTCCCTCGTGGCGTTCTCGACGGAGCGATATCCCATGCTGGACTCGATTGCGAAGGCGTTTATTGTATTCATCATCGTCACGGTCGCGTTATCAGCGCTGTTTGCACTGACAGTTGTCATGGCAAGCAGAGACCCCAATCGTGGGAAAGATGAACCGCGACCCGTGAACAAACCTTCACAGACAGTGGCGTAGCAACGCAGACAGAGCAAAGGCATGATGACAGTTCCAGCACATAGAGCCCTCGAGTACCGGTCGGAATGCGTTGAAGCAACCATCGATCCGACAAAGGAGATGATTGCTTCACATCTCGGTCTTGTCCGGTACGTGGCGAGCCGTTTTGGGTTTGTTCATTCGGGGAACGAACGGGTGCTCGAAGAGAGCGATCTGATCCAGTTTGGTTTGATCGGTCTGCTGGACGCCATCGAGAAATTCGATCCCGCAAAGGGTGTCCGGTTCGAAACCTATGCGGTCACGCGAATCCGTGGAGCGGTTCTCGACGAGCTGCGAAAGCTCGACTGGATCCCTCGGTCGGTCAGGAAGAAGGGGCGGCAGGCGAACCGGATCGTTCAGGAGTCGGAAAGTCCGGACAATCAGTCCCTGACAGCTCAGGAGATCGCCTCGAAGCTCTCCCTGACTCTTGAGGAGTATAAGGAATTGTTGACAGCCGCGAAAGGTGCAACCATGGATCATCGTGTCAGCTTCGAAGACGAAGTTGATGTTATCCAGAACATCGCCGCGGATCCCTCGACGGACCCGTTCGAAATTCTCACAGCAGAAGACACGCGCAGCCGGCTGATCGAAGCGCTGGAATCGCTCAATGAACGCGATCGCCTGGTGATGGCGCTGTATTACTACGAAGAGTTGACCTTCCGGGAGATTGGTAAAATTCTCCGGATCTCAGAATCACGTGTGTTCCAGATCCACAGCTCCGTGTTGAATGAGCTTCGCAAACATCTTGCAGAAACGGCATGACAGCCATGACCGACGACATCGCATCGCAGGAGTTCGTCTCCCTGATGAGACGTCCATCCATTTCCAACCGCGTGAACGAGATTATCGAGCTTGTCGACAATCCCCTCACGAGTGTGGCGAAACTTGCATCCGCAATTTCCAAGGACCAGGTCCTTGTCCGGCGGGTTCTTCGTCAGGCAAACTCGCCGATGTATGGATTCCCGAGGCGTGTCAGCGATCCCAATTTTGCAGTCATATTGCTTGGATTTGACGCCCTTCGCGAGATGGTCGTGCGGTCCATCGTGACGGGCGCATTCCGACGCATGGTGAACAGCCTGATCCGGTTTGAGGCATTCTGGGACCACTCGATAGGCTGCGGATTGAGCGCACGGTTCATCTCAGAACAGACCGGCCTGTGCGATCCGAACGACGCGTTTGTTGCCGGGCTGCTCCATGATATCGGCTACATTATACTCAATGAGCAATCCTCCTCCGAGGCTGCAACGGACAAAGCGGCCCCTGCATCGCGTGTGATCACGCCCGGCGTGAAGCCAAAGCAGGATCACGCGGAAGTCGGTGCCTGGCTGGCCACGCATTGGCGGCTGGGTGACGATATCGTCACAGCGATCCGGCTGCATCACAAGCCAACGACAGCCACTGTCCATAAAACGATGACGGCGATTGTCCATACGGCGGAGGTCCTCTGCCACCGCATCCAGATCCTCAAGACCGATTACGAGACCGTCGATTCGTACGATCCGCGTGCGCTGGCGCTTCTGGGCCTCACTGAGGATACACTCTCTAACGACTCTGAGACCGGCTACGCAGCGTCGATACGCGAAGACCTGTCACATGCACCGAAGTTCGCAACCCTGATCGGGGAGTTGAAGCAGAATCTCGTGGAGGTGATGCAGGAGCTATCAGAGAAAGAACGAATCGTGCTGGCGCTGGTGTACTACGAGGGGCTGCCGCTCACCGATATTTCAAAAGTCCTTGGTATCCCAATTCCCGATGTCGAGCAGCTGCAGACAACCGCGCTCGCCAGATTACGTGCGGCAATAACTTTAACAGTGTAGCTTTTCCATGCTCACCGCCGATTATATTCGCGATAAAGTAAAGACTATTATCAATCTCCCGGCGCTTCCGTCGATCGCGATGGAAATTGTCGAGATGGTTGATAATCCGAAGACGAGCGCGTCGCAGCTTGGCAAGATCATCTCCACCGACCAGGCACTGACGGCGAAAGTGCTGAAGATTGCCAACTCGCCGTTCTACGGATTCCCCAAGAAGATCTCGACGATCGACTTTGCAATCATCGTTCTTGGATTCGATGCCCTGAAGGAAATCGTCATCAGCATCTCGCTCGTAAGCTCGCTCCAGAAAAAATCGGACAAGTACTTCGACTCGAAGACATTCTGGGATCACGCCATCGCCACGGGCGTCATCGGGCGCAGATTGGCCCGGGACCTCGGGTACAGGGTGAGCGGCGAAGTCTTCGTGGGCGGATTGCTGCATGACATGGGCATCTCCGTGATGCACCGGTACTTCAACAACGAGTTCAAGCGCATCGTCGATATCTCCAGGGAGAGCGAGCTGACCTTCATGGAGGCCGAGGAGAGCGTTCTCGGCGTCACCCATGCCGAAATCGGAAGCTGGCTCGCCGAACGATGGAACCTTCCCGATCAGCTTGTGGAAGCGGTCCTGCTCCACACGAATCCGAGCAAAGCGGAAAAGAACCCCGAGCTCGTCGCAATTATTCATTGTGCCGACGTGTTCGCAGCACGCATCAATGGCGGACCCGTCGAGTTCGACAAGGGTATTGAGTTCGAGCCTGCAGCACTCCAGAAACTCCAGCTCGACGATCCAAATGTGCTCGAAGAATACATACGAAATTATACGGAGGTCATCAACGCTGACATCCGTGAGGCGGCAATGCTTGCGCACCTGAATGTGATTTGATTATGGCGACGGAAGAACGACATACACCTTCTGAAGAACAGCCGAAGCTCAACGCCGTCGACGATGGCGGGCCGCAGATCGAGCAGTTCATCGAGAACAGGGAAATGTATATCAAGGCGCTCGAACAAACGATCGACGCCCTGAAGCGGGAAAACAACCAGTTCAACAAGAACAATCTCGACATCCGTTCTTCGATCGATGAACTCGTTGCGATGCAGAGGCTCTCGAACACAATCAGCACCGCTGTTGAGCCCGAGCGTATCGTGGGTACTCTCATCGAACTGAGCCAGCAGGTTCTCCCGATTATCGAAGCGAACGTGTTCTTGTTCGATATGTCGGAGAAGCGGCTCCTCCCGCTGACATCGCACGGTTCAGACAGGCTTGTGGCCGAGGCACAACAACACCTGGAATCGGGCATTGTCGACTGGGTATTTTCGGAGAAGAAAACTGTCATTATCCCGGATCTCTCTCACATGATGGGAGACGGCACACCGCAGAACTTTGTCATCGTCCCCCTCGTGCTGAGGAACAAGGATGTTGGCATCTACCTGATCCACACGCAGAAGCCGCAGCAGGAATTTTCGAACCAGGATATGCAGCTTCTGACCGTTTTGGCAAACCAGGCTGCCGCCGGCGTTGAGAACTGGCGCTCGTACCACCAGCTCATGAAGGCAAACCAGGAGCTGAAGGCGTCGCAGGCCCAGATGATGCAGGCCGCGAAGCTTGTCGCACTGGGCGAGCTTGCAGCGAGCATCGTTCACGAGATCAAGAACCCGATCCAGATCCTCATGATGCACCTGGACATGGCGACCAAGGGCAAGCCGGTACCGAACTGGCTCGATATGTTCAACCAGCAGGTCCGGCGACTCGCCGAAATCACAAAACGGTTGATGACGTTCTCGCGAAAGGTCGCAGACGATTTTCAGATTGAGCTTGTCGATGTAAATAAAGCCATTGAAGATGTGGTCGCGATCGTCCGTCACGATTTCCAGAACAACAAAGTCAACATTTCCACGAAACTTGCCACAACGCTGCCGACGATCCCGGGGAACGCCAACTACCTGCAGCAGGTGTTTCTCAATCTCCTTATCAACGCAAGGGACGCGATGCCGGACGGGGGCAACGTGGAACTCTCGACAGAATCGAAGGGATTCCGCGTTGTGGTGCACGTGGCAGATACCGGATCCGGAATTCCAAAGGAAGTCATCGACAAAATCTTTACACCATTCTTCACGACGAAGGAAGCCGGTAAGGGAACGGGTCTCGGGCTTTCCATCTGCAGCAAGATCATCGCTCAGCACAAAGGCGAGATCAAAGTGGAATCGAGCCCGGAGAAGGGGACGACGTTCTCTGTCAGTTTGCCGGTGAGGAGGACAATCGAATGAAAGCGCGGACATTGATGCACCTTATCGCCGTCGTAGTGTTCTGCAGCGCATCGTACGGGGCCCAGCAGAACGCGAACGAAGTGGAAAAATCATACGTGCGTTTTGCAGTCCGACCAGAGTACACGCGGTTTCTCGTCTTCTTTAAGGGACCTCTTAAGGTGACCCAGGCGATCGAAGGCAATACGCTCACGCTCTCTGTTGCGGACATCAAATCGGCCTTTCTGCCTGGCGGAGTAAGAAAGCAATTCCGTTCGGGACTGATTGAAAGCGCGATCGTGGAACCTGTCGTGAATGGAAGCTCCCGGATCGTCCTCACGCTGAGGAGCGGGTTCACGAAATACGAGATCGTGCAACACGACCATCACGAGGCGATCTGGGTCGATGTGTATTCGAAGACTCAGGCACAGTCCTCGCCGGTTGTCGCAGCGAAACCGCAGCCGAAAGCACAGAACGCTCCTGCACAGCCGGTGAAGGATATGAAAAAGGATCCCGCACAAAGGAACGAAACGAAGAAACAGGCTGCAGTGAAGGTTTCGAAGAAAGAGAACAACGCGCAGCAGGTGGATCAGATCGCGAAATCACCTCTCTTTGACATTGGCGCTCTGGCCCGGCAACAGGTGGAAGAATCGGCCCGGAATTCCGCACCAGACGTGTCAGGCTCAAACGTCACTCCGGTGATCCGGACCTCCGCAGTATCCACGAACGCGTTCAGAGCAGACGGAAAGCAGGTCCTCTGGCTTGCCGGCGCGGTGGGATCGCTGGTGCTGACGATCGGCACAATCCTGCTGCTCGTGAGAAGACTTGCGGACAGAAAGAAGAAAGTAGAACAGTTCTTCGCTACGAAAGCGGCGGTGCAGGCGTCAAGGCTCGATGTGCAGATCGGTGACGAGCCTCAACCTGAAATCGGGCACTCCAAGGGTAGCGCAGACACGATCGCCGAGCAGGAACGCATCGCTCCATCAGACTCTGATGACACAGCGGCTCTCACATTCGCGAGCCAGTATCAGCGGAACCAGGGGGATGTCGAGCTTGCAATCAGGCTGCGCGACAGTATTCGCAAGCAGAGCCACCTGAGCGTGGCGAGGAAAATCGGTCAGACAGAGATTCCGGCCAAAGCGCGTATCACGGCTGCAAAGAAACTCGGCGTTGGAAAGGGAGAAGTTGAACTGGCATCGAAATTACAGCGCCTGGCGGCGACAAAGAAAGAGACAGAGGTGGTTGAATGATCAAGGGACTCTACAATTCCGGCACGGGGATGCAGCCGCGCATGACGCGCCTCGAGGTAATCGCGAATAACATTGCGAACTCTGCCACAACCGGGTACAAGAAGGATAACCTCTTTATCCAGGTACTCAAGGAAGCCGGGTTATCACAGGTGGACGGATTGGGCGATCTCAAGGGGCTCGACAGCAAGCAGTTTACAGATTTTACTGAGGGTTCGTTCGCGCAGACGAACAACCCGCTTGACGTCGCGATCCAGGGAAGAGGATTTTTCACGGTCGACACTCCTCAAGGGATCCGGTACACGCGTAATGGCAACTTCTCCATGGCAACGGACGGTACGATCGTCAACTCCGATGGTTTCCCCGTGATGGGAGCCGGGGGCCACATGCAGGTTCCGCAGCCGGACAAGACGGAAGGAACGTCCATTGTGATTAGTGAAAAGGGGGAGGTCACCGTCGGGAAGCAGGTCCTGGGCCAGCTCCGCATCGCCGATTTCCAGGATCTTAAGTCACTCAAGAAGGCGGGACAGAACTTGTTTACCACCGATGCGCCGGAGCAGAAAGCAGTCGTCGACGGGCATGCAGTGGTCATCCGTCAGGGCACACTCGAGGAATCGAACGTGGACGCGCTGGGCGAGATGATACAGCTTGTAGAACTCACGCGAAGTTTCGAAACGGACCAACGAACGATCAAATCCCAGGATTCGTCGCTCGAGCGGGCGCTCGACGTCGGCAGGGTATGATGACATCTTTTGACGAGGAGAAAGCATGAACAGAGCACTTCGAACGGCGGCAACAGGGATGTTGGCCCAGCAAATGAACGTCGACCTGATCTCGCACAATCTGGCCAACGTGAACACAACGGGGTTCAAGAAGAGCCGCGCTGAATTCCAGGACCTGATGTACCAAACGATCAAGGCGAGCGCCACGTCGTCGGACGGGCAGACGCAGGAAGCAACGGAAATACAAATTGGCAACGGCACAATGCCGGCCGCAGTCGTGAAGTCCTTCAGTCAGGGTGACGTGCAGCCCACGAACAATCCTCTCGATCTCGCTATCCAGGGTGAAGGGTTCATCCAGATTCGACGCCCGGACGGAACGATTGCCTACACTCGTGATGGATCGCTGAAAATTTCGGGTGAAGGGCAGCTCGTGACCTCACAGGGAGACATTGTGGAGCCGGGCATCAGTGTCGGGACCGACACTGCCAGCATTACGATTGCGAAAGACGGAACCATTGAAGCGACCACGGTCGGACAGACAACGCCAACGAAGATTGGCCAGCTCGAACTTGCCAAGTTCGTGAATCCCGGAGGACTGAAGGCGATCGGTAATAACCTGCTTGTGGAAACGCCTGCATCCGGAAAACCGATACTGGGAACGGCTGGAGCAGAGGGATTTGGCGATCTCACGGAAGGATCTCTCGAAGCATCGAATGTCGATGTCGTTGAGGAGATGATAAGCATGATCGTCGCACAACGAGCGTATGAAATCAACTCGAAGACGGTGAAGACTGTCGAAGATATGCTCGCCATGGCAAACAACCTCCAACGCTGAGCTGAAACCGTAACCTGACATGAACGCACTTCTCTCCATAGTTCTTTTCCTTGCCGTCGGACCGGCGCAGGTGAATCCTGCCCGGATCAGGACAGCTGTGGAAGAGTATGTGGCGTTACGCTGGGCTGGCAGGCAGGAGGAATTCAGACTTGAGTTCAGGGAGGTCCCATCGGGAATCAATGTCTCATCACCAGAGTATTCGCTCCACGTCGGGTTGAACTCCGTCCCGAAGTTGAAGGGCTCTGTGAGCCTGCCTGTTGAAATCGTCTGCAACGGAACGGTGGAGCGTCGGGTTCTTGTGTCGGCCCGGATTCGTACGTTTGCGACTGTTGCGATTACGAAGCGTCTGCTGCAGAGGCATCAGGAGATTGGGAGCGACGATGTGGGATTTCAGCGGGTGGAAACGACGACGATGCCCGACGATGTGGTGTCCAGGGCACAGGACCTCGTGAAAACGAGAGCAGGCCGCATCATCAGTTCGAATTCAGTTCTGTGTCGCAGCATGATCGAGCGTACGCCGGTGATCAAGGCGGAAGATGCCATCACGATCTCGGTTCGCTCAGGCAAGGCAATCATCTCGGTACAGGGCGTTGCAAAGCAGGAGGGATGTGTCGGTGACGTTATCATGGTCCAGCGTGCAGGTTCCTCTGAACGGTTGAGAGCTACGATCCAGAATCCGCGAACCGTCGTGCTTGAGATGAGTCAGTTCCTGCCGGAAGAAAAATCGGCGGACTAAACAATTGAGGAAGACAATGAGACAGTTGAAGTCAGTCATTTGTATCATCGTGGCCTGGGTTGCATTGTCAGTCGGGACAGCTGCTGCACAGGATCTTCGTGAGAACCTTGGTCGATCGCTCTTCTCCGACCAGAAGGCGAATCGGATCGGAGATGCAGTGACGGTGCTTGTTGTAGAAGCGAACAGCGCCTCCAACGACACGAAGTCGAACACGTCCCGCGAAAGCGCCATCTCACTCGCTGGTTCAGCGAAGGCCGGCACGGCTCCGATTCCGGATGCGGGATTCTCGCTGGCCACGGGGAACACCTTCAAGGGTTCGGGCAATACTCAAACGCAGGGGAATGTGCGTGCCAGTATCAGCGCCCGCGTCGACTCCGTGCTTCCGAATGGCAATATGTGGATCAACGGCAGCAGGCTGATCAGCATCAACGGTGAAGATCAGGTCATCAAGGTTTCAGGTATCATCCGTCCGTCGGACGTTCAGGCGGACAACAGCGTTTATTCGTCCAGCATCTCGGATGCGAAAATAGTATTCGAGGGAAGCGGCATGATCGACAGATCTCAAGGGCCTGGCTGGTTTACGAAATTGTTCCATTGGTTATTCTGAGCATGACTATGAAGAGCGTTCGAGTTCTCCTGAGTTTGCTTCTCCTTGGTACGCAGATCGGTTGGTCTGCGACGAGGATCAAAGACATCGCGTACGTCAAAGGAGTCCGCGGCCAGCAGTTGATCGGGTACGGTCTGGTCGTCGGATTGAATGGTACGGGGGATACGCAGCGGTCAACGTTTACGATCCAGTCGGTGACGAGCATGCTGAAGCGGTTCGGTATCACGGTGCCGGCAAGCGACGTCAGGACGCGCAACGCGGCAGCGGTGATGGTAACGGCGACTGTTCCAGCGTTTTCCAAGGAGGGTGGGGCGATCGATGTGATGGTCTCTTCGCTGGGTGATGCCACGGGGTTGCAGGGAGGGACGCTCCTTATGACTCCTCTCTCGGGGCTCGACGGGGCAGTCTATGCGACGGCGCAGGGAGCTCTGAGCGTGGGTGGAATCAGCGTGAAGTCCGGCGGAAGCGAAGTGCGGCATAACCATACTGCGGCTGGCAGGATTCCGAGCGGGGCTGTTCTTGAAAAGTCAGTGACGACAACATTCCAGAAGGACTGGAAGATTTCCATCGTGCTTCTCCAGTCAGACTTCACCACGGCAAACAGGATTGCAGAGGCGATCAATACGAAGACCGGGAAGAAGCTCGCTCTCGCAGCGGACGCGTCGACTGTGACCGTCGATGTGCCCGATTCATCTCGCTCAGACGGACGGCTCGTGGAATTCATTTCGCTCGTGGAGATTCTCGAAATCACGCCGGATGTCGCGGCCCGCGTTGTAATCAATGAACGCACAGGAACCATCGTGGTAGGCGGGAATGTCTCGATTCTTCCTGTTGCGATCTCACATGGTGGAGTGAATATCGAGATTCAGCAGACTCCGGTTGTTTCGCAGCCGAATGCATTTTCAAACGGCAAAACCGTGACAACTCAGATGACAACCGTTGCAGCCGGGATTGACAGCGCCGCAGTGGTGGCCCTCGATGGTGCTGCGACCGTTCAGGATATCGCAAAATCGTTGAACGCACTGCGGGTTTCTCCGAGGGACATTATAGCGATCTTCCAGGCGTTGAAGGAAGCCGGAGCGCTGAAGGCAGATCTGGTGATTATCTAAAAAGCACGAATCATGATACCGGACGTCATAGCGACCACAACCAAAGTCGACGCAACGCCGAAGACGAAGAACCTTGACGACAAGTCAAAGCAAAAGCTTCAGAAGGCGGTCCAGGACTTCGAAGCCATCTTCGTGAACTACATGCTGCAGAATATGCGCAAGACGGTGCAGAAATCCGACGACGAAGATTCAGGGTTCGGTGGTGATATGATGCAGGGAATGTTCGATCTGGAAATATCGAAGCACGTGGCAAAGAGCAGCAATCTTGGGATGGGAGAAATGCTCTACAAACAACTGACAGGAGAGAGCTTGCCTCAACAGGCGCCCCGGCACTACCAGGCTCCTTCGCCGGTCAGCGTTCCCGACAACGTTCGGGTGGCAGTGCCGGCTCCGGCTGCACCGCCGACCCAGGCCTTGTCACAAGAGAAGGGGGTAGTCAGTCTCCCGAAGAAAATGGACCAATTGCAGACCATCATCGACACTGCTTCGACGAAATATGATGTCGATCCGAATCTCATCAAGGCCGTGATTGCAGCGGAATCTGCGGGCAACCCGCGGGCAATGTCCTCGAAATCGGCAAAAGGGCTGATGCAGCTGATCGACTCCACGGCGACGGCGATGGGAGTCAAGGATGTGTGGAACCCTCAGCAGAATGTCAATGGGGGATCGAAGTATCTGCGCCAGCTGCTTGATCGGTTCGACGGTGATGTGAAGCTGGCTGTCGCCTCGTACAACGCAGGCCCGGAAGCGGTTGCGAAGCACAATGGTGTTCCGCCGTATCCGGAAACAACGAACTACGTCAAGAGAGTGTTGAAATACAAGCAATTATTCGATCAACAAGGGGGCGATGACCAATGAGGACTGCAGAACAACTTGCGGCGGTGTTGGAAACTGAAGCAGAAGTTTCGGGAGAACTTCTGAAGGCGATGGAGAAGAAGCAGCAATCGCTCATCACGTTTAAAGCGGATGTCATGGCGGAAGCGGTGGATAGCGAGCAGTCGCTTCTCCGGCGGATGAGAGAACTGGAATACGAGCGGGAAAAGATCCTTGCTGACATCGTGTCTTCCGTGCCGGCCCTTAGAACGAAATCAAAGCACCCGACGTTGACGGAACTTGTTCCCCATGTCAACGGTAAAACCGGTCTGCGTCTTTCCGAGCTTGCAAAGCGGATCAAAACTGTGGGTCTCCGCGTTCAGCAGACCAATCAGCAGAATCGTCTGTTGCTCGACAGCTCGGCACGGTTTATCAAAAACACCCTGCGAATTCTGACGGACGATAATTCCCGTCCGCTTGTTGATAGAACCGTTTAACCTGAGGAGAACCAACAGTGGGTGGATTGAACGGAATATTGGATGTCGCAAAACGAGCCCTGACTGCCCAGCGCGTCGGCATCGACGTGACAGGACACAACATCGCCAATGCGAGCACGCCGGGATACACGCGTGAGAAGTTGACCCTGACGCCAACACCTCCAGTGAACGAAGGTTTTGGCTATGTTGGCACGGGCGTTGAGGCGCAGAGCGTCACGAGAATCCGCGAGAGTTTCATCGACCAGCAGATCTGGAACACGAACCCGTCCCTCAGCAAATCGACCGAACAGCAGGACGTTCTCGGCCAGATAGAATCCACGTTCAACGAGCCGTCCGACAGCGGACTCGGATCGATGATCAACAGTTTCTTTTCGTCATTCCAGAATCTCTCGCTGCATCCGGAGGACAGTTCCTACAGAAATACCGTCGTCCAGGATGCCACAACGATGAGTGCCGGATTTCACCAGCTGTGCTCGAGCCTCGATCAGCTCAAGAGTGACCTTGTGCTCGATGCCCAGTCGAAGGTCGATCAAATCAACAGCCTCGTCAAGGAAATTCATGACGACGGGAAACAGATTACCGCCATGGAGGCGGGCGGTCTCGATGCAAACGACATGAGGGATGCAAGAGACAGCAAGATCGAAGATCTCTCCAAGCTCGCAAATATCAAAGTGAGCGACGACGGACAGGGGGGAACACTCATAACGCTCGGGAATTTCTTTATTGAGTCGAAAGCGGGGTACAGCCAGCTGCAGGCCGGACTGTCAGGCTCAGATCTCCAGATTACGGTCCAGGGGACTTCAAGCGCCATTGATGTGTCAAGCGGCGAGCTTGGTGGTATTGTAGAGAATCATAATACGCTCATTCCGGGGTATCAGTCGAAGCTCGATGATCTCGCCTCGACGATGATCACGACAATGAACGGCATTCATTCGACCGGCTACGGTCTCGGAACTCCGCCTCCGACAGGAAATAATCTCCTGGCTGGAACCGATGCCAGATCGATCAACATCAATCCGGCGATCAGCGGGGACCTCAACCTTCTCGCAGCGTCAAGCGATGGTTCTCCGGGCAATAACTCGGTCGCTCTTGCGCTTTCCAATGTGAGTTCCCAGGAGCTCATGAATGGGAACTCGACCTCCATTCCGCAGTACTATTCAAATCTTGTAAGTGACATCGGTGCGACTGTACAAAGCGCGAAAAATACCGCCACGTCCCAGAATCTCGTCCTTCAGCAGCTCACGAATCAACGGGAGGGGATCTCGGGTGTTTCCATCGACGAAGAAATGATTCAACTCCTCAAGTTTCAGAACGGATATGGTGCGGCGGCAAAGCTCGTGACGACCGCAAACCAGATGTACCAGGCATTGATAGCGATGGTGGGATCATGAGAATAACAGACAAGGCAATGTCGGATAATTTCATGTCAAGCGTGAACCAGGCGCGCGAAAGAATCGTTGACCTGCAGACGAAAATTGCCACGGGAAAGTCGGTGCAAAAACCCTCGGATGATCCCAGGGCGACGAACGCAATTCTGCGCCTCCAGGCATCGCTTGCATCGAACAGTCAGTACTCGGATAACGTTGCCGATGGCAGCGGTGTGGCGCAGGCAACGTCCCAAACGCTCGACCAGTTCAGTTCAATCTTCCTGCAATTGAAGGACATTGTCACACGTGCGTCGAATCCCACGATGCAGGGGGAATATACAACGTACGCCCAGCAGGTCGATCAATTGTTGAGTGAGGCGATCAACTCGGCCAACACGAAATTTGACGGCAAATATATTTTTGGCGGGACGCAAACGACGGACCCGCCCTATACGCTCGCTTCAGATCGGATGTCCGTCGCGAAAAACCCCAACGGTATCGACGGTACGATCAACTACGCCGTCGGCGACGGGCTGACACAGCAGGTCAATATCCCTGGTGAAGAGGCGTTTCAGGGAAAGGGCCTGTTCGATCTTCTGATCCAAGTCAGAGATACGTTGAACAGTGGAAGCGCCCCGCAGACAGCCCAGGTGGATGCGGTGAACAGCGGTTACGACCATATCGTGATGGAAGGCAGTAAGGCGGGCGCGTTCGTCCAAAACATGGACAACCTCTCGACACATCTCGACGATCAGAAGACGCAGCTCACGCAGTTTCTGTCGAACGAGCAGGATTCAGACCTCGCTCAGTCGGTGACGACACTGAAACAGGAAGAGACGATGCTCGAAGCAGCGCTGAACACCGGTGCTCAGACGATTCCTAAAACGCTTCTCGACTTCCTGCAATCAGCATGAAACGGAGCATGGACATAGGGATGGCTGCGGGACTCCTCTTCGGGGTTCTCTCGATCTTCGGATCGTTCCTCCTTGAGGGAGGACAGGTTGGGGCCTTGTTTCTCGTACCGGCGATGACAATCGTCTTTGGCGGCACATTCGCGGCTGCAATGATCGGCACGCCTTTGAAGGTGTTCGGGAAGATTGGGACAATTGTTCGGATTGCCCTGTTCCCGCCACAGTTCGACGTACGATCGGCGATGGCACAGATCGTCCGGTTTTCGTCCATCGCGAGAAAAGAAGGACTGCTTGTTCTCGAGCGGGAAAGCGGAAAGATCGAAGATCCGTTCATGGAAAAAATGCTCCGGTTCCTCATCGACGGAGCCGATCCGGAAGTCCTTCGGGGAGTCGGAGAAGCTGAAACGGAATACGTCACGCAGCGGCATGGGCAGTACATCGCAATCTTTCAGCGAATGGGTGGATACTCTCCGACGATGGGCATCATCGGAACGGTCATGGGACTCATTGCAACGCTCGCTTCGGCTGGCGCGGATCCCAACACCCTGATCAAACACATCGGCAGTGCGTTCATTGCGACGTTGTGGGGAGTCTTCATGGCAAACATCGTCTGGCTGCCGGTTGCGGATCGTTTGAAGAACATCAACAGCGCGGAACGGTTTTACATGGAAATGATCACTGAAGGAATCCTCGAGATCCAGAGCGGCGAAGTGCCCACGGTGATCAAGGCGAAGCTGAACAGCATGCTCGCAAAGTCGGAGCAGGTCGCAGAATGAAACGGCGCCAACACCACGAGGATGGAGAACACGAGAACTCAGAGCGCTGGCTGCTGACGTACGCCGATCTTATTACGCTGCTCCTTGGATTGTTTGTCATCCTGTATGCGATGTCGAAGATCGACACGGAAAAATACAGCCAGGTTGTGGCGGCCCTTGGCGGCGTGTTTGGCTCTCCTGAAGCGACAGCGATGAAGCTCAACGTTGTCGATGTCGTCAAGACGCTTCCCGAATTCTACCGGGAGCGGGCGCGTATCGAAGCGGAGATTCGGAAAGGGCTGGATCTTGGCTCGAAATCGCTTCCCATTACAATCACGCAGGATGAACGGGGAGTGACGGTGCACTTGCAGGAGCAGCTGCTTTTCGGATCTGGAAGTGCCGACCTGAAGCAGACATCCCTCTCGACGCTGGACCAGCTTGCTGAGGTGCTCAAGAAAATGAAGAACGATGTGCGGGTTGAAGGGCACACAGACAATGTCCCGATTGCGACGGGAGCCTTTCCGTCGAACTGGCACCTTTCGGTCGGGCGGGCGCTCAATGTAGGGTACTACCTGATCGAAAAACACGGAATGAACGCGGAACGGGTTTCTGTGGTTGGATACTCAGAATACCGGCCTCTGCTTCCAAACACGTCAGAGGAAAACCGTGCCCGCAATCGCCGGGTCGACATCGTCATCGTCGCAGAAAGTGCCATGAAGCAGGACGGAGCTGCGACGCCGGAACAGACATTCATGAACGATTCAATCAAGGAGAAGCAACAATGAAATTCACCAACAGACAGTTCGGTGAGCTGGAATTCGACGAGAAATACGTCGTCGTCTTTCAGGATGGAATCCTCGGGTTCGAGGAGTACAAGAAATTCCTCATCGTGAACGACGAGGATAGTGAACCGTTCCGGTGGCTCGTATCGCTCGAAGATCCGGATCTCAGCTTTGCGATGGTCGATCCGGGACTGATTATTGACTCGTACAGGAGCGGCGTGCTGAAAGACGCGGATACAACGGTGTTCCTGCTTGTTGCGCTCAAGCAACCGCTCGAGGAGTCCACGGCCAATCTCAGGAGCCCGATCGTCATCGAAAACGGGACGCAGAAGGGGAGGCAGATCATTCTTGATGATGACACGCTCAGCGTTCGTCATCCCCTTTTTTCCCGTCAAACTGAACTCGTGGAGGGATGATCCATGCTCATCCTCAGCCGGAAAATCGAAGAATCAATCAGGATCGGTGATGCAATCACAGTGAAGATCCTGGGGATCCACGAGGGGCAGGTAAAAATTGGCATTGAAGCGCCGAAAGACGTGAAGGTCTATCGATCGGAGCTCTATGACATGATCCAGTCGGAAAACGTCCAGGCATCGAAGTCGGAAAAAACTTCAGTGTCCGAAGCGGCGCAAGCGTTGCGGAAAAAGAAGGTCCAGCAAAAAACGAAATAACTGGTGCGTGATTGCGGGCGGAATACCTGACGAAGGTACTTTCTCAGCCATTGGGCTGATCAACGGAGTGAGCCATGTTTGTTATCATAGGTGCTGTAGTTGTCATTGTATCGGTTCTCGTCGGCTACACCATGCACGGTGGGCCGCTGCTCGTATTGTTGCAGTGGAACGAGTTCATCATCATCGGGGGTGCGTCGATAGGGTCGCTCCTCGTCGGTACGCCCATGCGGACGCTGAAGCAGCTCGGCGGATCGATCGGTGAACTGTTCAAGGGAGATCCGTTCACAAAGGACGAATACCTCAATCTCCTGAAGTCGATGTACGAGCTGTTTAATGTTGCCACACGCGACGGACTGATCAATGTCGAGTCGCATATTGAAACCCCGGAGAAGAGCCCGATCTTCACGAAGAACGCATTTCTTCTCAAGCAGCACCATGCGCTCGCGTTCTTGTGCGATACAATGAAGCTTCTCCTCGGCGGCGGTGTAGCTCCACACGACCTCGAGGCGATGCTGGACGTCGACATCGAATCCCATCACGATGAGAAGGCGCCCACAGCAGGGGCAATCAACAAGATGGGGGATGCGTTGCCGGGACT
Organism: Bacteroidota bacterium; assembly: GCA_035506075.1. GTDB lineage: Bacteria > Bacteroidota > Ignavibacteria > UBA10030 > UBA10030 > UBA9647. The sequence goes on along the minus strand of DATJQB010000329.1, from coordinate 448 downwards.
CGGCATTGTCGCGGCTGTTCTAGGGATCGTCATCACGATGCAGGCGATTAACGGGCCTCCGGAAGTCATTGGAGAAAAAGTTGCTGCAGCGCTCGTTGGTACGTTCACCGGCGTTCTCATGAGCTATGGATTCATCGGTCCGATGGCAGCCCACATCGAACTGTTGCATGCCTCCGAGGCGCGCTACTTCGAGTGCATCAAGGCAGGTGTCGTTGCCTACGCCAAGGGTAACGCACCGATCACCGTGGTCGAGTTCGCACGCAGAAGTATCTATAGCGACGTGAGACCATCGTTCAAAGAACTTGAAGCGGCAGCGAGGTCCACGAAGGCCGCGGCAACGGGGAGCTGACATGACCGGCAACTCGCGGAATCCTGATGTCCCGATCATCGTGCGGAAAAAGAAGGGGGGACATGCGGGGCATCACGGCGGTGCATGGAAGGTCGCGTA
>DATJQB010000328.1:0-8667 GCA_035506075.1 Bacteroidota bacterium | reverse complement strand
GCGCTCACTGCTGGGAGATCGGCAGAGCACTCGCAAACAGTCCCAGGTCAGGCGGCGTCGAAGCCGCGGCCGCTCTGGATCGAAATCAGCATTTCAGACACCGGGATCGGGATCCCCGAGGAAATCAGGCAGAAGATTTTTGACCCATTCTTCACAACGAAGGAGCGGGGAAAAGGCACCGGCCTTGGTCTGTCCGTTGTCTACAATATCATCAAGAGCCACAACGGGTCGATCACAGTGGAGAGTGAGGTTGGGAAAGGGACGACGTTCCGCGTGCTGTTACCGGCCGTGGATTCTGAGTCATCTCCCCGGGACCCTGTCGATCTCAACTCCCTGAAGACGACGAACAACGAACTTGTGCTGCTCGTCGACGATGAAGAGTTGATGCGCGATCTTGGCAGGGAATTGCTCGAAGATGCCGGCTACCGGGTGCTTCTTGCCTCGAACGGGCAGCACGCCGTCGATCTGTACCGCAGCGCGTGGAAAGATATCGCCCTCGTCATTCTCGATTTCATCATGCCCGATATGAACGGGGCGCAGGTGTTTGTCCAACTGAAAGCCATCAATCCAAAAATGAAGACGTTCTTCTGCACCGGATTCGCCGAGGATGAGATGATGGCGGCGGTGCTCGAACGAAACGGCCTGAGGGCAATCGAGAAGCCATTCAAGCCGGTTCGACTTCTCAAACTGATGAAAGAAATGCTTTCCGAGGGAAACGCCCATTAGAAGTATGAAGGGATTCTTCGCTCTGCCGGAGGAGCTGCCGGCAGGTTTGTTCTCACAATCTCCAGATCCATTCCAGTTGCAGCGGTACTAGCGTAAGGCAGGCACGTCCATGGCAGAACAACCTGTTCACCCAACCGATCCCGCACAGGTCATTGAAGCCCTGCAGAGGGAACTCGCGGAACTCAGGAAACGGGAACTCGTCCACCGATCGGTGCAGGATAAACTGGAATCCGAAGTCAGGATCTGGTCCCGCGCCGTCGAGCAGAGCCCGGCGTCGATCGTTATCACAGACGTCAGCGGGAAGATTGAATATGTCAACCCGAAATTCACCCAGGCTTCGGGTTACCCGCTCTCCGAGCTCATCGGTCGGAACCCGCGGATTCTGAAATCAGGCAACCTCCCTGAGTTGGTGTACCGCCAGCTGTGGGAAACGATCACCTCCGGAGCGGAGTGGAAAGGCGAATTGCTGAACCGGAAGAAGAACGGCGAGCTCTACTGGGAGTTCGTGACAATCAGTCCGCTGAGGGACTCAACCGGGCAGATCACGCACTTCCTTGGGATCAAGGAGGACATCACAAAGCGGAAGCGCGTCGACGAGGCGCTGCGCATTTCAGAAGAGAACCTCCGTGTTATCTTTAACAGCGTCTATGACGCGATCTTTATCCACGAACTGAACGGCACCGTGATTGACGTCAATGAAAAGGGGCTGAAAATGTTCGGTGTGACGAAGGAGCAGGCTTTGACGCTGTCCATGAAGGATGATTTGTCGAGCAAGGAAAACGCGCTCGACGATCTCCCGGCGTACTGGAAAAAGGCGGTGCTCGGGGAAAACCAGTTCTTCGAATGGAAGGCGAGACGTCCCGCAGACGATTTCACGTTCGATGTGGAGATTTTCCTGCGACGTCTGACCCTCCGCGGGCGGGAAGCGATCCTCGCAGCCGTCCGCGACGTCACCGACAGGAAACGGATGCAGCAGCAGCTCTTCAGAGCGCAGCGGATCGACAGCATTTCCACCGTTGTCGGAAGTATCGCACATGAGTTCAACAATACTCTCAACAACGTTCTGGGCTTCTCAAACCTGATTCGCAAGTATATCCAGGATCAGGCGAAAGTGATGAAGTACAGCACGGCAATCGAACAATCCGTCATGCGAAGTGCTGACCTGGGCAACAGGTTGCTTGCATTTGCGCGGGAATCGAAAAAAGAGAGCGCACCCGTCGACGTGGCTCACATCGTCAACGAGCTCATCACCGTGTCCGGAAAGACGATTGGGGGAGCGATTACGGTGACCCACAAGATCGATCCGCAGCTGATGCGCATCGTCGGAGACGGGCAGGAGCTTTCGCAGGCGCTGTTCAACCTCTTGATCAACGCCAAGGAGGCGATTGCCGCCCGGAAGGATCCCTCTGCTCCCGGTGCGATTTTCATCGCTGCCGACAACAGCCTCGTGTCGGAAACCCTGGCGCCGAAACTGATGCTCCCCGCAGGATCGCCCTGTATCGTGCTTCGAATATCGGATAATGGCGTTGGAATCCCGGAGGACATCATCGAGCGTATCTTCGACCCGTTTTTCACGACGAAGGAACGGGGCCGGGGTGCGGGGCTGGGACTGTCGTTCGTGTTCTCGACCGTCAGAAGCCACAGGGGGGCGATTACAGTCGACAGCGAATTGGGGAAGGGCGCAACCTTCCAGGTGTACATCCCGGCGCTGGATCCAAAGCGCATCGCCGATGAACGCATCGACAATCTCCTGAAGTCGAAGAAAGGAATTGAAACCATTCTGCTGGTTGATGACGAATCGGCCATGCGTGAGATCGGGACGGACATTCTCGAGGGAAGCGGATACAGGGTTCTCACGGCTGCAGATGGCCTCGAGGCTGTGGATATCTACAAATCGAAATCGAAGGAAATCAATCTCGTCATCCTCGATCTCGTTATGCCGAAAATGGACGGCGGGCAGACGTTCCTGGAGCTGAAGAAGATTAATCCGAAAGTGAAATCAATCTTTTGCACGGGGTTTGCGTCGGACGCCATCATTACGCAACTGCTCGCGGAAGAGAATATCCCTGCAGTGCAGAAGCCGTTCAGGCAGGAGGAGTTCCTGCATATGGTGCAGGAAACGTTGAATGGCGTCGGTGTGTAGGTTTCTCCGGGACCCAACGGTATGGGCCCGGGTGTAGTATCGTTGGACGTGATTGAGAAACTCCATGAACGTGATTCGATCATTGACCGGTTTGTTTGCCTATCCGCGGGTTGAGGAGAGGGAGACGTATGGCCCCGAGCGCATTGTCTACGTCGTGGCCGTCGCAGTCCTCCTGGGTCTTGGTGTTCTCTCGGCGTACCGAGTCTTGAACGGCGAAACCAGGCTTCTCATCCCGATCATTTCAACGTGCGTGGCCTGTGTCGTTTCGCTGGAATTACTCAGGAGGCAGCGGGTCAACGCGGCCGGACTCTGCCTCAGTTGGTCGTTGATGGCATTCCTGGATTACCTTGCATGGACCAGCAATGGGCTTACTGATTCCGCGTTGTTTGCAGCACCGGGGATCCTGGTGTTCAGCGGCCTTGTCTTCAAGAGACGCTCATTTTTCCTCTTTGCCGGGACCTGGCTGCTGTCGATCGCATTCCTTGGGTACATGCAACTGAAGGGAATGCTTCATGTCGTTCTATTGAGTCAGGTTGGGTATTCCGACATCCTCGACATGGTGGTCATCTTCGGGATTACTGCGATCACCGTCCGGCTTCTTACGGACGGAATCATCAAAAGTCTCGAAGAGGCGAGGTCAAGTGAACGGGAGGTGCGTCGTCAATCCGAGAGGATGATAGAATCGGAAGCGAGGTACCGCGCACTGTTTGAAGGGGCCCAGGATGCGATCCTGATCATGGATGAGCACGGCTTCGTCGAGTGTAATTCGACGGCAACGAAGATGTTCGGGTGTCGCGATCGCTCGGAGATCATCGGCAAGGGGGCATGGGATTTCAGTCCTCCGCAACAACCGGATGGCAGCGACTCGAGAGACAAGGCGCAGCTTATCATCCGAGATGTGTTGAGAGGGCATTATCACAGGATGAACTGGAAGCATCGCCGGAAAGATGGAACTTCCTTCGACGCCGAGATCGTTCTCAGCTGCCTCAACGAAGGCGTGGATGGACTTGTGCAGGCGGTCGTTCGCGACATCACGGAACGGATTGCATCGGAGAACGCCTTGCGGAGGAGTGACGAACGCTATAGGCTGCTCTTCAATTCGATACAGGACGCCGTCTTTGTCCACGGAGTTAGAAAGGACGGCTTGCCGGACCAGTTTCTTGAGGCCAATGAAGTCGCCTGCAGAAGACTCGGCTACAAGCGCGAGGAGCTTCTGAAGATGAGCCCTACGGATATCGATGCGCCGGACACCATCGCGAGAGTCCCGGATGCAATCAGGAAGGTGACAGCGGATGGCAGTGCGACCTGGGAAGGGGCACATGTTTCGAGGGATGGCAGAAGGATCCCCGTTGAGATTACCAACCATGTCTTTAACCTCGAAGGGAAAATGACGATCATTGCGACAGCGAGGGATATCACTGAACGAAAAGTGGTGGAAAATGCGCTGCGCGAAAGCGAGGAAAAGTTCCGCACGATTGTCGAAACAACAAGTGAGTGGATCTGGGGATGGAGCACGGGGGGTGTACACACGTACAGCAACCCGGCGGTCGAGACCATACTTGGATACCGGCCGGTCGACCTGACAGGGAAGAACATCAGCGACTTCATGCACGAAGATGACTGGTCAACAGTCGGAGGGCTTCTGCCTATCTGCGTGAAGGAGAGAAAAGGCTGGAGGGACCTGGTTCTTCGCTGGCGCCACAAGGATGGCTCATACCGATATCTCGAGAGCAATGCAACGCCAGTTCTTGATCGTGAAGGTGACGTGATCGGTTTCCGCGGGGCTGATCGGGATATCACCGATCGCAAGTTTATGGAGGACAGGCTCCGCATGTCGGAAGAGTACTACCGGACCCTTGTCGAGACTTCACCTGACGCAATCATCATCGTCGATCCGGGAGGGTTCATTTCTTTCGTATCGCCAAGAGGATATGAGTTGTTTGCGGCGCCAAATGGATACTCCGCCATCGGCACCTCGGTGCTCGATTGGGTGTCCGCCGAGGCAAGAACGACAGCGTCGGGACTCTTTGCCGACTCGCTTGCTGGCAGGGTCAAATTGAGTGCCTTCGAGATCGATCTGCTGAGGTATGACCGATCGCAGTTCCGGGCCGAGATAAGCTCGTCGCTCCTCGTGAACAACAAGGGCGAAATCCGCGGTCAGCTCATTATCTGCCGGGATGTTACCGGCCGGGTCGAAGCAGAACATGCCCTGCGGCAGGCGCAGCGGATGGAAAGCATCGGCATTCTCGCAGGAGGCATCGCCCACGATTTCAACAATCTCCTGCAGGCCATTCTTGGACAAACGCATTTGGCGTTAAGCAAGATGCCGAGCGGCGATGCGGGGAGAGCCAACATCGAAAAGGCGGAGCGGGCTGCGGAGAGGGCTGCCGAGCTCACGCGCCAGTTGCTCGCGTACTCCGGGCAGGGAAGGCTCTCGATGCGTGTCGTTGATGTGAACGCAACGATACTTGAAAACCTGCACCTTCTGGAATTCGGACTTCCGAGGAATGTGGGCATCGAACTCGCGCTTTCGGACGCCCCGCTGGTCACCAAGGGCGATCAGTCGCAGATCTATCAGGTGATTGCCAATCTTGTCAGCAACGCGGCGGAGGCGTACGAGTCACACGGGGGGATCATACGGGTGTCGAGTTCCCGGCAAACCATTGAGCCGGAGAATGTGGGCTCCTGGACTCGTGCGGGAGCGGAGATAGATCCGGGTGAGTACGTTGTGTTGGAAGTTCAGGACAAAGGCTGTGGGATGGATGCGGCGACGACTGCGAGGATCTTCGATCCGTTCTTCAGCACAAAATTCACTGGGAGAGGGCTGGGCCTCGCGGCAGTTCTCGGAATTGTTCGTGGACACAGGGGGGCATTACAGGTGGAAAGCGCAAAAGGGGCTGGAACGATCTTCAGAGTGGCATTCCCTCAATCGGAGCAAATCATGCAACCAGATCAAACGCCGGCGCCGGGTGCATCCCGCTCGTCCGGAAGGACGATTCTTCTCATTGACGATGAGGAAGTCGTGCGTGATGTTTTTTCGGAGACACTGACCGATGCGGGCTGGAATATCATTACGGCGGCGGACGGAGAAGAAGGCTTGCAGGCATTTCGGCAGCATACCGACGCCGTTTCACTTATCGTCCTGGATCTCTCCATGCCGGGGATGGACGGAGCCGAAACACTCCGAAGGCTTCGAGTTCTGGACCCTGCAGTTAAGGTTGTTCTCTCCTCCGGTTACGGGGAGGAAGACGCCATGGGTCGCTTCGAAGGGCTCGGGCTCTCCGGTTTTCTTCAGAAACCATATCAGTGGGGCGTTCTCAAGGATACTCTCGAGTCGTTTCTCCATTCGGCTCGATGATACCATTTCCCTCATATGCATCTATCAGCAGCCTGAGTACTCTTCGACGGTCTTGTCCACATTGCCGCTGAGGAAAACTGACCAGCTGGCTGAAGTTAACCAATTCTCCCCCGCATAGATTCACGTCATCCTCGAATTCCACTCTTTTTCCCCGATTCATCCCAATCGTACGTTTCTCCTTGTTGGCACGCCCTTTGACACCTGCATATGCAGCGTATTTTCCCGAATTGCTGGATCTGTGAGAATGAAAAAAATCAAACGAAGTCAAGGTGTGTTCAAACGATGTACTATGTGCGGGGCCGAATGGGCCACGAAGGATGAATTTCTCGAGGACGCGGAGATTCATCTCAACGGGTACCAATGGAATCGCAAGAAGTTTCGTTCGGGGGAGGGGTTCTCGGGATTGCTGATCTTTACCCACAGGAAAACCGAGTGCGGCACTTCACTCGCCATTGCGGCAAACAAATTCAAAACTGACGCTTTTCCGGAGGATTCAGATGAATTCATGCTCCAACTACAACCACAACCACACAGACCGAGGATCTAATCACGGAGGATACAATGCGGAACGAATCGTTGTTACCAGAAGATCTGGATGAATTGGATGTCGAACAGGAACAATGTCCCGAATGCGGACATATTTGGATCGACGATGAACAACATCACTACCATGACTGCCGCTATTTCCTTCTCGGCGAAGAGGACGAAGACGACGATTTCTTCGAAGAAGAGGAACCGAGTGCACCTATGAAATCCTGGGAATTCAGGCCTGCGGCGTAACGTTTCGATCACAAGGAGTTCTCTTCATGTCTCTGATGAGCTGGAAGGACGAATACAGCGTTAAAGTTCGCACTATCGATCAACAGCACAAGAAGCTCATAGATCTTCTCAACCAAATGCATGATGCCATGAAGGCAAGCCGCGGGAGAGAAGTTGTCGAGCAGGTGCTTGCCGAGCTTGTGAATTACACGAACACGCATTTTGCATACGAAGAAACCCTGATGAAAAAACATGGCTATGCTTCGTACGAGTCGCACAAGCTCCAACACCAGGGATTGGTGAAAAAAGTCACCGATTTCCAGAGAGACCTGAAGTCAGGCAGAGCTTCAGTGACCATCGAGGTTCTGGGGTTCCTGAAGGAGTGGCTCAATGGCCACATCCTCGGCACAGACCGCCAGTACGCATCGTTCTTCGAAGGCAAGAACATTCAGTAAGCGCAGCTCACGTCGTCTGTTGTGAGGTGTCAGTGAATGATGCAGATGGACTCGACGCAGAGGTCCGGCGTCTCGATCTCCAGCAGAAGAGACTGCTCGCGCTCATCAGCCGTTTCCGGCGGATGACGACGGACAGCATCCCCGTCGATGAAATCATCGCGGCGCTTGGCCAGTACACCGAAGCGCATTTCTCTCTCGAAGAACGCATCATGAGCGTTTCGGGGTATCCCGGCTTCGACGAGCACAAGATCGAACACGACCTGATGGCGGACAAGGTCCGACGACTGCAATCTGAAATCATCGATGGCAATCATTCGCTCGCAGAAGAACTTGTCGAGTATTTGTCGGCGTGGTGGGAGCATCACAGTCACGATGCAGATATGAAGTATCGTCGGCACGTCTTCGCTCCACGATTCATTCCTTCGATTCCCTGACCGTCTCATTCCAAGATCCCGCTTTCACTTATTCCGAAAACCATTCCCGAATTCTGCAATCATCTCCAATTCATCTTGGTTTCCATTCTGCTCCAATCGGTTGTAGAAACTACCCTTCAAAATCTGCCTCTTTCGTCGAAACGATGTGATTTTCGCACGATGTCGTGAGACGTCTCTGGCACTTCGTATGCACCGTAGAACGTAAGGACGAACCAACGACAGACGTATGATGCGACGAACAATGTTGATATTGGGCCTCTTACTTTTGGCTCTGGGCATATCGCTTGCACGCCAGGCGCATGACGAAGCGGAATCGACCATTCTGGCAGTCAGCCCTGCAAGCTTCACGATGGCCCAGTGTTTCGTCGCGCCAGGCTCCCTGAAGACGTCATACGTTCAAGAGTCCCCGGAACACAGGGACGGGCCTGTCGGGGCCGCGAACATTTTCCATCAGTCGAAGCTACTTGGCGGGTGGAGTGGCCTTCGCAATCTCCATTCCGAGAACGGAGTCGATCTTTCATTCTCCTACAAAGGGGACAATTTCGCGGATGTCTCTGGTGGTTTGCAGCGGGGTATGGCATACATGCAGATGCTCGATGCAGCCCTTTCGGTGGATGCGGAGAAGCTTGCCGGGTGGAGAGGAGGGAGCCTCCTCGTCCGCTTCATCTCCGACAACGGAGTGCGACCATGAATATGCGAAGCTTGCATTGGGGTTCTGGCATTACACTTCGGCGTTCGAGTACCTGCTTCCGGCATCTGATGGCAGGACGTCGGTGGGTGCAGGCGACAGTG
>DATJQB010000327.1:0-5535 GCA_035506075.1 Bacteroidota bacterium | reverse complement strand
TTCGCCAAGCTTCTCGAATGAAACTGTGATCGACTGAGTTCCGTCGGACGTCTTCTGCTTGGCTGTCACCTTGCCGACGTCGTCCCACTCTTCGTGGTAGATACTCTGTCCCAATTTGTAGACAGATGCCCTCGAGTAGGGGACGCACGACGCTTTGTCAATTTTGGACTGGTCGCCCTTTTTCGATTGGGACAGCGATTGCTTCTCAAAAAGGGCGGTGTGCTTGCATCGGGTGCAGCGATACCAGACCTTGCCGGCTGGCTCTTCGCTCCCCTCGACCTGCATTTCTCCCACGAGCTCCATCTTTGTCGTCTTGCGACAATAAGCACATTCGTACGTAATGTACTTTGTCTTGGCCATCGCACACTCCTTCACATTTGTATCAAGGGAGAAACTTCGTCCCGAGGTGATGTCGCCGCCAGGTAAGCAGAACTGCTCGTGCTGCTTCAGCCAACTGAGATCGTGTTTTCGATATTGCCAGGCAATTTCGAAGCAGGCAGTACTGCATCTTTCGTGAACGATCAGACAGAAAACCCAAGATCGCTTTTCGTAGTGGCACGAGCGAGGGGGTTGCGGACAACTTCCTATCTAAAGTCAAGGTACGCAAAATAACCCTGCAAGTCAAGACAGAGTTGCAGCTTCTGCATTCTTGACGATCCAAGCGGTCCCTGCAGAGCATCTTTGACCGGGAATTTCTCCGCAGAAAGAGGTCGGTGAAGAATGCAACTCCGACCGAGACGTCACTTTCGGTGCGGGCATTGAACTTATCTTCTGTATCTCAAGGTGATGTTAAACGAACCTGATCAAATGTGTCAGAAAGAATGTGATGTTCCGCAAGTAGAATTCGCCGAAGATTGGTATATTATCCGGCATTCCAAAGACGGCCGGGATCAGGTCGACGATACGTAACACCGTATCCATTCGCCACACCAAAACGGAGAAACACAATCGTGCAGGAAATGCAAGGAACGCAGAATCCGGACACTCAGCAGGTCAGTGTGCAACAGCCGGACGGAACGCTGAGACACCTTCTCATAGACGTGCGCGTTTGGCTGATCGTCGCCGCGTTCGTTCTCGTCGGTGTCTTAAGTCTCAACGACACGATGCTGTACACACCCGATTGTCCGCGATATCTGATCTGGGCCCGGTCGCTTGCAGCGTTTGAGGGTTTCAAGGACATTAGCAATCCTGACCCGACACAATACGTTGTCCACGCGCCGCTGTACCCGATCCTCCTCGCACCCCTTGCCTGGGCATTCAGCAACATCATCATACCCGCAAAGGCGTTGACTGTTCTGTTCGGAGCGGCACTTCTCGTTCTGTTCTATCTCTGGTCAGCCAGGCGAAGTGGAAAAACCTGGGCGCTTGCAGGAACTCTGTTTCTTGCGCTCAATCCGCTCACGATGCTCTTTTCGACACACGTCCTGTCGGATATCCCGTTCACGTCGTTCATCGTTCTCTTCTTCATGACTGCGCAGAAGATGATCGACGAGCCGGAGAACGAGCGATGGGGATGGATGTTCGTTCTTGTCCTGACGCTCGGAATATTTCTGCGTGAAGTCGGTCTCACGCTGCTGCTCGGTGCCTGCAGTTTCCTCGCACTCAGGAAGGAGTACCGGCGGCTACTCCTTGTGTTCACTATCCCGATGATGTTCTACATGATCTGGTATTTTCGGAACGAGGTCTACTTCGCCTCGATCGAGAATCCGCCCATGCGGAATATGAAGATCTTTCTGAGCCATGCGTTCACAGGCAACGATGCGAGCATGTTCCGCGAGTTCATGGTCCGACTCCGCATCAACTCCTCGGTATACTTCGATCAGGCAAAGGGGCTCATTCTCTTCCCTCAGTTCCTGGGCCGGCTCTTTCCCACAGTCGCTCCGTCAGATCCCCTGATGAGCAGGACAATGACTGTCTTGAATGTTGCGCAATACCCGCTCGCGTTGTTTCAGTATGGACTCTGTCTGTGGGGACTCATCGTCAGTGTCAGGTCGATGAAGATCCTTCCGCTCATCGCGCTCTTCTCGTTCTTCTACCTGGCCATGATCCTGCTCTATCCGATCAACGACCTCCGGTTTCTTCTTCCGGTGCTCGTTTTTGTTCTTTATTTCGCGGTCGCAGGAGGCGCCGACATTTCAGGTCGGTTGGCGCGGTTCGGCCGCGGGAAGATGCTGACAGCGGGCGCGGTGTGCTGTGCCGCCATCCTCGCGGTGCCTAACGGAATCTGGATGTACAATTTTGTTTCGAACAGCAGGATGTACGACAGCCGTTTGGGCGAGACCTCGAAGCCATTTATGGTTGATGCGCGGACTCCGGAGCTGTATGTCCGGCCGATTTCGCTCGTCGGGGAGTGGATTGCCCGTCAAAGCGACACGTCGACCACTGTCCTCGGTCGCTGGAAGGAACTGACGTTCTGGATGAACGGCAAGAAAATCATCGACACTGATCCATTGCTGTCGCTGAGCCTCTTCGAGTCGCTGCTGCGCGACTACGACGTCGGATACATCGTTTCGCTCATCACTGATCCGGGCATTCGTGAATTTGAATTCCAGATGCTCGAGTCGAAGCGATTCGCGTTTACACCTGTCTATCGTGCGGGCAATCTCGAGGTCGTTCAGGTTCATCATCTTTACAGGAACATCCCTGATCTCGTGAACAGCGACCTTCATAAACTTCGCAAGCCCATGGCGTGGGTCTCCGACCGCGAGCAGCAGACCCGCCAGTTGTTCCAGGAGGGGGTCAAACTCCTGGAATCTGATCAGCACCAGGAGGCGATCAATGTGTTCACCTCGCTGCTGGAGTTGACGCACGGTTCGGGGTACATGGCATTGTTCAAGGGGATTGCACTTGAGTTCGCGGGGCAGTACGGGGAGGCGATGTCGCTCTTCGACCGGTTTCGTTATCAGCCTCAGGCAGGGCCCTTCGTGCGGCACGCCTGGTATCATCAGATGCTGATTGGTCAGGAACGCGAGGCGGAGACTGACACGAACAAGAACGCGAAGGCTATGGCGTACCACAAGATCTCGGCGGGGTACTGGGATCTCGGGTTCCACAAGCACGCAGTCGACATTCTGAACCTCGCCCTGAAGGCCGACTCGAATTTTACACCGGGCCTTATCTTCGGTATGTACTATGCACTGCAGCTCGGCGACACGGCAGGCGCAAAGCAATACGCTGCAAGAACGCTCCGTGCCGATTCGATGCACATCATCAACCGGCCGCTTCAGCGGATCATGGCCTTTATCGATTCGACCCGCATGCAGAAAACTCCGGAACAGAAGATCGGCTACCAGCTGAACATCGCGAACATCGAATTTAACATCGGTCTCCGGGATCTGTCCATCGACCAGTCACTGGCCATTCTTCAAAAGGAACCCCGGAACATCGGAGCTCTTGAACTCCTCGCGAAGTGCTATGACATCAAGGAAAGAAACTGGCCGGCAATCCAGGTGCTCGAGCGCCTGCTCGCAATCAATCCGGACGATGCCGTGGCGCGCCAGAAACTCGCGGAGCTCCGAAACCACCTTTAGGCTTCAGTGTCAAGGTGAAACAAATCGATCAGGAGGGGACCATCAAGTAATGCGGAAGGAAGCAACGTGTTGCCTAGTGGTCCGTCTTTGATTTGGTCTGTGAAGACCCGCCATCTGATGCCGGAAATGGTCCCGCTGCATCTCCGTTCACATCCCCAACTGCTAGTCCGATGACGTCGTTGACAAGATCCTGATCCTTGATTGTTGCGATCGACTGGGCGGCGAGGAACACCCAATCGCCGCGGGCGAATGAGGTTATCGTTCCTACAAACCGAAGCATGATCTGAAGCGCATCTGCAGCATTCACCTTCCCGTCATTATTGACATCCGCGGCAAGCTTCTGGAGTGGCGACAGGGGGTTGCTGAGGCTGTCGACGCCGAACAGCGCCGCCTTGAGCGCATCAGCGGCATTCACAGAGGTTGTGGGGTGGCCGCCTGTCTTGCTCAACACGAGACTGTACGAACCGTTCGGAATCGATGCCAGCGTGAAGAGCCCCTGCGCATCTGTGAGTGCGTTCGTTGTTGGAGAGGAGGCGGAAGAGAGCAATACCGTCACTCCACGGATCACAGCCCCCGATGAGGTGCCGTAGCGAACAGTTCCCGTGAGGTTGAACAACGTGCGCTGGGTCGTGAATCGGTTTGTTGCTGACCATCCGCTCGATCCACCGGAGTTCAGCGCACAGACTCTCCAGTAGTACGTCGTCCCTTGCACCAGCTGTCCGACCTGCCGCGTGTTCGTCGTCAACGATGAATCATCCACTAACAACGGAGCGAACGTCGCGCTCGGCGAAACCTGCAGCCGATAGCCGGTCGCTGTGTTTATTGCGCTCCAGCTGAGTGTTGTCGCAGCTCCAAGTCCGGACGCGCCGTCGGTTGGCGAAAGCAACGCCGGGATCGATGGTTTGGGAGTGAGGAATCCGGAATAATCAACGAGACCTTCGGACGTGTTGTCGAGGTTATCGTAAATCAGCGAGTCGATCGATGCGGTGACCGTCGTTCCCCAGTTATTGAACCTGGCCGAGAGGGGAGCGGAGTTCAGATTATAGACGCTGTACTTTCCGTTTGAGACGATCGTGTTTTGTCCCGGACTTCCGAATGAACCGCCCCCAAGATCCGGTTGATTGGCGGGGGACGTCCAGCTTGTCACGATGCCGTATCTTCCGTTCTTCGAGATCTCGTTCCCGTGAATCGAAGCTGTCGCCACACCGTAGACTGAAATGCCGCTGTTGAAGTACTGCACAACGTTCCCGTAGATGTCGGCGTAGGCATACCCTCCGTTGAACGAGATTCCGGCAGTTGTCAGGTAGTTTGGATTAGCGTACGAGGAATCTTTCACGGTTCCAGAGAACCTGTTGTTGCGGATGACGAGCTCGGCGCGGTGACCAGACATCTTGCCTATGATGCGTATGCCCTGGCCGTAGTAGGAGAGTCGGGAACCGAAGATCGTAGAATTCTCGATTGTCCCGGAGCTGAACTGTGTCGTATCGACCGCATAGTCCTTTCCCAGGAAATTCGGAATGTCATGAACGTCCGGCCGGACGTCGATCACGTGATCGATTTGCGCGCCTCCTGTGAGGTGACTGATTGAGAAGTGGGCATTCATCAGGAGAATGCCGAGATCGCAGTTGATGCCGAGGGCGGTTGACGTGCTGTCTACGATGACTTTGTCTCCCCCGTTGAGGCAGGTGATCGTGACGCTGTCGACAGTCAGCGAACCATTGACCGCGGCGATACTAACGTTCGAGAAAAGAACGAAGGCGCAATTTCGAATTGTGGTCGAGGCATAGCGGGAAACGACACCTCTTCGTCCTGCCTCCGTTGTTCCGCTCCCGAAGAACTGGATGTTGGAGATCGTCACCGTTGAGCTGTCGACGATCAGGGCAGTGGAGTCGGGATTATCCACGCTTTCTTTGATGATTGTCTTTTCCTGGCCGGCTCCGATGATCGTGAGATTCTTGTTGACGATGAGCTGCTCTGAATATGTATCGGCCGAGATGAGAATCGT
>DATJQB010000326.1:0-10357 GCA_035506075.1 Bacteroidota bacterium | reverse complement strand
AGCTTCCGCGCTTCCTCCAGCTCGTGATCATAGAGGATTGTGTTCAAAGTTACATAGACCTTCGCCCAGTACTTGTGAGCATACGAGATCAGTGCTGCGATGTCTTCAAGCGAGTTAACGGCGGCTGCACGCGCACCGAACCTTGGAGCGCCGATATACACTGCGTCGGCGCCGTAGTTGATGGCCGCAAGGCCGCCTTCAAGATTGCGGGCCGGCGCAAGGAGCTCAATCGCAGTCGAATGCTGACTCATCGCTGCACCTTGCGCGCTGTCGATCGTGAAATGCCGAGAACCCGGACCGTGTTATCCCTGACCTCGTACGTAAACCGCCAACGCTTTACCGCGATCACCGATGTGCCGTCGGGTTGCGCCTTGATCCGCCGGTAGACATGAGGATGTGGATCGTGGGAGAGAATGGCCGTCAGGTATCCGGAGAGCTCGCGGGCGGTCTCGTTGTTCATTTCGTCAAACGCTTCGCGGACCGCAGGAGAAAATGAGACTGCGAACGCGGGCGTGCTTTGTTCATGGGAATCCTGGATCCAGCCGCCGCGCGCGTTTGCATGTGATTCAGCGTGGGGGATGTATGGCTTGATGTCGAGAACGGGAGTGCCGTCGAGCATATCCGGGTTCCCGATACGTATCGTCCGTCCGCGGACGCCGAGAAGCTTGCAGAGCGACAGCCCGATGGCATTTGGGCGATGGGGCGAGCGTGTGGCGAACACACCCCGCTTCAACCTGTTCCCGTGAGGCGGGAGGACTTTCGGTTTCCAGTTCGTGTTCTTGTGGAACCAAAACAACACCCACACATAATCAAATCCGTTGAGGTCCTCAAGCGCCTGCTCAAAATTCATCCCCGCTTCGAGCGTGATGACTCCGACCGACTCCTCCTGCGCAGTTGCAGGTTGACGGGGAGCGTCATACTTCGAGTTGAATGGAGTTCTTACGATTCCGATGGGTTTGAGTACAAGAGAAGGTGCTGACATGTACTAAAGATAAGACAAAATGATCGGGATATCGAGTCTCCGGCGTCACCGTCGCATACCGGGTGACATGCTCATTGCGTTTCACCGAAATGAGGAGTAGCTTTTGAGGGGCAGATGTCTGCACCCCGCACCGGTTCTTCACACCTTTGAACGAAGCACGCTTTTCAGAGTCTCCACGAAGCACGGGAGGTCCATATGCATCCACGCAGGAAACCGCGTCAGATCGATCGCCGCGAATTCGTCAAGCTGATGGCCGTTGGAGGGATCGCAGCGGCAATCCCGGCTGTCGGCGCTCCGAATGTATTCACACAGGAGAAAACTCCACCGCCGAAACCGGCCACTAATGTGAAAGATGCGATGAGCGTGGCCCGCACGCCCGATTCCATGCCGGGAAAGCGGCCTGGCGCGGTGGTGCAGGTTTCTCACGCCAAGTCGGTCGCAAACGACAAGATCGACCAGCATGCGGTTGACGCGATGGTCCGGAAAGGAATGCTGGAATTGACCG
This sequence comes from Bacteroidota bacterium, assembly GCA_035506075.1. Lineage (GTDB taxonomy): Bacteria > Bacteroidota > Ignavibacteria > UBA10030 > UBA10030 > UBA9647. The sequence continues at coordinate 8,870 of DATJQB010000326.1, read as the reverse complement.
GGGCGGCATCGATTGCTGCGGCGTGGACAATGTTCGTGACGCCGGAAGACATCGTCGGATTGAAGGTCAATCCTGTTGCCGGAAAAACGCTCTCGACCAGCATTGAAATCACGAACGCCGTCATTGGACAGCTTGAGGAAGCGGGAATACCCAGGAAGAACATTGTCATCTGGGACAGAAGGGAGTTCGAGCTCGAGGAAGCCGGATTCACTCGTGAAAATTTCCCCGGTATCAGGATCGTCGGTACCGAGCAGAAGGATGCGAAAGGATCGTACACAGACGCCCAAGGCGTGCTCTATGGGAAACACATGATCGACGAATCATGGTACTATTGGGCCGACGTTGAAGAGAAATACGATGCTGAAACGATGCCGTATATGGTGAACGAAGGGAAATACTCCTACTTCGGAAAGATCTGTACACAACAGGTGACGAAGATTATCAATATCCCTATCCTCAAGAACGCTGGACCGACTGTAACGCTGGCGCTCAAGAATCTCGCGTTTGGTGCCATCACGAACACAGGGAGACTTCACAAGTCACTCTGGGCTGAAACGTGTGCGGAGGTTCCCGCATTCGCGCCGCTTCGCGACAAGGTTGTTCTCAACATTGTTGACGGCATCCGCGGCTGCTTCAACGGCGGTCCGGCAGCGGATCCCAAGTTCTTTACGGAATATAAGACTGTGCTCGTCGGAACAGATCCGGTCGCTGTCGACCGCATCGGTTACGAGATCGTGCTGAAGAAGCGGATCGAGGAGAAGATCCAGAAGGCCGAGGTGCCTGCCGGCCGGAAGTTCATGGATCTGGCCCAGGGTCTGGGGCTTGGTACGGCGGACCTCGACAAGATCACACTCCAAAGGCTTTCTCTCGGATGAGTATGCATCGCACCTACAGTTTGATTCCACTCGTCGTCGCGCTCTGGGTGACGGCATCTCGCGCCCAGGATTTCCCCTTGCTGCATCCCGGTGATGTGAGCGGGGCGACGATCGTGAAGACGGAGTACTACGCGGGGAAGGCTCTGTTCGGATACATCGACGGCGGTGCCGAGCTCTATCTTGAATATGGATTCCAGCGGCTCGGCAGGCAGGAGGTGACCTTTCCGGACGGTTCTCTCGTGGTTGAAGTGTATCAGATGGCGGGCCCGAATGAATCGTACGGAATTTTTTCGATTCAACGATTTAAGTGTGCGCCGGTGGATTCCGACTGGACGAATACATGCCAAACGCGATATCAATTGCAGGCGGTTGTCGGTTCATACTATCTGAGCATTGTCAACCAGTCAGGGACACAGAGTGCCCGGGATGAGAGCAAAAAGATCTTCAAGGCCATCCGGAAGAACATCACACCGGAGAAGATGACTCTTCCGTCTTTGTTTGACAACAAAACGATTCAGAAATACCGCCCGGCTCTCATGATCATGTGCGGGACGCTTGGGCTCCAAAACGGATTCGCTGAATGGGAAGATCTCTTTCAGGACATACAGAAGTTCTCCCTTGAGGTGATCCCGATCGAGCAAGGATCTGAGCGGTGTGTGATTGCGCACATCAGATTTGCCTCAGCTGGCGATGCTCTGAGGTTTTGCACAAACGCAGGATTCCTCACTCCTACCGTCGGCTCGATTGTCACGACGGGATCATCTCTCCTTCGTACGGTCAAACGAATCGATGGCCAACAGCTCATCTACATTGAAACTCCCGCATCCTTCCAGAATAGGAATGAACTGGTTGATAGCCTCCTTCGGTAGCGGGCAGGCGTGATGAACTGAGCCTCACTCGTTCGAAGCTGCATGCTGCTCCATTCTCACCTTCGATAATTCAAGATTCTGGCGGCAGTCGGGTTGTTCGTACTTGTGGTGAATGGCTTGAATTTGTATATTTACGTACCAATAATAATTCCTATAACACTTTTAAGAATATATAAACTAAGGGGTTGTATATGCTCAAGATTAACGCGCCGGCACCGGATTTTACAGAAGATGCGTTCGTGGAGAATGAAATCAAGAAAATATCGCTCAAAGACTATCGCGGGAAGTGGGTCGTCCTCTTCTTTTATCCTGCCGACTTCACATTTGTCTGTCCTACGGAACTCGGCGACCTAGCGGATCATTACGATGCGATAAGGAAAGAAGGGGCCGAAGTGATCTCAGTCAGCGTGGACACGGGATACGTTCATAAGGCATGGCACGACGACTCCGCAACGATACGGAAGATCAAATATCCGATGCTTGCGGATCCGACGCGAAAAGTGTGCAGCTCTTACGGTACGCTCATCGAAGATGCGGGATTGTCACTCCGAGCGACCTTCCTGATCGATCCCAACGGCATTCTCAAAGCATACGAGATGCATGACAACAGCATTGGGCGGAGCACCGATGAGATCATCAGAAAGCTCCAAGCTGCGAAGTTTGTTGCCGAGCACGGCGGGGAAGTATGTCCGATGAATTGGAAGCCTGGCGCGAAGACCCTGACCCCCGGCCTTGAGCTGGTCGGTAAGATCTGAGCGGAAGCCACAGTATGGCACATCCCCATCCGGGTAGCTGCGGTTTGCTCGGATGGGGATTTTTTTTCCAGACGCTCTCCCAATCAAATCAGCGATCCTGAACCACGATTGCCGCGGGTTCAGTGGGACAGAATGCCCTGCAAAAACTACGCTGTATCGTGTATTGTATTTGTAGCGGCAAATAGCAAATTCTCCTTATAACTAGGGGAGTATGGGTTCATATGAATCTTCTCGGATTGAAGCGATTTGTCGTTGAAGTTCCCGGGAGCTGGCGAGACGAAGCCGAGCATCGCCGCGCGCAGGTTCTTCACGCGACACACCTCTTCGTCTTCTTCGGCGGCTTTCTTTATCTGTTCGCTCCATCGTGGCTGCTGAACGGCCAACCTGTCTATGTTGTTGCAACGCTCGTCATTTCTGTCATCGGTTCGATATTGCTGCGATCGGGGTCGCTGAAATGGAGCGGGATTTGGACTATTGGTACGATGTGGCTGATCTTCACGGTTGGTTCAACCACCGAAGGCGGGATAACCTCGAGCTCGTTCGCCGGAACGATCGCGATGGTTGTATTCGCCGGTTTGACCTACGGTTTGACGGGTACGATCCTCATCTCGGGCATGAGCATCCTTGCAGGCGCAGGGCTCCTCTATCTCAAAGCATATCATATTCTCCCTCCGCCGGCGATTGTCTACGACGACCTGAACATCCTCTCTGATTTTACCGTTTACATCGTCATCACCACAATGTTCACGACAGTCGCCATCCGCCGGATTGAACGGTCGACTGCACGGTTTGAAGCAGAACTCGCGGAACGCAAGCGCGTTGAGACGGCCCTGCGTGAGTCAGATGCGCGTTGGCAGTTCGCCCTTGAGGGAGCCGGCGAGGGTGTATGGGATTGGAATGTCGAGTCGAACGAAGTTTTCTTTTCAGCAAGATGGAAGGCAATGCTTGGATACACAGATGCGGAACTGCAGAACAACGTGGAGACCTGGGAGTCCCGCATACATCCTGAGGATAAGGCACGCGTATTCGGGATATTGCAGAAACATCTCGATGGCGAGTCGCCATCGTACGAAAGCGAGCATCGGCTGCGATGCAAAGATGGTTCCTACAAGTGGATTTTGGGTCGCGGCAAGATCATCTCGAGAAACGCTGACGGCAAGCCACTCCGGATCCTGGGTACGCACAGTGACATTTCGGAGCGCAAGCTGGCAGAGTCGTCGACGTTGTACCTCGCTCAGGCACTACAAAGTATCACTGAGATTGTCACGATCACGGATTTTGAAAACAAGCTCACGTTCGTCAATCAGGCGTTTCTCAATACGTACGGCTATACACGCGAGGAAGTGATCGGTCGACATATCAGCATCGTCTGGTCGCCGAACAATCCGCCGGGCCTGCTCGAGGAGATTCTCGAGAAGCACCGCGGGATCAGATGGAGCGGTGAGATCGTCAACGTAACGAAAGGGGGACGTGAGTTCACATTAGCGCTGCGAACCTCCCAGGTGCGTGACGCAGCCGGGAGCATCGTCGGCTATGTCGGCATCAGCGAAGATATCACCGAATACAAGCTTGCGCAGGAGGCGTTGAAGAAATCCGAGGAAAAGTTCTCGAAATCGTTCGAAGCAAATCCGGCATGCCTTGTCATCTCACGCATTCGGGACGGTTTGATCATCGATGTCAACCGCGGATTCGAGTTGCTGACCAGCTATTCCCGCTCTGAAGCTGTTGGCAGAAGCGTGTTTGAGCTTAAGCTCTGGCGTGATGAGCGACGGAGGGAAGAGCTCTTCCCGCGATTGTTCACGGAAGGAAAAATAAGCGACGTTGAAGTCGAGTTCACATCGAAAGAGGGAAGGATCATCCCTTGCCTCTACTCGGTTGAGAAGATCGTCCTCGGAGACGAGCCGTGTGCAATCGCGGCTGTTACCGACCTCAGTGACCGGCGAAGACTGGAGCAGCGTTTGCTGCAGGCACAGAAACTCGAGTCGATTGGCACGCTTGCAGCCGGTATCGCACACGACTTCAACAACATCCTGAACATCATCGTTGGCAATGCAGACCTCCTTGCGAAGAAGCCGGGGGACCAGGAAAGAACCTCCCGTCGACTCGGAGCGATCACGACGGCTGCCGGGAGAGCAGCGCAGATGGTGCGACAACTGTTGACGTTCGCGCGGAAGACACAGGTTAATCGTCAACGTGTTGCGATGAACGACGTCATTTCTGAGACTGTGAAGCTCATCGGTGAGACATTTCCGAAGACAATCGTCATCGCGCTGGATTTGGCAGGCGAATTGCCGCCGGTGACGGCCGATCCACAGCAGATCCAGCAAGTGATGTTGAACCTCTGTGTGAACGCGCGTGATGCCATGCCTGACGGTGGTACGTTGGGGTTCTGTTCGTCGCTGGTGCCGGGCGTCTCCGTAAGAAAAAAATTCCCGGACGCATCAGCGGCGGAATATGTCGGAATGATTGTTCGCGACACTGGCTGCGGCATGGATGCCAGGACGCGGGAACATTTGTTCGATCCTTTCTTCACAACGAAAGATCCGGGCAAAGGGACGGGGCTCGGCATGGCAGTCGTGCAGGGGATTGTTCAAGGACACGAGGGCTTCATCGACGTCGTGAGCGCCCCGGGGCAGGGAACGTCAATCGAGATTTATTTCCCTGCTTCAGAAGAGCGGGATGTCGAAATGAGCGGAACGTCCGGATCAGAGATCGTCGATGGAGGAAAAGAGACGGTGCTCTTCGTTGAAGACGAGGAGCTCACAAGGGAGATTGCAGCGGAGTGTCTGACAGCGCGTGGCTATCGTGTTCTTCTCGCTTGTGATGGGAAGGAAGGGGTGGAGTTATTCAGGATGCACGCGACGGAGATCGACATCGTTGTGTCGGATTTCGGCCTGCCGGTATTCAGCGGTGAGCAGGTTTATGACCGGATTGCGACAGTCGATGCGGACAAACCGTTTGTCTTGATTTCGGGGTTTGTGGATCCGGAGAAGGAACGGGAGTTGATGGCGAAAGGGGTCTGCACGATTCTCCCGAAGCCGTTCAAGCCGGACGCACTGCTACAGGCTGTGCGCTCGGCACTGGACAGGAGGTCGTGAATCGAGGGCTTCGAACGGCACAGCGTTGTGTGTGCAGCGGACTGATGGCAGGTTGTTGCGGGCGGACTAATTGCCAGCGACCGGATCTTCTCGATTTCGGGAATCTCATCATTAAAAAGTGTGCAATGCGGAACTAGAGCTTGACTTCTGTGCGCTTTTCCGGTAACGTTACCGGTAACGTTACCAAGCCCAACACCTCCCCGCGTTCCTATGGCCAGAACAAAACAACTGTCGACAACATTCGCCAGACAAGCGACGATGAAGGATGTGGCTCGCAAGGCAAACGTCGCCGTTATTACAGTCTCGCGCGCACTCAACAACAAGCCGGATATCAATCCTGCCACCCGCTCCCGCATTCTAAAGATTGCCCGCGATTTGAACTATACCGCAGATTCGCTCGCCCGCGGACTCGTTACCCGCAAGAGTCACACAATCGCCGTCATCATACCCGACAATGTCGATTCCTTCTATGCCACGGTTGTGCAAGGAATTGGTGATCAGTGCCGTGAGCACGGCTACGGAATTTTTCTCTGGAACACAAACGATTCCGCCGAAAAAGAACTCGAGCATCTTCGCCAGGCGCGCGAAAAACGGACGGACGGAATACTTATCTATCCGGTGCAGAAGGATCTCCGTTACCTCGATGAGCTGCAGCGCAGCCCGGTCCCTTTTGTCTTCCTGAACCGCCACTCGGACGATCCATCGCACGATTACGTGATGAGCGACAATGCTCATGGTGCATACCTGGCCGTCCACCATCTGCTCCAACGAGGTCACAAGAATATCACGTACGTCTGCGCCAAACCCGACGCATCGAGCGGCAAGGAACGAATTGCCGGAAGCAGGAAAGCAATCGCAGAAGCCGGCCTCGCTCCCGACAGCCTGCAAGTGCTCCCCTGTGAAGAGAGTATCGATTCGTCTTACACTCTTGTCAGGAAACTGCTCGCCGGGCCTAAGCGGCCATCAGCGCTGTTCATGTGGGACGACAGGCTCGCAGTGAGTGCCATCAAGGCGATTCGCGAGGCTGGACTGAGAATTCCGCAAGACGTTGCCGTCGTCGGCTACGATGACATCGAAATCTCGGCCTATCTCTATCCCGCTCTCACCACTGTGCGGCAATCGACCTATGAAATAGGAGCCAGAGCGGCTTCAAACCTCCTCGACAAAATTGGTTCGCCCTCAGCTTCGCCGCCGAAGAAGATCACGTTGAAACCGGAACTCGTTGTCCGAGAAACCTCGTGACGCAAATCCTCAACCGATCAGCACACGAACATCCGCCAATGGTCCACTGCATGAATCTCTTTGTCAGCTATTGCATGAAGACGATCCGAGGCAACAGAATGAAATGCCTTGTACGAACAGTACTCGCCATGTCCGCGCTCGTGGTACTTCCCGTCGTGGGAGTTGCCCAAAACACAGGAGTCCTGGCCGGACGTGTCCTGGACACAGCAGACGGCTCTGCCCTTTGGGGGGTGAACGTCACGATCAAGGGGACTTCGATGGGAGCCTCCACGGACGACAACGGCCGGTTCAAAATATCAAACGTACCCCCGGGAACATTCACGCTGGTCTTCAGTTATCTCGGGTATGAAAAAGTTGAGCGGGAAGTACGACTTGAGCGGGGTTCCGCGGCGTCGATCGATGTAAGCCTCAAACAGTCGGTGATCATAGGCCAGGAGGTCGTCGTCACCGCCCAGTTGAAAGGACAGCAGGAAGCGATTAACCAGCAACTGTCTTCCAATTCCATCGTGAACATTGTCTCGCAGGAGCGGATTCGTGAGCTGCCGGATCAAAACGCCGCGGAAGCCATCTCGCGCCTTCCGGGGATCACGGTTCAGAGGGATGGCGGGGAAGCGCAGAAGGTCATCATCCGCGGGCTCTCTCCGAAATTCAGCAACATCACGATCAACGGAGAAAAAGTACCATCGACAGACCTTGAGGACCGATCCGTGGATCTTAGTTCCGTCTCGTCGGACATGCTTGCCGGCATTGAAGTTTACAAGTCGCCGACCGCGGACAAAGATGGCGACGCAATCGGAGGAACGGTCAACTTCGCAATGAAGAAAGCGCCCGACGATCCTTCAATGGACGTCAAGATCCAGGGGGGGAATAATTCACTCGAGAACTACTACGGCGACTACAGGGCATCCCTCAACTATAGCCAGAGATTTTTCAAGAGCGCGCTCGGTTTGGTCCTCACTGGAAACGTCCAGCAGGCAAACCGCGGCTCCGACGCGCAGGAAGAATCGTACTCCCTCAGCACGGAACCGACGCCCGGTTCTCCGGTTCCCTATCAGATCGACGACATGCGGCTTGTCGACCGGAAGGAAATCCGTAAGCGCTACGGAACCAGTTTCGCACTCGACTTTACGCCCGGGCAGAATCACAGCCTGTTTATGACGGGATTCTGGAGCAAGACGGACAGGGATGAGACACGACGAAGGCGGCGTTACAATGTGCAGGAGGCCCGCGAAGAATATGATTTCCTCGACCACCTCATAGGAACGCAGCTCTTCACGCTTGGATTGAACGGCACACACAGCCTGACGCTGCCGATCGCCGGAATGCTGGATGTGGATTGGAGAATATCGGCTTCCCAGTCCGACCAGAAGAATCCGTTTGAGCTTGATGCTCGATTCTTCCAGATGGGGTTGCCGGGCGTCATAGCAAATCAAGGACCCGAGCAGGTGCCGTCGAGCGTCACGAGTGACATGAGCAACACGTGGCTCAAGGAAATGACGTACGCAAGCGAACGGGTCATCGACAAGAACCAGACGGCGCAGTTGTCGGCCCGAACAAACTACAGCTGGGGGGAGTCCGTTTCTGGGTATCTCAAGTTTGGCGGCAAAGCTTCGTTCAAATCGCGCGAGAGGACGAACACTCAGATTCTGAGCAATACAATCCTCGAGACGAATCTCGGTACTGTCATCTACAGCAATCCATCAGCATTCTATCGGTCGTTTCCGCTGACGGCAGATATCAATCACAAACTTCTCATGAGCGGGTTTGTCGCTCCTGACGATCAAATCGGTCCATTTCTGCAGGGGAAGTATCAGACCTGGCCGACCCTCAGCAGCTCGGCGATCCATGCGTTCTATGACAACATGAAAAACTGGGTCAATCCGTCGGGGATTGCCTTGTTCGATAACTCGCTTGCCCGCATCGAAGATCAGCTCGCAACCGATGATTCGTACACTGCGAAGGAGAATGTCGCGGCCGGGTACATCATGACCGAGATCAATATCGGCAGGAGTTTCATGATTCTTCCGGGAC
>DATJQB010000325.1:0-2567 GCA_035506075.1 Bacteroidota bacterium | reverse complement strand
ACCGTGGGGGATGACGCGTCCGCTCCAGTACGTGAAGTAGTTCATGATGATGAACGGCTGCTCAATCGGACCGAAATGATCGTCGTGCATGCCGTAACCGCCGGAGAAGAATGCTGCAATCAAACGGGGCACGAGCGCAATCAGCACGAGGGCGAACAGCGGGCGCTCGTTCCAGAATCGCTTCAGGTTGTCGGGAACAGCCGGGAAGGGAGATGTCATCCGGTGCGATCAGTCATCAGATGCAGGGAGTGTGCTCACGATCTCTTTCGAAAGGTCCACAGATCGTTGATAAGGTAATTCGCCATTGTTCCAACGGCAATCCCGATGAGGTTGGAGATCATATAATGCATGCCGAGAAATTCCGTGAGAGCAATCAGGATGAGGTAGTTGCCCAGGAACGCCGTGGCGCCGGCGCCAATGTGGTAACGGACGATCTTTGCTATGAGGCTCCCCTCTCCCGATCGGTCGCTCCATGTCCAGAGATAGTTGATCGTAAAATTCGAGAGGATGGAAAGCTCAATCGCTATGACGCTGGCGATAAAGTACGGTATGCCGACAAACTCCTTGAAGACGTACAGGCCCCCCATGTTGACGACGACGCCGCTTGCGCCGACGATGCCAAACTTGATGATGCGCGGACTGAGAATACCTGTTTTGATGTAGGAAGGTTTTGCTGAGTCGTCGTTTGATTCAGACATGGTGGATCAAATCCAGATTGATACTGTTTAAATGCTCGGGCACAACAACAGTTTCAACATACCGAATGGAAGAGGAAAAAGCAATTCGAGGGGAGACATCGTCAGTCTGCGTCAAGGATTCGTCGAATCAGTACGAGAATCTTGTCTGGCTCGTACGGCTTCTGCACGACTGCTCCAACTCCTTCCTGAAGCAACATGGTTTTCATTTCCGGCTCGAGGAATCCTCCTGCAGCGATAATTCTGACGGTCGGATCGACACGTCGGAGCTTCCTCACGAGCTCAAGGCCCGTAAGTTTCGGAAGGCCCATGTCTGTGAAGACAGCGGCGATCGTTCCTTTCCGGAGCATGAGCGTCTCCACAGCTTCAGCTCCATCTGCCGCCGCGATGACACGATACCCGGCATCCCGGAGCCAATCACACACGAGGTTCTGCAATATCTGTTCATCTTCGACGACGAGAATGGTTTCCGTTCCTCCGGGAACCGACTCGGGAGTCTCCGCAGCATCATCCAGGTGGAGTTTCTGATCGGGGACCGGGAGAAACAGGCTGAATGTTGAACCTGCCCCCGGCGTGCTTTCAACTTCCACAAAACCATGATGATTCTTTATGATTCCATAGACAACCGAAAGTCCGAGGCCCGTCCCCTTTCCCTTTTCCTTCGTTGTAAAGAACGGATCGAACGCCCTTCCCTTCGTCTCATCGTCCATGCCGATGCCGGCATCCTTCACGCTGATACAAACATAGCGGTTTCCGCCAACCCCTGTGAACTTTGCCTGGAGATCTTCGCGCAGTAATGTCTGCATTCGTATGAGAATCTCTCCCCCCGACGGCATTGCATCCCGCGCATTGACGCAGAGGTTCAGAAGAGCCTGGTGAACCTGTGTCTGATCGGCAACGATGATTGGGATCTCGCCGGATGACTCAATCCGAAACGAGACGATTCCCGGGAAGGTCCTTCGAAGCATCGTGACGAGTTCCTTCACAAGGTCCGGGACGCTGAGCGGCTTCGATGCGATGTCCGTTCGGCGTGCGAAGGTCAGGATCTGCTGCACGAGCGAAGCTCCCCTCGCTACCGCTCCCTTGACAGCTGCGAGCCCTTCGCGCCATTCGTCGGTCCCCATGCCGCTCCTGTCCATTTTCGAGGCGTAGCCGAGGATGATGCCGAGGATATTATTGAAGTCGTGGGCAATTCCTCCCGCAAGCGTTCCAAGGCTCTGGATGCGTTGTGATTGCATGAGCTCATTCTGAAGGTCCTTCTGATCCGTGATGTCCCGAAAGACTCCGATTGCGCCGGCGTAGCTGCCTGATTGGAATTGGGGGGTCGCGGTCACAATGATGCTTCGTTTCTTTCCATCTGTGCGGATAACATCCATCTCGTATGTGCTTCGATTGCCGCCGCGTCGGCTTGCCGTCTGCGAGAGCACTTTGTCCCACTCGTCGGGGGTGACAAATTCTTTCAGGCTTCTTCCGATGAGTCCGCCGGCGGGCACGCCGAGAATCGCCTCTGCGGCGGGATTACAGAGGAGGAATCTCTCCTCGATGTCCACAATTCCCGTCCCTTCTCCCTGGCTCTCGAAGAGTGTCCTGAAACGTTCCTCGGAATCGCGAAGCTGTTCGGCCTTTGTGCGGATCTCAGCCTCGTGTTTGCGGATTTGCAGAAGGTTTTTCTTGAAGCTTCCGGCAAGAAGTCTGATAGGGACGGCAGTGACAGCAAAGATAGCCACCAGGTCAAACACCCGTACTGCATCCGTCCGGGCGCTGTAGATTGTATGGAGGACGCCTGTAGCTTCGAGATACCCGAGAAGAGCGAGTGCGAGAAGTGTAGAGAGGCTGTAGAGAGTGAAATATCCCGGCGTCAGGATCAATGCA
>DATJQB010000324.1:0-2777 GCA_035506075.1 Bacteroidota bacterium | reverse complement strand
TGCAAAGCGTACGTATCAGACGCTGTGCAACGATGATGTTGATGGCATAGGCAATCAGGAACGGTTCAATGCCCATTTTGTACAGACGGGCGACCGCGCTCGGCGCATCGTTCGTGTGCAGAGTCGAAAACACAAGGTGTCCCGTGTTCGCGAGCTTGATAGCGGTCTCCGCTGTAATCTTATCACGCATTTCACCAACGAGCACAATATCGGGATCGTGACGAAGAATACCGCGGATGGATTGCTCGAAACCCATCTTCGGACCGATCTTGAGCTGCCGGGCTCCTTTAATAATGTACTCCACAGGTTCTTCAATCGTCAGCACGTTCACTGTCGGATCGATCACTTGATACAGTGCCGCGATCAACGTCGTGGATTTCCCGGATCCTGTCGGGCCTGTCAGAATGATGATCCCCTGGGGCTTCGAGATCGCCTTGTAGAAGAATCCGCGCGCCGGTCCCTGCAATCCGAGTTTCTCGAGATCAGTGATGACCTTTCTGTCATCGAGCACGCGGATAACGCAGCTCTCAAACTTGTTCTTGAATTCCGTCGTAACGATCGGCATGATTGACACGCGGAATCGCAGCTGGTGACCATCGATGACACGCTGAATGAATCCGTCCTGGGACATCTCGCGTTCGAACCGGTCGACGTTCTTCGTTCTGTCTTTCACGACCGCCATCACAGCTTCCGGCATCGTGTTCTCCTGGCAGTGCCAGACCTGGAGGTTGCCGTCGACGCGGAACATGAAGTTCGTCTTGTTCCCTTCCGCCGCAACGATGTGCACGTCGCTCACTCCCCGCCGAACCGCTTCGACCAAACACCCCTCGAACAGGTTGACAAGGGCACTCTTGCTGATCTCTGCCTCAAGCGCCTGCTCATCAACTTCGGCATCCGCGCTTCCGTCACCGTCCCCGATCTTGACGTCCTCTTCCTGCTGGAGGAGTTTCAGGAACTCGTTCTGTGCGGGAACAATCTTCTCCATCAAAGCCTGGAGATCCTTGAGCCGAACGTAGCAGATCTCGTACTTCTTGACGTTAAAGCTTCGCGCAACCACCGGGAGATTACGATCGGTAGGATCAGCGGCAATGATCACAAGTTTGTCGGACTGCCGCTCGTCGTACTTGAACGGGAGCATCTTCGCCTGGACCATCATGTCCCGCTGTTGATCCGGCAACACCTCGACAAGCTTCTTGACAAAGCTCGTGCGCGCATCATCGATCTTTTCGTCGTTGAGATAGATCTCCCGGAATGCGTAGAGGTTGGCCACCTCGCGGAAGACGGCGTCGTGGTCGGCACCGAACTCGGTCACAAGAATCTGGCCGAGGTTCTTGCGATTCTTCTTGTTCTCCTCGGAATCCTTCATCTTCAGCGACTTCTCAAGAGTCTCGAAGTCGATGATGCCCTTCTTGAGAAGTGTATAACCGATTTTATCAGTTATATCTATTTCTGGCATCGATGTGCTCCTTCTTGCTCCATCTCGTACTTCAATAACAAATCACCTGCCTCGGGTTGTTCCCGCCGCAGGGTATCGAGGACGTGCTCCATCTGCCGCCCTTCTCAGCATGGGCGGCGCACACCAAACCGATTAGAACCCATCTCAAGAACACGTTCTTCGAAAGACGTTAGTAATACATTTGCGGCTCTCGGCGTTTTTGGCGGTCACATTCTCATCGCCCGCGAAGAGGCGCCAGAGGGATTGATGAGATCAGTTCTAGTTCAGACCGAGCGAGAATAAGATATAATGGATGAATTGCCCCGGCGGCTTGGGACGTATCGTCGCCGTTTCGGACGACACAAGCGTCAATGCCGTCAGCACAAGCATGATGATCATGGAAACCGAAAGCTGGATCGCTTCGATCGCATTCGCCAGCTTGTACGTCGTTTCCTTTTCGTAGTACTCTGCCAACTGAATCGCCGTATTCTTCACAGTTCCGGTTTCAGCTCCGGAATTGAAACGCGAGATGGCCGTCTGCGTGAAAACCCCCGTCGCCTGAAACGCCTCAGTCAACCCCTTGCCTTTCTCAAGCATCATCGGGATGGCAATGGTCTTGATCTGATGCTCCATGTACTTGTTGCCGCAGGCTTCAGCAGCCATGCGGATGACATCGATGTTCTCCCCCGAGCCGCTGTAAAGCGCGTAGAACACGCGGCAGTAAATCTCGATAGCTGTCTTGTGAAGGAGTGGTCCGACGATCGGGACCTTGATGATTGTTTTGTCCAGCAGGAATTTTCCCCGCTCGGTCGTCATGAAGCGGGCGAAGAGCCCGATCGGGACGAAGATTGCAATGAGGAGCGGAACAAAATTTGCCGTGAGCCACCGGCTGAAGCCCAGGGTCGCCTTGGTCATCGGCGGCAGGTCGATGTGGAATTTCTCAAACATCTCCGCCGTCGCCGGGAAGATATAACCGACATAGAACAACACGGCGAGGAACAGGATGAACAGCGTCACCAACGGCATGATCAGGGCGCTCTTCAGGTTTCGTTTGAACTGGGCGTTGCGCTCCAGGAACTTTGCAGTGCTCTCGTAAATCTCCGTCATGTTGCCGCTCTTCGAGGCCAGCCCGAGCATGTTCGCCGTGAATTTCCCGAAGACCGGGGCCTGCTTCAGAAAGACCTTCTCGCTGTCCTTTCCCTGCTTGAGTTCGCTGTTGATTTCCTTGACGGCATCTTTCAATGCGGGATTGGCGATGTCGTTCATGAGCAGGATGAGAATTTCATTGAACGGCAATTTCTGGCGCATGAGGTCCGCGCTCATGCGGACGAATGTGATAATT
>DATJQB010000323.1:0-3559 GCA_035506075.1 Bacteroidota bacterium | reverse complement strand
CGAGGGGCGAGCCAAATTCCGCCACCTCATCGTTCTTCATTTGTATTGGGGATCAACCGGAGCTGGATTTTGGAGGGAAGCGAAATCCTGATGGACAGGGATTTGCAGCATTTGGACGAGTGACAAGCGGTATGGATGTTGTCAGGAAGATCCACATGGCTCGCGCCGAAGGACAGGCGATCGTCCCGCTTGTCCGGATTCGGTCAATCACACGACTCTCCGCCAAACCGGCGGCCGCTCCTCGCTGAGCAGTCCCACAATTCTGCCGTTGCAGCGATTCTGCCTTCGACTCACAACCCGAGCGAGCGGCGAATCCCAAGCTCTACACCGCGCAGTTCGGACAAGCCTCTCATTCTCCCGAACAACGAGTACCCGGGGTACACATCCGGGCGGCTCTGATCGGCGAGCATGAGATGACCGTGGTCGGGCCTCATCGGCATGCGATAATCCGAACGCCCTTCCTTGATCCGCCGTTGCTGCTCGAGTAAGATCGTCCTGATCACACCGAACATGTCGATGTCCCCCTCAAGGTGATTATCTTCAACGAAGCTCCCTTCGGAATCCTTCGTCACATTCCGCAGATGGATGAAGTTGATCCGATGAGCAAAACAGCTGCTGAGGGTGAGGAGGTCGTTCTGAAGGCCGGCGCCAAACGACCCCGTGCAGAGCGTGATACCATTTGACGGGGAGTCGTACGAGGAGAGAATTTCTTCCACATCTTTCTGGTCACTGACAACGCGCGGCAGACCGAGGATGGGCCTTGGCGGATCGTCAGGGTGGATTGCAAGACGAACGCCGGATTCTTCTGCAACCGGCACAATCTCGTTCAGGAATTCCCTGAGATTTTGCCGGAGCGTTTCCTTTCCGATGTTGTCATATGTTTTGAGCGCGCTCCGGAGTCCGTCGAGAGTATAGGATTCACCCGAGCCGGGAAATCCAAGAAGGACTGTCTGCACGAGTTCCGCTCGCTGGGATTCAGATATGCCGTCGAAGTACTTGCGCGCCCGGTCGATCATATCGGCTGTGTAATCCTTCTCTCCTCCTTCGCGCTTCAGGATAAACAGATCGAACGCGGCGAAGACAACAGGTTCAAACGTCGACGTGACCGAACCGTCCTTGAACTGGACATGCAGATCGGTTCTCGACCAGTCGAGAACGGGCATGAAGTTGTAGCAGACGGTGTCGATGCCGCATCTTCCCAGGTTGCTCAGTGAGCGCTTGTAGTTGTCGACAAGCATGTTCCAGTTGCTGCTGCGTGTTTTGATCCCTTCGTGGATCGGCAGGCTTTCAGCCACAGACCATTGCAGTCCGGCGGCCGTGATGACCGCCTTTCTCTTCTGGATTTCATCGACGCTCCATTGCTCTCCACTCGGGATATGATGAAGAGCCGTCACGATTCCGGTCGCTCCCGTTTGTTTCACTTCCTCTAGTTTGATCGGATCGTGGGGCCCGAACCATCTCCACGTCTGTTCCATTGCCATTGCGTTTCTTCCGTTGGATTGTCCGGAGCGCCGATTGAACAAGGGACGAAGCATCTCCGGCATATTGACTGATGAGATAAGCGAAATTGATGCGTGAGAAGTTGACCTACCGTTCCATTGCGTGCCGAATTCATGCCCAATATACACTAATTGCATCCAAAATCAGGAATCGCTTCTACCAAAATGCTGCTTTTTTCCCTTGACTTCTTGGCTCTCCCTCTTTAACATTGAAACGGTTCAATCAGTATTTAACCCATTTGATAAAACCGCAGTTCCCGCCTTACGATCTGAGCAACTCCCGGGAAACCGGGATCACACTTCAAAGAGACCGAGACGACTGCGGGTGATGGGGCCGGCATCGAACTGGAAGCGTGTACGTACGCGCAGGCTTCTGAATTCGCCGGACAACCATGATAGTGTTTACTTCCTGAGGAACGATCGGGCGTGACCGTCGTGTCTTCACTCCTCAGAACTCGCCACGAAAGAATACAATGATAGAAAAATCTCTTCATAGGGATTCCTCGAGCCGTGAGCAGAAGCCTTTTTATAAGAACTGTGAGGCACCTGTTGAAGCAAGGCTCAAGGATCTCCTCGGCCGCATGAGCATCAAGGAAAAAGTAGCCCAAACGATTTGTATCTGGCAACAGAAAAAAGCCCTGCTCTTCGACGACAGCGGGAACCTCGATCATAAGAAGCTGAAAGAAAACCTTAGCAACGGCGTTGGCCAGGTTGCACGTCTGAGCGACACGAACGGCGGGCTCACCCCGCAGCAGATGGCAGACCTTGCAAACGCCCTCCAGAAGTTCCTCCTCGAAGAAACACGTCTCGGTATACCGGCCATCTTTCACGAAGAATGTCTTCACGGCCTCGTCGCAATCGACGCGACAAGCTATCCTCAACCGATCGGACTTGCATCAACCTTCAATCCCGAGCTCATCGAGGCGATCTATGCTGCAACAGCGGAGGATACGCGTGCGCGCGGCGCTCATCAGGCGCTCACACCTGTCGTCGATGTAGCCCGTGAGCCGCGTTGGGGGCGTGTCGAGGAAACGTTCGGCGAAGATCCGTATCTCGTTTCCCAAATGGGGATCGCGGCAGTACGAGGTCTCCAGGGACGCGGTTCGTTCCCGGATCCGAAACGGGTCATCGCCACACTGAAGCATTTTGCCGCTCACGGCCAGCCTGAATCCGGTTCGAATTGCGGTCCCGTCAACGTCTCGGAGCGACTGCTCCGCGACACATTCCTCGTCACGTTCAAAGAAGCGATCAAAAAGGGAAACGCGCTGAGCGTCATGCCGTCATACAACGAAATCGACGGCGTCCCATCGCACGCGAACAGGTGGCTCCTGCAGGACGTACTCCGAAAGGAGTGGCAATTCACCGGGATGCTCGTGTCGGATTATTTTGCCATTACGGAACTCAACAAGCGCGACGAGGCAACGAGTTTCGCCGTCGCGCACGACAAAGCCGACGCAGCACTCCAATCGGCAAAGGCTGGAGTCAACGTCGAGACGCCGGATCCCGATTGTTATCCGCAGCTCGAACAGCTCGTGCAACTCGGGACAATCCCCGAATCGCAACTCGACCAGCTCATCTCCCCCATCCTCAAGTTCAAATTCCTCCTCGGCCTGTTTGATAACCCCTACGTCACCATCGATCCGGAGAAACACAAACAGGTTCTTGAGAACGACAGGCAGAGGGCCCGGCGGGCTGCTCAGGAGACCATCACTCTTCTGAAGAACAACGGCAACATCCTTCCGCTCCCAAAAGAATCAACAGGCTCCATCGCAGTGATCGGCCCCAATGCCGACAGGACCCTCCTCGGCGGATACAGCGGTCATCCCAGGTATTTCACCTCCGTTCTGCAGGGAATCCGTGAGAAGGTGGGCAAGAAGATCGACCTCAAATACGCAGAAGGGTGCAAGGTCACAGTCGGCGGCTCCTGGAACGAGGATGTCGTGACACTCCCCGATCCTGCAGAAAACCGCCGCCTCATAAGCGCTGCAGTGACAACAGCAATGGAATCGGAGCTCGTCATCCTCGTCCTCGGTGACAATGAGCAGACTTCCAGGGAGGCG
>DATJQB010000322.1:0-3498 GCA_035506075.1 Bacteroidota bacterium | reverse complement strand
TGGCATTGTCGGCACTGATGGCACCTTGACGATCGACGTTCCGTCGCATGAAGTCTATGTCCTTGAAATCTCAGCTCAGTAAGATGTCAACGAGACGAAACGTGCAGGTCGGCGCTGATCTCCTCCTTACAAAACAGGCAGGGCTGATCAAAGGAAAAAACCTAGGCCTCATCACCAACCATTCCGCACTTCTCCGCTCCGGCGAGCATCTTGTTGATGCGCTCGCGAAACGGACTGACGTTCGCCTGCGTGCCCTGTTCGGTCCCGAACACGGGTTCCGCGGAACGGCGCCTGACAGAAAAGGAATCGGCAACGAGGTAGACTCGAAGACCGGCATACCGGTCTATTCCCTGTTCGGCAAGACCATCAAGCCAACGCGAAGAATGCTGAAGGGTATCGATGTTCTTCTGTTCGACATCCAGGACGTCGGTGCGCGATTCTACACTTACATTACGACCCTGACGCTCGCAATGGAGGCGGCTGCGGAAAATGGAATTCCGTTCATCGTCCTCGATCGTCCCAACCCCATCGGGGGAGTGCTTGTTGAAGGCCCCGTCCTTGACCCACGACTTCGCTCATTCGTCGGTTGGCTTCCCATTCCCGTTCTACACGGCATGACAATTGGTGAGCTTGCAGTGATGATCAACGGCGAACAATGGATGAAGAGACGAGTAACAACCGACCTCCATGTAGTGGCCATGAACGGTTGGAACAGGACCCTGACATTTGATCGTACGGGCATCAGGTGGGTCGATCCGTCGCCCAGCATACGCAGCCAGCACATCGCCACTGTGTACGGAGGAAGCTGCTTCATCGAAGGCACCAACGTGTCCGAAGGACGAGGCACTGACCATCCGTTCGAACAGATTGGCGCGCCCTGGATCAGAAACAAAGCTCTCTGCGGCAAATTGGCCGCACTTCATCTTCCTGGCGTGACGTTCCTGCCGGTGACATTTACTCCACGATCCACCCTCTCTGTGACGACCGACTCGAAATACGAGGGGGAACCCTGCCAGGGAGCGTTTGTTAGTGTGACCGACGCGAAGCGCTTCCTACCCGTGAAGACGGGAGTGAGTTTGCTCTGGGCGCTCCAGAATCTCTATCCAGATGACTTCGTCATGAAGCCGCGCCGTTTGGACGAACTTGTTGGAACCCGGCAGGTCAGGCGGATGGTTCTCGCGGGGAGTCCGCCTGAGGTGATCGCCCGGACTTGGCAAGCGGACGTCGACGGCTTTCTCGAGAAGCGGAAAGAGTACTTGCTTTACCCGTGAGGTTGCTCTTCAATCCGAACCGTTTTGGAAATCCGGGCATCCAACTGGGGACCACGGAACACCAATTGCTTCTTGTCTGTTGAGTATGCTGGAAGCGGATTGGAACATACGAGGAATTCAGATGATGAGGTTGTGACGATGAAAACAAGGACGGCTGGAATCGCAATCGCAGTAGTGCTCGTTGGTGTCGGGATATGGGCGTATTACCTGAGCGGACCCGAAGAACAACCCGGGCAAATACAGGCATCGGAAATAAAATGGTATGGATTCGAAGATGGGACCGCTCTTGCACGCAAGGAGAACAAGAAAATTCTCGTCGACGTATATACTGATTGGTGCGTCTGGTGCAAGAAACTCGACAAGGAAGTGTACACTAATGCTGCAGTAGGTCAACACATGTCGGCACATTTTATCGCCGTGAAGCTCAATGCCGAATCGCAGAAGAGCATCACATTCGAAGGAACGTCAATGAGTGAAGCGTCACTCGCTTCGTCGATGGGTGTCACCGGATACCCGACAATCATCTTCCTCGATCCGGAATCGAAACCGATCACGCGAATTTCGGGCTACATGGAACCCAAGGAGTTCACATCCGTACTTCGTTATGTTGGAGAGGACCAGTACAAGTCAACGTCGTTCGACGAGTTTCGGAAGGCCGCTGCCGAGTAGTGCGGCCGAACCATCACGCAGCGCCTACTGGATCAGTTGACAACGTCTCAAGTTTCTCTGCCGACAGAATAAGACCCACGACGAACCACCACTCCAGGCAGTTGATGAACGTCCCGTAGTAGTTCTGGAACATCCCTCCTATCATCAATCCAATCAGAGCAAACGTCCCTCCCAGTGCCGCCGCACGCGCAATCCCGTTTGCAGCTCTTATCCCAGTTCTGAATCCTCTGAATAACACAACGCCCCACATGCTCAGAAATGCCGCGAGCCCCGGCACTCCCGATGAGACTAGCACTGTGAGATAGTCATTGTGCGGGTGCACGGTCGTATCGTAGTATCCCTCGACCCGGTAGCGGTCAAACACAAGGTCCCAGTTGTCCTCCCCTACGCCGGTCAAGGGATTATGTTCGCCTACCTTGATAGCAGTCTTCCAGAGATTCAGCCTTGTCTCATTTTGCCCGGGCTCAATGATCGACTCCGCCCTATAGCGAATGGCGGGCACAGTCAGAATTCCGCCAACGATAATCAGGAAAAGTATCCCCGTCACCGCAATGCCCATCTTCTTCCCTCGTGAAAAGGCCAGCAGCGGAATTGCCGCGCCAAACGACAGCCACATGCTCCGGGCAAACGTTCCGAGGACTGCAAGAAAACTTATTCCCGAGAGAGCTGTGGTATACCATTTCTTGAACTCAAGCGAGTAGGCGGATGCAATAAAGAACACAGTCATTGCAAGTGCCGCGAAGGTCAGATAGAAGCCATAGAAGCCCACGGCGCGGTAGAATCCCCATCCCATCGAATCCAACGTCTTGTGTCGATAGAACTCCACGCCGCCAACCACTTGCCACAGTGCATAGAGCATAGCAACTGAAGAGACGAGCAAGAAGATCTGGACGATCCGTTGCAGGTCCTTTTCATTATCCACGATCCAATACATCATCAGCATGATGAAGAGGGGCCATTCGTTATCCAGCACTGCTCCAAGAGAATGCATCGGCCGTTCCGAGATCCCGGCAGCGAGTGTATTCCAGGCCAGGTAGGCTATCAACGCCCAGAACATCGGGTGCCAGCGCATCTGCCAGCGATGATGGGCCACTCCTTCGGCGATCCAGCCGAGAAACGCGATCGCAATCGCGAATTGTGCAGGGACATGGGACACCGGAATGCTGAAAGCAAAAAGCAGAATCCCAAACACGGAGACACGCACCATCATGGAATGTGATCTCATGACACCTCTTTCCGGGCAATTTGCGTTCGTCCGTCTGCAAGCGCATCGAGCTCATCCAGCTTGCTGATAATCGCCTCGATGGGAATTTCCGATACAGGTTTTCCGGCAAGGGTCAACAGCATGCAGTGCGGCGTCTGGTATGGCCCCCACTCCCTGTAGATTAACGGCTCGTTGTAGAACGCGAGGACAGGGGTGCGGCATGCAGAGGCGAAGTGGACAATGGAAGTATCCATCGTGATGACAGCGCGGGCGCCACTTATCACTGATGTCAGCTGCTCGAGCGGATGAGAGCCGGTTGTCTCGAACACAGGATATTGCTGAAGGGCCGGCGAA
>DATJQB010000321.1:0-27303 GCA_035506075.1 Bacteroidota bacterium | reverse complement strand
GAGATGGAGAAGGTCAAACGGCTCAGCGATGAGCTGACAGTCTCACCCGTGCTCGCCGAGATCCTTGTCAAGCGCGGCATCGATTCATTTGAGAAGGCAAAAGCCTTCTTCCGGCCAAGCCTCGAAGATCTGAACGATCCGTTCCTCATGGACGGCATGCATCTCGCGGTTGAGCGCATCGTCCGGGCAATCGGTAACAACGAGAAAATGCTCGTCTACGGCGACTACGACGTCGACGGGACAAACGGGGCGGCGCTTCTCTGGACCTTCCTCAACAGCGTTCATGCCGATGTCGAGTACTTCATTCCAGATCGTATCAAGGATGGTTACGGCCTCTCAGTGTCCGGCGTGGAGCGCGCAAAGGCGCGGGGCATCCAGCTCCTCCTCTCTGTCGATTGCGGCATCACCGCAGTCAAACCTGTGGAGCGGGCGCGGGAACTCGGACTCGACGTCATCATATGCGACCATCATGAGCCGGGAGACGTCATCCCGACCGCCTATGCCGTGCTCGATCCTCTCAAGCCAACCTGCACCTATCCGTACAAAACTCTCTGCGGCTGCAGCGTTGCGTTCAAGCTGATCCAGGCCCTTGCACAAAATTCCTCCCTCAGCGGTTCTCTGGAGGATGGCGGCCACTCGCTGGATCGTTATCTCGACTTTGTCACGCTCGCTACGACCGCCGACATCGTGAACCTGACAGGCGAGAACCGGGTTCTTGTGAAACTCGGACTCGAGCTTCTCAACACGAACCCGCGGCCCGGCGTCCAGGCGCTCATCGAGACATCGGGACTTCGGATGGGGAATATTACCGCAGGCCAGATCGTGTTTGTCCTTGCTCCCCGTATCAACGCGGTCGGCCGGTTGGGGGATGCAACGAGAGCTGTGGAACTGCTCACGTCCGACTCCTACACCGTTGCGCTCGAACGCGCGAAAGTGTTCGAGGAAGAGAACAAGAACCGGCGCAAGATCGACGAAGATACGTTCCTTGAAGCGCAGGAGATTGTCGAGAAATTTCTTGACATCGACAATGAAGGTGCGATCATCCTTCACCAGGAGACATGGCACCCGGGTGTCATCGGAATCGTCGCGTCACGCCTTGTCGAGCGATACTATCGCCCCACGATCATGATGACGACGGTCGACGGAGTTGCAAAGGGGTCCGCTCGCAGCGTCGCCGGCTTTGATATTTACCAGGCGCTGAAGCGATGCGAGGACAAACTGGTTCAATTCGGCGGCCACAAGTACGCAGCCGGACTTTCGGTCGAAGTGGAGCGTCTGGATGAATTTAAGGAAGCGTTCAACCTCGTGGCGAAAGAGCTTCTGACTCAGGACCTTCTGACGCCGGAAATCCGCATCGACGCAGAGATTCCACTCCAGGAAATCACGCCGAAATTTGTCAGGATCCTCAGCCAGTTTGCGCCGTTCGGACCTGGCAACATGCGCCCTGTCTTTGTTGCGCGCAATGTGGAGTTGTACGGCACACCGAGGATCGTTGGGAAGAACCACCTGAAGTTCAAAGTCAGAACCAACGGCCAGGTGTTCGACGCGATCGGATTCAATCTCGGTTCGCTTATTGAAAAACTGTTGCATGGCAGAAAGACCCTCGACATCGCGTTTTCGCTGGACGAGGGAGAGTACGCGGGTGAAGCTGTCCCGCAACTGAAGATCAGAGACCTGAAATAAGGGAAGCCGCAGGAAACCGCACAAGAGACCGGCGCCCCCCAGGCGGCCGCCCGTTCTCCGGTGATGCAGGATGCGTTCATTTCCTCCTCATTCCCTGATGTTTGATCACTTCTCGCCGTTCGTCATACAAGCACTTCCTGATTCTCAAACTGGACAGACCGATTTTCAAGAGAGGCACAGTCTATGTCTGGACACTCCAAGTGGCAGCAGATTCGTCGCAAGAAGGCCGTGACCGACGCAAAGCGCGGCAAGATGTTTACGCAGCTCATCAAGGAAATTACGATCGCCGCCAGACTTGGCGGAGGTGATCCTGCCGGCAATGCCCGACTCCGAATGGCAATCGAAAAGGCGAAGGCAGGCAACATGCCTGCAGACAATATCAAACGCGCCGTCCAGAAAGGTACCGGCGAACTCCCCGGCATGGCTTATGAAGATGCGACATATGAAGCCTATGGACCGGCAGGCGTGGCCTTGTTGATTGAAGCGGTGACTGACAACAAGACGAGAACCGTCAATGAAATCCGGCACGTCCTCGACCGAACACACGGCAAGCTTGCAGCAACGGGCGCGGTCGCATACCAATTCCACCGCAAAGGCCAGATCACGGTTGTGCGAACGAAGATTGGCGAAGACGATTTGATGAGCCTGATCCTCGATGCCGGAGCGGACGACATGGCATCCGACGACGAGCATTACCTTGTCACAACCTCGGCTGAGGCGTTTGAAGGAGTGAAGAAAGCAATCGAAGACAAGAAGATCCCCGTCGAACACGCCGAAATACAGATGGTTCCGGAAAACACTGTGAAGGTCACGGGCAAAGACGCTGAGCTGCTGATCAAGCTCATTGAAGGACTGGAAGATCACGACGATATTCAGCACGTCTACGGCAATTTCGATATTGACGAAAGCGTGCTGGCAAATCTCAACGCGGGTTGAATGCCGGACAATCATGATCATTCTGGGCGTTGATCCAGGCACACTCATCACCGGTTATGGCGTCATCGAAGTCGACGGAGGGAAGCTCTCGCTCCTCGAAGTCGATGTGGTCAAGAACCGCAGCGACCAATCGATGCCTGTCCGGCTCAAAGCGATCTATTCAACGCTCTGCAGAATCATCGAAAAACATCATCCCGACGAGTTCGCGATCGAGACGGCATTCTACGGCAAGAATGTCCAGTCAGCCATGAAGCTCGGCCACGCGCGGGGCGTTGCGATTCTCGCCGCCGTGAACAGCGAAATCCCGACGGCAGAATATTCTCCGCGGGAAGTGAAACAAGCTGTCGTTGGAACTGGGGCGGCATCGAAGGAACAAGTGAGTTACATGATCCGATCGATCCTGTCGTTGAAATCGCTTGGAAAATACTACGATGCAACAGATGCCCTTGCTGTTGCGCTCTGCCATTATCACAAGGCCGTACGGTCCAGGGGAGTGAAGAACGCTCTGACCGGAACACGCACCCCAGTAAAATCCTGGAAGGCATTTGTCCAGGCACATCCTGAGAAACTTGCGAGGCCCCGATGATTGCTTCGCTGACCGGCGTTCTGAAATCGAAATCCCCCACAGAAATCCTGCTCGACGTACAGGGTGTCGGCTATGCCGTGACCATCCCGCTTTCGACCTTTGAAAAACTTGGCGACACGGGTCAGACGATCACGCTCCTGACGCACCTGCATATCCGGGAAGACGCGATGCAGCTGTTCGGGTTCGCGACGGACGAAGAGCGGCGATTGTTCAAGCTTCTCATCTCGGTCAGCGGCATCGGACCGAAGATCGCACAGGGGATTCTCTCCGGGATAGCAGTGGCGGATCTGCGAGCTCACATCGCAGGGGGAAACATCGGTGCCATCACGGCAATTCCAGGCGTCGGGCGCAAGACAGCCGAGCGTCTCGTGGTCGAACTCAGGGACAAGATCGGCAAAACCCGGACGCCAGGTTCTCCGGAGTCACCATTGCAGGATGGCGAAGAAGAGCTTCGACAGGAAGCACTGCTTGCGCTCACCTCTCTCGGCTACAACAGGCAGGTTGCCGAAAAGGCGATCCGCCAGGTCCTGACAGATGCACGGGGCGAAAAGCTGACTCTTCAGGATCTCATCAAGAAGTCGCTTCGACACACACAATGAGCACGCGCCCAGGTCCGGTTGGACCAATGCCTGCTTCCATTGATACTCTCTCCCCTTCTTGCTACCTTCAACTCGTATGAGAGATTCTGATTATACATCTCCGGAGAGGCTTGAGAACGAAATCGAGCTCGATGTCACGCTCCGTCCCGGAAGGCTTGGCGAGTTCACGGGGCAGAAGAAGCTTGTTGAAAACCTCCGCATTTTCATCGCAGCCGCAAGACAACGGGGGGAACCGCTCGATCATGTTCTTCTCACAGGCCCTCCCGGCCTCGGTAAAACCACGCTGGCGTTCATCGTTGCGAACGAGATGGGGGTCGGCATTAAAGTGACATCCGGCCCTGCACTCGAAAAGGCAGGCGATCTCGCCGGCATCCTGACGTCACTCCAAAAAGGTGAAGTGCTCTTCATCGATGAGATTCACCGCGTGCCTGTAAAAATTGAGGAATATTTGTATTCAGCAATGGAGGAGTTCCGCGTCGACATCATCATCGACAGCGGACCCGGCGCCAAGACGATTTCTTTGAATCTCGAACCGTTTACGCTTGTCGGTGCCACGACGCGGGCCGGCCTGCTCAGCGCACCGCTCCGTTCCCGTTTCGGCATCACGAGCAGATTCGATTATTATGACGTGTCGGAGCTGCGATCGATTGTCTCCCGATCTGCGAACATTCTTGGGATTGACACAACGGAAGATGCATGCCTGGAAATTGCCGGCCGGTCAAGAGGTACTCCGAGAATCGCCAACAGACTTCTGAAGCGTTGCCGCGATTTTGCACAAGCCGACCGGAAGCTTGCGTCACATCGCGGTGTCGTCACCCGCGACGTCGCACAGTACTCGTTGAAGGCCCTGGAAGTCGATGATCACGGACTCGATGAGATGGATAAGCGAATCCTCATAACGATCATCGAGAAGTACCGTGGCGGCCCCATCGGCCTGAATACCCTGGCCGTTGCTGTGGGTGAGGAACCCGGAACCATCGAAGAAGTGTATGAACCGTATTTGATTCAGGAAGGATTCTTGAGGCGAACGCCGAGAGGACGCGAGGCTACCGCTGCAGCCTATAAACACCTTGGAGCCGAACGCAGAGATCCGGATCAGGAAAAACTTTTCTAGCAACTCCGCGCACAATCAGACTTAGGAGATTCCCGTTGTGCCCCTGGGATTCTCCCATTCCCCCCAACTCGAACTCACACAGCTCTAAACTTCCGCAGGTACTTGAGCACTGAATTCATGTCTTTTGGCTGCTCGGCCATCAGGTTGATCCGCTCACCTGACTTCGGGTGATCAAACGAGATCGCGAAGGCGTGAAGCGCCGTGCGATCGAGCAGAGGTTTCTCTTCCCCAACCGACTTATAGGCCGGTTTGATTTGGGAAAGAAAGAACGGTTCACCGTGGCCGTATTTCCTGTCCGCCAGGAGCGGTGTGCCGATTGACTGAAGATGCACGCGGATCTGGTGCATACGCCCCGTCCGCGGCCTCAGCTCGAGATACGCGAAGTCCCTGAACGTTTCGAGCACACGGTATTCCGTAACCGCCTCCTTCCCTTTGCCATGGCTCACCTTCATGACCCCGGCCTCCCGGGTGCTTTCCATCAGCGGTACATCAATCCGGCCTGATTCCAACGGCGGATTTCCCGCGACGATACCCACATAGACTTTCTCCACAAGCCGGTGCTCAAATTGCTCGTTCATCGCGGCATGCGACTCCGCGGTTTTCGCGAACAATAGTATCCCGCTCGTCTCCCTGTCAATGCGATGGACGACAAAAATCTTCTCAAGCTCTTCACAGAGGATTGCATGAAGATTTTTGATCTCAGGCCGAAAGCGGTCGGGCAGGACGAGAAGGTTCGGCGGTTTATTGAGGACGAGAAGTTGCTCGTCGTCAAGCACGATCTCACAACCTGCCGATTCAAGTCGCCATTTCAATTTGCGGTGCATGATCATAGGCAAAATAAAACATCGCGCAATCATTTACAACAACGCACCTCGCACCCGTACGGCATCGTTCATTGATACTCACGCTAATTTCCTCTACCTTCGATAGAAGTTCCGAGTGATCACTGCAAGTACATGCTGGAGAAGGATATGAAGCTCTTAACGGTCCTTGCTGCCGCGACTCTCCTCGTTCTTCCCGCATCGGCTCGCCCAAGACAGGAAGACAGCACGAAAGTGGCATCTCAAAACCCTTCGCCCATGACGGAATCGACCCGGAAACATGCGCGAATCGAACAGACACAGCGTGCAGGCACCCGCTTCTTGATCCCGGATGTCCTTCCGAAGCCGGCGTCAGTCTTCGTTCCGCAGCGACGCGCCGGCAGCAAATCGTTCGATGTGTTGATTCACTTCCACGGCGCGGGATATGTCACCGAAAATGCCGCAGAGAGATCCAATGGGGCGATTATCGGCGTGACAATCAACCTGGGATCCGGGTCGAAAGCATACAACGACGCATTCCGCGATTCGACAACGTTCGGTGTTCTCCTTGATTCAATACGCAACGGCACGGAGCGTGCTCTCGGGCATCGCTTCATCGTTCGTCATACGCTCCTCAGCGGCTTCAGTGCCGGGTACGGAGCCATCCGGAGAATTCTCTCCTCTCAAGAGAACTACGCGCGTGTCGACGGCGTTCTTCTCCTTGACGGAATTCACACGAGCTATATCCCGGAACGAAGAGTGCTTGCCGAAGGAGGCCGCATAGACTCGACCGGGCTCCTCACGTTTCTAAGGCTCGCGAGGGACGCATCCGGACGATCATCGCACAAGAAGTTCCTGATCACACATTCTGAGATTTTCCCCGGCACGTTCGTCAGCACAACGGAATCGACAGACTTTCTGCTGAACAACCTCTCCCTTCACAGGACTCCGGTCCTGCGATGGGGTCCGCTTGGGATGCAACAGATCAGCTCTGTGCGCAAAGGTCACTTCGAGATCATGGGATTTGCCGGCAATGCCGGTCCCGATCACGTGGACCACCTTCAATCCCTCTTCTGGTTCCTTAGTCGTCTCAGAGACTTGTGAGATCTTCCCCCCACAGCCGGTCCGACGCCATGAAGAAGCGCATCGCTCAGAGAAAGCTCCAGCGATCGTTCTACACAAGACCAACATTGATTGTGGCCCTGGATCTTCTCGGCAAATACCTCGTTCGACACTCCAAGGGGAAACGACTCGTTGCCAGGATTGTGGAGGTGGAAGGATATCGCGGATCGATCGACCCGGCTGCGCATACCTACAGGGGAAAAACAAAACGCAACGAGGTCATGTACTGGGGAGGCGGACACCTGTATGTCTACTTCACCTACGGGATGCACTTCTGCGCGAACGTCGTGACGGGCGAACAAGAAAGCGGTGAGGCTGTGTTGATTCGGGCTGTTGAACCTGTCGAAGGGATTGACGTGATGGAGCGAAACCGATTCGGCTCCGCCAAGAAACTGGAACCGACTCGTCGGAGTCTCAGCAATGGTCCGGCCAAACTGTGCCAGGCGCTTTCTATCGGAAGGAAGGAGAATGGGATCGATCTGCTTGGAGACGAAATCTACATCCTTCAGGCTCCGCCGATTTCACCTTCGGCCGTCGGAAGATCCGGACGAATAGGGATTACACATGGAAGGGAAAAGAAATGGAGGTTCTTTATGAAAGGAAACCAGTGGGTCTCGCGCTGAGATGGTCCGCTCAAGAAGCCAGTTCACGCCCGAGGAATTGACCTGTGTACGATTGAGCGACAGCGGCAACGTTTTCAGGCGTCCCTTCGGCGATGATCTCTCCCCCCGAATCTCCTCCCTCCGGTCCAAGATCGATAATCCAATCGGCAGTCTTGATCACGTCGAGGTTGTGCTCGATGACGATGACCGTGTTCCCCTTGTCGACAAGCTTATTCAGAACGGAAAGCAGCATCCGGATGTCTTCGAAATGCAGACCTGTCGTCGGTTCGTCGAGTATGTAAACAGTTTTCCCCGTCCCCACCCGCGAAAGTTCAGTTGAAAGCTTCACACGCTGAGCTTCCCCGCCCGACAGTGTCGTCGCCTGCTGGCCGAGCCGGATGTACCCAAGCCCCACATCATGAAGCGTTTCAAGATGTCGGAGGATCCGCGGAAACTCGCTGAAGAGTTCCATCGCATCGTCGACCGTCATGTCGAGGACATCAGAAATCGATTTGCCCTTGTAATGCACTTCAAGAGTTTCCCGGTTGTATCGTTTGCCTTTGCAAACGTCGCAAAGCACGTACACATCCGGCAGAAAGTTCATCTCGATCTTCCGCAGTCCATCCCCCTCGCACTCTTCGCATCGTCCCCCCTTGACATTGAAACTGAACCTGCCTGCCTTGTACCCTCTGATTTTCGCCTCGGGCAGCTGCGTGAAGAGATCACGGATGAGCGTGAACACACCCGTGTAGGTCGACGGATTTGAGCGGGGCGTTCGACCGATCGGCGACTGATCGATGTCGATCACCTTGTCGATGTGCTCGAGGCCTTTGAGCGACTTGTGCGGCAGAGGGATCATCCGCGTGCGGTAGAACTTGTTCGAGAGGAGCGGATAGAGCGTTTCGTTGATCAGCGTGGATTTTCCCGAACCGCTCACGCCCGTCACACAAACGAATCTCCCAAGCGGGATCTTGAGCGTAATCTCTTTGAGGTTGTTCCCTGTTGCGCCGACGAGGGACAACCATTTGCCGTTTCCTTTTCTCCGCTCGCCGGGCACGTCGATGGAGCGTTTCCCCTTCAGATACAGGGCCGTGAGAGATTGTCCATCATAGCCGTTGCCGGTCCCTTTGAGCTTCTCATTCTTCACCTTGAGTTCGTGCGGCGCCCCGTGTGTCACGACATGTCCGCCGTGTTCGCCGGCCCCGGGTCCGAGATCGATGACGTAGTCGGCGCTCAGGATGGTTTCCTTGTCGTGTTCCACCACCACGATCGTGTTCCCGAGATCCCGCAACGACTTGAGTGAATTGATCAGCTTGATGTTGTCACGCTGATGAAGACCGATGCTTGGCTCGTCGAGAATGTACAGAACACCGACAAGCTGCGTTCCTATTTGCGTTGCCAGCCTGATCCTTTGTCCCTCTCCTCCCGACAGCGTGCGGGCTGTTCGGGTCAAGGTGAGGTACTCAAGACCGACATTGAGCAGAAAATCGAGCCTCTGTATGATCTCCTTCAGTATCGGACGTGCGATCTCGGTCTGACGGGGCGTCAGCGAGAGAGAGGAGAAAAACTGCCGAGCTCTGCCGATCGAGAGAGTCACAACATCCTGAACGTTGAAGGTCTTGCCGGACTTCGCATCCTCGAGCTTGATGGACAGGCTCTCCTTTCTGAGCCGTCCGCCGCCGCACGATTCGCATCGGGTGGTCGTCATGAACGACTCCACCCACTCGCGGATGTTGTTCGAGTTTGATTCCTCATAGAAGCGCTTCAGCATGTCCATGACCCCGCCGAAGCGATGGCGGTACGTCACAGATTTCCGGCCATTCTGCGAATACTCAATCTCGAATTTCTCATCACCACCGCCATGCAGCAGCACCTGTCTCGCTTGCGGAGAAAGGTCCTTCAACGGCGTATCGAACGTGAAGCCGTACCGCTTTGCAACCGCACGGATCTGGCTGAACATCCATGTCGGCCTTGGCTTGCCAAGCGCCGCGAGTCCTTCCTCTTCGATACTCTTGGATTCATCCGGAATGATCAGCCTGAGATCAAATGCCTTCTTTTCGCCAAGTCCCTCGCACTCGGGGCAGGAACCACCCGGAGAATTAAATGAAAAGGAACCGGGCGACGGCTCGTCGTAGCTGATCCCGCACACGTGGCAGGCATAGTGACTGCTGAAGAGCTGATCCTTTGCATCGTCCATCACGATCAAAGCGCCGTTCCCGTACCGCAATGCAACCTCGACAGATTCCGCCACGCGCGATCGGGCATCTTTCTTGACAGCAAGCCTGTCGACAACGATTTCAATATTGTGAACCTTGTAGCGGTCCACCTTCATTCCGTTCGCGATTTCCTTGATCACGCCATCGATACGGACTCTCACAAACCCATCTTTCAGGATCTGCTCGAAAAGCTCCCGGTAGTGTCCCTTCCGTCCCTTCACGACAGGGGCGAGGATCTGAATTTTCGATCCAGACGGATACTGGAGCAGCGCATCGATGATCTGATCGACAGTCTGCCGCTGCACCTTCCTGCCGCAGTTGTAGCAGAACTGCGTTCCCACGCGCGCGAACAGGAGGCGGAGAAAATCGTAGATTTCAGTCACCGTGCCGACCGTCGATCTCGGATTGGTGCTGACCGTTTTCTGTTCAATCGAGATTGAAGGACTCAGGCCCTCGATGTAATCCACATCCGGCCGTTCCATCAATCCGAGGAATTGCCGGGCATAGGCCGAAAGACTCTCGACGTATCGCCGCTGGCCTTCCGCGTAGATCGTATCGAATGCGAGGCTCGATTTCCCCGAGCCCGACAATCCCGTGATCACGATAAGCTGATCACGCGGGATCTCGACATCGATGTTCTTGAGATTGTGGACGCGGGCGCCCTTGACTATGATTTTATCTTCTGGCAAGAACTGCCTGTTGGTTTGGTGGACATCGGCGAGCGGCTGCGCCCGTCAGTGGATCCGTTTTCGTTTGTTCAGGTACTCGAACAGGGCCAAATCGAAGCGGGTCGTGGTATCGAGGAGCACGTAGTCGATTGCGTTTTCACGGCATTCCCGCTTGTAGAATTCTAGAAACTCCTGAAATGACTGTTTGTAAGACGCCTGGATATGCCATGGCTGGGTCAGGAGTTCCTCCCCGGTCTCCATGTCACGAAACACAGCGTCGCTCCCAAATGCGAAGGATCGTTCCAACGGATCGAGGACCTGCATCACGATCACTTCGTTGCCGCGGTGGCGGAAATGTTTGAGGGCCGTGGCTACACGCGCGGGATCATCGAACAAATCGCTCAGCACGACAACAAGCCCGCGGCGCTTGATTCTCTCTGCCACCTCATGGAGACACTGGGCGGTGCTTGTCTTGTTTCCCGGTGTAATCTGCTCGAGTTCGTGCAGAATCTGCTGAAGGTACAGCTTCGTCGCTCGTGGGGGCAAGTGTGAGCGGATTTTCTCATCGTAGACGGTCAGTCCAACCGCGTCACGTTGCTCGACCATCAGGTATCCGAGAGCCGCGGCAACATACGATGCGTACTCGATCTTCCTGATGTTTCCCGGCGATGCGTATGCCATCGACTTGCTTGCATCGAGAATGAGGTACGACTTCAGGTTTGTCTCTTCTTCAAACTCCTTGATGTAGTACCTGTCGGTCTTGCCGTACGCCTTCCAATCGATGTGCTTGATTTCGTCCCCTGGCATGTAGGGGCGGTGTTCCGTGAACTCAACGCTGAATCCATGGTACGGGCTCTTGTGTAGTCCCGTGATGAAGCCTTCCACGACGAGCCTTGCGCGCAGCTCCATGTTCGCAAGCTGCGCAACAACCTCCGGCTGAAGATATTTGAGAGTCTCCTGCATCGGTCACTTGCCCGGGGGAAATGTCGCATTCAGTGAGTCGAGTTCCTGCTTCGCAGACGACGCCGCGTACACATCGGGATATCGCTGCAGGAAGAGTTGATACGCGACGCGAGCCGAGTCGGGCTTGTGCAGATTCCAGGCAAGAATGCGGGCCCGCTGGTACGACGCGCCCTGTGCCGTTGCTTCACCCGGATACTCCATTGCCAGCTTCGTATACAACGACTCCGCGCGGGCAAACTCCTTCTTTTCATTCTGGTAAATGATGGCCATGGCGTAGAGCGCTTCGGGCATTTTGCTGCTCTTGGGATACAGTTGTGTGAATTGCTGAAAATCGGCAAGCGCAGCATCAAAATCATCGTTGCCGTGATGAAACGTGGCCGACTTTAGCAGCTCTGCTTCCGATGGTTTTTGAGAACAACCCGACAGCAGAAGAACGGCAGCAAGAAGAGCAAGAGGAACAACCATGGTCCGCATTCTTGAATCCTCTGGTTCGATGAAATGGATGATCTGAATGAAATAATAAAAAACCGAGTCTGCAGAATCAATCAGTGCCGCCGGAGTGCCGCTTCAAAATTGAAATGAAAAACCCGTCGGTTCCATCACGATGGGGATAGAACTTGACGTATCCGTCTGCGAAGAACGGCGATGCATCCAGCCGGGACGGATCAATCGGCGGACGCTCCGGTTTGAACTCCGGATGCGCCCGCAGGAACGCGTCCACCACATCTTCGTTTTCTTCACGCAGCAGCGTGCACGTTGCGTAGCCGAGCAGGCCCCCCACTTTGATCAACCCGGAGCTTGCCTCCAGAATGTGACGCTGCTTCTGCGACACCTCTTTCACCGTCTCTTCGGTAACCATCCACTTCATCCCGGGGTTCCTGCGAAGCGTGCCTAATCCGCTGCACGGCGCATCGACGAGGACGATGTCAAAGTATCCGCTGAATTTGTCGTGCAGCTCTGCTACGTCCTCCACATGCCTGACCCTGACGTTCGATGCCCCAGCCCTGCGTAGGCGGCGCCGAAGCTCCTCCAGCCTGGTATCGTGGACATCCGTTGCGACGATCTCGCCCCGGTTCTTCATAAGTGCCGACAAGCCGAGGGTTTTCCCGCCGGCGCCTGCACACGCATCCAGCACCTTTGCCGTCGGTTTCGGATCCAGCAGCAAAGGAAGCAGCTGGCTTCCTTCATCCTGAACTTCGAACAATCCGTTTCGGAACGACTGGAGTGAGAACACATTCATTCGTTTCGACACATGGAGTCCGAACGGAGAAATTCTGCAGGGCTCCGTCCCGACTCCCTCCTCCGCCAACTGCTGACGGCATTCTTCCACCGTCGTCCTGAGCGTGTTCACCCGCAGCGTTATCGGAGCCTGGCTGTTGAGGCTTTCACAGATTTGTTCCGCCTCAGCTTCACCATATTGACCAACAAATCTCTGGACCATCCAATCAGGAAAGGAATGGCGCAGACCGATTCGCTCGACGATGCTTTCAGACGCCGGCTCAGGCACTTCACGGATTGCCTTGAGGAGCGCAGGAATACGCGGCTTCAGTGTTCCCGATTTCACTGCATCGGCAACTTCCGAGTCGCTCAACCTCGCATCGTGCTCGACAACGATCAGGTACGTTGTGACGAGGAGCAGAAATCCGTCTTCGGGGAGAATGCCGTCCGCATAGGAACCCATCGCCTGCAAGAGCATTGCTTCGCAACGTCGCAGATGGCGAAGTGTGCCGTAGGCGGTTTCAGCGATAAATCTCCGATCGTGCGACCCGAGGTATTTGCGGGTCCTGAAAAAAGACTCGATGAGCGTATCTGCCGGCTTGCCCGACTCACGGACGAGTTGGAGCGCTTCACGGGTGTGACCAAGGAGTGAAGAAAGCTTCATGCGTCAAAGATACTGAGAAATTGGACGGCACACAAAAAAGAAATCCCCCGGCACTCATTGAGCACCGGGGGACAGAGGTTCCGCACAAAAGACTATCCTGGCGACTCAGCTTTCACTTTCGTCACAAAGGAAGCTCCTCCCCGATCGTCCGCGTCGACCTCGACAGTGTCGCCCGGTCCGATCTCTCCGGCGAGGATCTTCTCCGAAAGAC
This sequence comes from Bacteroidota bacterium, assembly GCA_035506075.1. GTDB lineage: Bacteria > Bacteroidota > Ignavibacteria > UBA10030 > UBA10030 > UBA9647. Next base: position 13,921 of record DATJQB010000321.1, on the reverse strand, counting down.
GATTGATGACATGTTTCTGGATCGTACGCTTCAGAGGGCGCGCCCCGAAGCTCGGGTCGAATCCGGCGCGCGCGAGCCACTCACGAAGATCTTCTGTGAATTCCAACGTGATTTCCTTTGACTCAACGAGCTTTTTCACGGAAGCCAGCTGCAGGTCGACAATCTTCTTGATCTCGGACAGCATGAGCGGCTTGAAGAGAATGATCTCGTCGATCCGGTTCAGGAACTCCGGTCGAATGCTCTGCCGCAGCATGTCGAACAGACGCACTCTCAGATCATCCATGAAGCTGTCGCGGTTCTCGTCCGTGAGCGATTGCAGCCTCTCCTGGATGAGATGCGATCCAAGATTTGATGTCATGATGACGACAGTATTCTTGAAGTTCACTGTCCTGCCCTTGCTGTCGGTCAATCGTCCCTCATCGAGCAGCTGAAGCAATACGTTGAAAACTTCCGGATGAGCCTTTTCGATCTCATCGAGCAGCACCACAGAGTACGGTTTTCGCCGGACGGCCTCCGTCAGTTGCCCGCCTTCTTCGTATCCCACGTAGCCGGGGGGAGCGCCGATGAGACGGGAGACGGAGAATTTTTCCATGTACTCGCTCATGTCGATCCGGACCAAGGCGGATTCGTCGTCGAACAGAAGCTCAGCAAGTGCCCTGGCGAGCTCGGTTTTTCCAACCCCGGTGCTGCCGAGGAAGATAAACGAACCAATTGGACGCTTTTCATCCTGCAGACCGGCCCGGCTTCGGCGTATGGCGTCAGCTACGGCCCGGACAGCATCCTCCTGGTCGACCAGGCGTTCGTGGATTTTATCTTCGAGATGAAGGAGTTTCGAGCGCTCGCTTTCCAGCATGCGCTGGACCGGAATCCCGGTCCATTTTGCGACAATTTCTGCGATGTCTTCTGCGTCCACTTCCTCCTTCAGCATCTTCTTGTTCAGCTGCACTTCGCCCAGTTTCGATGACGCTTCCTTGAGCTTCTTCTCGAGACCGGCGATGACGCCGTACCGAAGTTCCGCGACGCGGCCAAGATCCCCCTGACGCTCCTTCTGCTCAGCCTCAGTTCTCGCCTGCTCTATTTCCCCTTTCATGCCCCGGATCGACTGGATGAGCTGTTTTTCCAACTGCCAGTGTGCACGGAGCTCGGACCGTTCCTGGTTCAACTGGGCGAGCTCCTCCGAGATGTTGGCAAGCCGCTCTTTTGACTCAGTGTCCCGTTCCCGCTTCATCGCCTCCCGCTCGATTTCGAGTTGCTTGATCCTTCGCTCCACGGAATCGAGGTCATCCGGCATCGAATCAATCTCGATCCGGAGTTTTGAGGCGGCTTCATCGACAAGGTCAATTGCTTTGTCCGGCAGGAACCTGTCAGTGATGTAGCGACGGCTCAGCTGTGCAGCTGCAACAAGGGCGCCGTCGGTGATCCGTACTCCGTGATGGACCTCGTACCGTTCCTTGAGACCGCGAAGAATGGAAATCGTGTCCTCAACCGATGGCTCATCAACAAGAACCGGTTGAAAGCGACGCTCCAAGGCCGGATCCTTCTCGACATACTTTCTGTACTCATCGATTGTCGTAGCACCAATTGCTCGCAAATCTCCGCGCGCAAGGGCTGGCTTGAGCATGTTCGCGGCATCCACGGATCCTTGCGCGGCGCCGGCACCAACGAGCGTGTGGAGCTCATCGATGAAGAGTATGATTTCTCCGTTCGACTCGGTGACTTCCTTGAGCACCGATTTCAGTCGTTCCTCAAACTGTCCCCTGAAACTTGTCCCTGCGACGAGCGATCCCATGTCCAGGGCGACTATCCGTTTGGTCTTGAGCGTCTCCGGGACATCACCCTGAACAATCCTCTGCGCAATGCCTTCCGCGATTGCAGTTTTTCCGACGCCGGGGTCGCCGATGAGTACCGGATTATTCTTTGTTCGTCTCGAGAGCACCTGCAGGACGCGACGAATCTCATCCTCACGGCCGATCACCGGATCCAGCTTCCCCTGTTTCGACAGCTCGTTCAAATCCCTGCCGAACTTCTCAAGCGGCTGATATTTGTCCTCCGGATTCTGATCCGTTACCCGCTGAGATCCCCGGACTTCGCGCAGTGCCTTGTAGACAGCATCCTTGGTGACACCCTGATCCGACAGAAGTCTGCCGGCTCCTGATGCCTTCCGCTTTCCGCCGGCGTCATCGAGAAGTCCGAGCAGCAGGTGTTCGGTACTCAAATATTCATCCTTCAGCTGCGCCGCTTCCTTCTGCGCCGAATCGAAAACCTGTCCGATCGCTTGCGAGAAGTGCTGGTTACCAGCCCCGGCCCCCTCCACTTTCGGCAGTTTCTCGATCGATTCATTGATCTTGATTTTCAGATAGTTCAGGTTTGCGCCGATCTTCTGAAGGAGAGGTACGACAACCCCGTCGGAGTCCTGGATGAGCGCCGCGAGGAGATGCTCTGGCTCAATGGCCTGATTGCTGTAGCTGGATGCAATCTCCTGTGCGTTCTGGACAGCTTCCTGGGATTTTAAAGTAAATTTGTTGAAGTTCATTTTCATTACTCCGGATACAAAATAAGGCGAGGTTCACACCCCGCCTTATTTGATCGTCATACATCGTGCCGTTGATCGGCACATTCCGATTAGGTGAGGTTACTTGTCGTCGACCACCTCAAAGTCAGCGTCTTCGACTTTCTTCCCCTTGTCGCCTGCCGCCTGCTGTTGTTGCTGCTGCGGCTCAGGTCCGTCCGCCGGTTTCCCGGCACCCGGACCGCCTGGCTGCTGAGCGCGGGCCGATTCGTACATCTTCGTCGACGCTTCGTTCCAGATGTTATTGAGCGCTTCCATTTTCGCCTTGATGTCGGCGTTGTTTCCGCCTTTGACGGCTTCATCAAGAGCGTTGGCCGCCGTTTCGACCTTTGATTTCACATCAGCAGGCATCTTGTCCTCGAGATCTTTCAGTTGCTTCCGCGTCTGGAACACAAGGTTGTCCGCCTGGTTCTTCACTTCGATTTCTTCCTTCCGCTTCTTGTCTTCTGCGGCATGGGCCTGGGCATCCGATTTCATCTTATCGATCTCTTCCTTGTTGAGGCCGCTCGACGATGTAATACGTATGCTTTGCTCCTTGTTCGTCGCCTTGTCCTTGGCCGACACGTGAAGAATTCCATTCGCGTCGATGTCGAAGGTGACTTCCACCTGGGGCACGCCGCGCGGTGCGGGCGGAATACCATCGAGATGGAATCGTCCGAGGGAACGATTGTCAAGCGCCATCGGCCGCTCACCCTGGAGAACGTGGATCTCGACAGAAGGCTGGCTGTCCGATGCCGTCGAGAAGATCTCGCTCTTCTTCGTCGGGATCGTCGTGTTTGCCTGGATCATCTGCGTCATGACTCCGCCCAGGGTCTCGATTCCGAGCGTCAATGGTGTAACGTCAAGCAGCAGGACATCGGTGACATCTCCGGAGAGCACACCCCCCTGGATCGCAGCTCCCACGGCAACGACCTCATCGGGGTTCACTCCCTTGTGCCCTTCCTTGCCGAATATGTCTTTGACGAGCGACTGCACACGCGGAACCCGCGTCATGCCGCCGACCATGATAACCTCATCAATCTGGTTCGGGTTCAATCCCGCATCTTTCAGCGCCTTTTCGACTGGGGGCACGCAGCGCTGGATGAGATCCTCAACGAGCTGCTCGAACTTTGCCCGCGTCAATGTCAGGTTCAGGTGTTTCGGGCCGTCGGCAGTGGCAGTAATGAACGGGAGATTGATCTCCGACTGCATCAGCTGCGACAGCTCCATTTTCGCTTTTTCAGCTGCTTCGCGGAGCCGTTGAAGCGCCATGGGGTCCTTCCGCAGGTCAATGCCTTCCTGCTTCTTGAACTCGTCTGCAATGTACTCCAGCACGCGCATGTCGAAGTTGTCGCCGCCGAGGTGCGTGTCCCCGTTTGTCGACTTCACTTCGAACACGCCTTCGCCGAGCTCGAGGATGGAAATATCGAACGTGCCGCCGCCAAGGTCAAACACGGCCACTTTGGCGTCTTTCCCTTTCTTGTCCAATCCGTAGGCAAGGGCCGCGGCTGTCGGCTCATTGATGATCCTGCGTACAGTCAATCCGGCAATTTCGCCTGCTTCCTTGGTCGCCTGGCGCTGAGCATCGTTAAAGTATGCCGGCACCGTGATCACCGCCTCGGAGATTTTCGTTCCAAGGTAATCCTCGGCCGTCTGCTTCATCTTCTGAAGGATCATGGCCGAAATCTCCGGTGGCGAGTAGACACGGTCGCCGATTTCTACACGCGCTGTATTGTTGTCCCCCTGGACGACTTTATACGGAACGAGTTTCATTTCTTCGTTCACTTCGTTGAAGAACCGCCCCATGAATCTCTTAATGGAGAACACAGTGTTCTGCGAATTCGTAACCGCCTGACGTTTTGCAGCAGCACCGACAAGCCTCTCTCCGGATTTCGGGAATCCGACGACCGACGGCGTCGTGCGGGATCCTTCGGCATTCGCGATGACGACAGGATCATTTCCTTCCATCACTGCGACAACAGAGTTCGTCGTGCCGAGGTCTATTCCGATGATCTTGTTCGATTTGTTTGACATGTCCTCTTTGCTCCTATGATGATGATTCAGCTTTCGTGCTGCTGGATCCGGTTAGTTGTCACTCACACTCTTATCAATACAAAAGGCCGGGTCCACCCCACCGGCAGACCCGACCGACGCCCTGTCCCTCTATGAACGTTGACAGACCGTCTTACTTGACCTTCACCTCGATCTGCTTCGGCTTTGACTCTTCCAACTTCGGCAGAAGGATCGAGAGAACGCCATCCTTGAAGACGGCATCAATCTTGTCGCTCTTGACCGTCGTGGGAAGTGTGAACGACCGTTGGAATGAACCGTACGACCGTTCGATACGATGCATGTTTTTGGACTTCTCCTCCTTCTCCTGTTTCTTCTCACCCTTGATCGTCAGGATGTTGGATTCGAGGCTGATCTTGACGTCTTCCTTGCTGACGCCGGGAAGTTCCATTTTGACAAGGTACTCATTTTCCTGTTCGACGATGTCGACGGCAGGAGTCCAATACGATGCTGCGAAGTTCTCATCGGCCTGGACACCGCCGTGGATGAAATTGTCGAATACCCGGTTGATTTCACGCTGGATGCCGAAGAAATCGGAAGGCCAACGATCCAAGTCCCGCGTTTGGTTCCATCGAATCAGTGACATAGTGATCCTCCTTTCGTTACTTGATGTTGATCTCTCGTGCTTTCAAGATGTCGGCTTTCGGGATCGTGATCCCCAGAACGCCGTTTTCAAATTGTGCTTCGACCTTGCTGCCATCGACCCCTTCCCCAAGATTGAACCGCCGTTCGTAAATGCGACGTCCAATCTCACTGAAGACAAGCTGTCCGTTGATAAGCTTGTGCGACTCAGCCTTCCCCTTCACTGCCAGCATACCCGGTTCGATTGTCACGCTGATCGATTCCTTTTCGGCACCAGGCATGTCCAATTTGATCACGAAAGCATCGGCAGTCTCGTAGATATCAGCAACAGGGGTCATGGGCGGTTCGAGAGGTTCCGGCCGTTTCGCCAGGGCACTGCTCGGTCTGCGTATCAAATCACCGTGATTGTTGGTATCCATGGACTCTCTCCTCATCACTACTTGATTGCGATTGTGCGAACACGCGCTTCTTGTGATTTCGGTAACTGAATTTTAAGAATTCCGTTGTCCAGCTCGGCGCTTATGTTCGCTGCATCGATCCCGGCCGGGATCCGGATCGAGCGGGTGAATTCCTGAGCACTGACTTCGTTCAGAAGCACACGTGCCTCCTGAGGCAGCTCGAAGGACTTCCGCACACCTTCAACAGTCAGCACGTCCTTCTCAAATGAAATCTTCACATCTTCTTTCCTGACACCCGGGAGCTCAACGTATGCGACGAACTCGTGCTCGTTCTCAGCGACGTCCATTGCCGGAGTATGGGTCCTCGTGAATCCGTACGCCAATGGAGACTGTTCTTCGAGCAGGTCACTGAATGTCTTCGGGAAATCGAATCGGAGCATCATGATCTTGTCCTTTCTTTGAAAGTTCTTTGTTTGTTCTTGACCTTAGTTTTACAATCCGCGTGCCAGCGCCAGCGCAGCTTTTGGTTTGCGAAATCTGCACGTTTTCGACGATGCGCTCCGACATGCACCTTGACGGCATGTCAAACTGGCAGATCAAGAACATCATTATTGTCACGGTATCTGACAAAACCTGACAGAATAGCTGCAATTATTTCAGGTGCTGCGCAATTGGAGCCAGGTTGATTCTAAGCTGTGTTTTGCCTATTGTAGGTTCTCACAATGCACTTCGCTTGCGCTTTCCCTTATCTTCTCACTCATCCCGAGGTACTCATGCGCCGCGCATTTTTTCTGCTCTTGTTTCCACTAGCGTTCTCAGTCTGCCAAACTCCAAGAATCCCGAAGGACGCCCTTCTGGGATATCAATCGATCAAGGCAAATGACCTCAGCGCACGACTTCATTTCATTGCCTCTCCACTTCTTGAGGGAAGAGAAACAACCACGAGGGGTCAGAAAATTGCGGGACAATATATTGCGACGGAATTTCAGCGCATGGGATTGAAGCCGATCGGCGACAGCGGGACGTACTTTCAGCATTTCAATGTCGAAGTGACGAAGATCAGCGAGAAATCGGCGATCACAGTTTCGGGTAAGACGGCTTCAACCACGTATATGATCGGGAAGGATTTCTACGCCTATTCACCTCAGGACGTCGTGACCAACGCTCCGGTGATATTCATCGGCTACATGAACAACCCCGTCGATTCGACGCTCACAAAGGGAAAGATCGTCGTTGCGTTGCCGGGAAGAAAAGAGGATGCGCGTGACACAAGTGTGGCTCCGCGCATGCGCCTCCTGCTGAATCGTCCGTTTCCGGGGAGCATCGGCAAGCTTGTCATCGCAGATGACACGGGTGCCCTTTCCTTTGACCGCCAGGCTGCCAGATTCGACGCCCAGATGAAGAGAGGCTCGATGGCCGTCGTCGGCGCCGAGGTGCGTCCCGGCAGATCGACGGGCGGATTTGCGCCCCTTATCAGCCCAGCCCTTGCCGCCGCCTTGCTCCAGGAGTCAGGCAAAACTCTCCAGCAGCTTCGCAGAGCCGCGTACGAGGATTCTTCGTTCAAACCAATCGTCCTCTCCGCCGCTGTCTCGATGGACATCAGCAATTCGAAGGAGCTGCGGACAACTGAGAATGTCGTCGGCTTCCTCGAGGGATCGGATCCCAAGCTCAAAGACGAGGTCGTCGCCTTCACGGGTCACTTCGATCACCTCGGTATCACTCCCGAAGGTGTCATTTACCCCGGAGCCGATGACGATGGCTCAGGGACTGTCACCGTTCTGCAGCTCGCCCAGGCGTTCACATCGAACCCCGTGCGTCCGAAGCGCAGCATGCTGTTCATGACAGTGGTTGGCGAGGAAAAAGGACTCTGGGGCTCCAGCTGGTATGTCAATCATCCCATCATTCCACTTGAGAAGACGGTTGCCGATTTTAACACCGACATGATCGGCCGGACCGACAAGAAATACGATGAGCTGAAGAGCTCCAACTATGTGTATGTCATTGGCTCCGACAAAATAAGCACTCAACTGGACAGTGTTCTCAAGCTTTCGAACAAGGAAACTGAGAACCTCGTGCTTGACTACACGTTCAACGACGACAAGGATCCCAACCAGTTTTACCGGCGCAGCGATCATTACAATTTTGCACGGCATGGAATACCGATCGTGTTCTTTTTCACGGGCGAGCACGCCGACTATCATCGTCCCACTGACACGGTCGACAAGATCCTTTTCGACAGGATGGCTCGCATCATCCGAGTAGTATATGCAGCCGGATGGAAGGTCGCCAACATGAAGGGCAATTTGGTGAAGAACGTCGGGTCATCAATGTTTGCCAAGTAATGGCGATGTATTCAAAGGAAGAATTGCTTCAGGGACTGCAAACGAGGGTCATCGGAAAGAAGATCTTCGTCTTTGAGACGATTGACTCCACGAACGCTTGTGCCCGGACTCTTGGCGATGCAGGCGGCGATGAGGGAGAACTCGTCATAGCCGAGTTTCAGACGAGCGGGCGCGGAAGGCTCGGCAGGAGCTGGATCGCCGAAGAACACACAAGTCTCCTTTTTTCCATACTCCTGCGGCCGCAGGTCCAGGCTGAGATGGCGGGACTGTTAACGTTGTTCGCCTCCGCGGCTGTTGCCCGCGCCATCGAACGGATCGCGGCGAGCCGGGTCGAGTGCAAATGGCCGAACGATCTCCTGCTCGGCGGCAAGAAGTTTTGCGGCATTCTGCTTGAGAACTCGTTGCAACAGACTGCCTTGCGGTACTCCATCGTCGGGATCGGAATCAACGTCAATCAGCAGACCTTCTCTCCAGAAATCGCCGATCGTGCAACGTCGCTTGCGCTCCATACAGGAGGAATGGTTGACAGGAAAGCCGTTCTCCAGTCAGTGCTCCGTGAAATGGATGAGATGTACCCTGCCATCCGCGAGGGCGATTTTGATTTCGTCGTCAAGGAATGGACAGATCGCTGCACGATGTTTGGCAAGCATGTGAAAGTGCTGCAACACGATCACGTGATCGAAGGAAAGGCCCTGAGACTTCATCAGGATGCGGGGCTTGTGCTTTCGACACCCGACGGGCCGGTCACGGTCTACGCCGGGGATGTTACGATCATCAGCTGATTGTTCAATTCGCTTAAGGGATTTCAACAATGCTCCTCGCAATCGACATTGGCAACACACATACCGTGTTTGGCATCTACAGACACTCAACGCTCATCGCTGACTGGCGGGTCACGAGCATGCTTCAACGGACAGAGGACGAAGTCGGGACTCAGGTCAGCTTGTTTCTTCGCGAGCGGAAGATCGCACTGAAAGATATCAGCGGCATCGGGATCTCCTCGGTCGTCCCCAACCTTACGGACATTTTTTCGGTCATGGCAAGGAAGTACTTTAAGGTCGAGCCTCTGAACATCTCTTCATCGCTCGACCTTGGTATCCGCATTCTCTATGACGATCCGAACTCCGTCGGCGCGGATCGCATTTGCAACGCCATTGCAGGGTTTGCAGCGTTTGGAGGACCGCTCATCATCATCGATTTTGGAACAGCAACGACGTACGATGTCGTCTCGGCGAACGGGGATTACCTCGGCGGCGTCATTGCGCCCGGCATCGAGACATCTGCCGTCGACCTGCATCGACGCGCTGCCAAACTCCCCAAGATCGAATTGCACTTCCCGAAAACCATCATCGGGAAGGACACAGTCTCCAGCATGCAAGCCGGAATCCTGTACGGAGCCGTGGACGCGATGGAAGGAATGGTGGCGAGAATCAAGTCGGACCTTCGGTCGATCGAAAAGAAGAACGCCAAGGTAGTAGCGACCGGCGGCTTTTCCTCGCTCATGGCGAGCAGGTCAAAGACGATCGACAATTGCGTACCCTCGCTCGTCCTCGATGGCGTTCGTCTGATCCACGAACGCACGGTTGGGAAAGCGAAGAAGAAGTAGGTCAGGACTGCCGATCCAGGGCAGATCAAGGGAACAGCCCCGAAATGAAACAGCCTCCTGCCGGATTACCGGTGGAGGCTGTTGTGTTTCATACCCTTGATGCGTAGTCTCAGCGGACTCCGATCATCGTGATGGAAGCGTTCGCGAGTTCGATAATCGGCGTGTAGTAGAGGCCGAAGAGGAGTGTCGGAACGACGAGCAGAAGGACAATCGCAATTTGAGGTGCGCTGAACGATATCGGCGCCGCGTTCCCTTCCGGATCCCGCAAGAACACATTTCTCACAACCCGGACGTAGTAGTACAGAGACACCACGCTGTTGATTGCTCCAACGATCGCCAGCCAAACCCATCGTGCGTCGAGAAGCGACGCGAACAGGAACAGCTTTCCGATAAACCCCGCTGTCGGCGGCAATCCGGCAAGCGAAATGAAGAAGATGACGAGCGACACGCTCATGAAAGGCGCCCGGTAGCCGAGTCCCTTGTATGAATCGATGTCTTCACTCCCGGTCTTGTTCGCAATGAGCATGACAATGTAGAATGCTCCAAGGTTCATCAGCATGTAGACCACGAAATAGATCAACACCGCTGCGATTCCCTTGTCGCTCAGCACGACGACGCCCATAAGCATGTACCCGGCGTGTGCAATGCTTGAGTATGCAAGGAGACGTTTCAGGTTGTTCTGCCACACGGCCACGAGATTTCCGAGCGTCATCGTCAGGACGGAGAGAATGGCGATAATCTTGTTCCACTCGAATTCCTGGAGTGTGGACCAGAAGCCCGCCGGCAGCCCGAGTGCGTTGGCATCGATGAACGAGACTTTGAAGAATCGGATGAGGATCGCGAATCCTGCGGCCTTCGACGCAACCGAAAGAAATGCGGTGACGGTGATCGGGGCTCCTTCATAGACGTCCGGCGTCCAGAAGTGAAACGGCACGGCGGAAACCTTATACCCCATGCCGGCTATGATCAGGATCGTGGCCACGAGCAATGCGATGGGATTTACCGAACCTGTGGAGAGAGCGCGGTTGATGGCGTATATGTCTGTCGCACCGCCGGTCAGTCCGAAAATAATCGAAATGCCGTAGAGCATCAGGCCCGTCGAAAGTGCGCCGTAGATGATGTATTTCAGCGATGCTTCGCTCGAGTCCGACGCTTCCTTGACGTACCCTGAAAGCACGTATGAGCTCAGCCCTGTCAATTCGATCGACAGCACGATCATCAGGAGGTTCGTGGCTCCCGCCATGAGGTACATTCCGAGCGTCATCGAGACCAGCAAGGCCGAGTATTCGACCATGCGTTTGATCGTATTCTGCACCTCAGAGGAGTTGAACGAGAAGAGCACGATGATAACGGCACAGACCCCGACAACAAGTTTGAAGAAAATCGCGAACGGGTCCACTGCGATCATCCCTGCAAAAATCGACTGCACCGTCCCCATCTCCTGGATGGTGAAGAGTATGGAGATGAGGATGCCAAGAAGCGCAACGATCAATGCGACCCGCGGTCGGGATCGGAAGATCACTCCCACAAGCAGCGTGAGGCAAAACGTGATCGTCAGGGTAGTTTCGGGCAGAAACTTCGCCAGACTCTGTAAGGCTTGGTCTACCATGGTGTTGTTTTCAGTAATCGATTCAAAAAAGATCAGCGGAGCAATGCACAACAATTAGTGAAGCAACGCAAGGGCGCTTCCCCCCTGCTTCACGACCTCGACAAGGTGATTCAGCGACGAGGTCATCAGATTGAGCGCCATTGACGGATACAGACCCAGCGCCAGCACGACGATGCCAAGCGGGACGAGTGTGAACAACTCCCGGCCGTTGATGTCAGGGAGTGAGGCCCACTTCTCATTCGGCTGACCAAGGAACACACGCTGCAACGTCCAGAGCATGTAGGCGGCCGTCAGCACAATTCCGAGTGTTCCGATGATGGCAAGCACTTTGAACGCCTGGAACGCGCCGAGGAAGGAGAACGCCTCAGAGATGAACCCGCTCAACCCGGGCAATCCAAGAGCTGCAAAGAATGCAACGGTCATCACACCGGTGTACTTCGGCATGGTGATTGCAAGTCCTCCGAACGCATCCAGATCGCGCGTATGGGCACGATCATAAATGACGCCGACGATAAGGAAGAGCATCGCAGTGATGGTGCCGTGATTGAACATCTGGAACACCGCTCCCATCATGCCCTGGGTATTCAGCGCTGCCATGCCGAGCAGCACGATGCCCATGTGACTGATACTTGAATACGCGATAAGCTTCTTGAAATCCTGCTGGGCCATCGCACACAGGGCGCCATAGATGATATTGATCAGGGCCACGATTCCCAGAGGCCAGGCGTAGTACGTCGCGAGATCCGGAAAGATCGGGTAGCTGATGCGCAGAATGCCGTACGTTCCCATTTTCAGCAGCACGCCGGCAAGAATAACGCTGATCGCCGTTGGAGCCTCAACGTGCGCATCGGGCAGCCACGTGTGGAACGGGAAAATTGGGACCTTGATGGCGAATCCGATAAAGAGGGCGATATACGCGAGATGTCTCCAATACGTGCCGACGCCGGCAAGAAGCGATCCTGCCTGGAAGTTCGACGGGTTCATCATGGCAAGCATGTTGAAGGTGTAGATTCTCTCTCCCGTAGCTCCATCGGGGACAGTGACGCTGAAATACAAGGCGATCATCGCAAGCAGCATCAACACGCTGCCAAGCAGCGTATAGAGGAAGAACTTGATCGCTGCATATTCACGCCTCGGTCCGCCCCAGATGCCGATGAGAAAGTACATCGGGAGAAGCATGACTTCCCAGAACACGTAGAAGAGGAAGAAATCGAGGGAAACAAACACGCCCATCATGCCAGTGTCGAGCAACAGCAGCATGGCCATGTACCCCTTCAGTGCCTTCGGGATATTCCACGATGCGAACACGGCGATGAAACTGATCAACGCCGTCAAGAGCACCATTGGGACGCTCAAGCCGTCGATGCCGAGGAAGTAATCCACGTGAATCCGCCCGAACCAGGGGACACCGCGGATGTCAATCCATGAAGCCTTCTCGACAAACTGCATGCCTTCCTGCGAGTTGACGCCCGTGAGACCCCGGTCGAAATGAAAGTAAATCATGACCGCGAACACGAGCTGCAGGAATGTCGCCGCTGCTGCCGTCCACTTCATGGCATTCTGGTTTTCCTTCGGGATAAAGAGAACCAGAATCATGCCGACAATCGGAACGAACGTTATCCAACTCAGAACACCGATTCCCAGTAATTCCATTTGTAGTCTACTCCTTCATGAAGTCAATTCAAACACAAGCTGACTGCCGATCCGCCTGCTTCGATCAGGTTCAGCGGAACCAGAGAAAAAGAACCATAACACCAAGAATGACAAATGCCAGGTATGTCTGGACCTTTCCAGTCTGAACGCGCCGCAGGATCAGACCGAAGAATCCGGCAAGGTATGCCATCGCATTGACAAGCCCGTCGACAATGTGGTTGTCGAAACCACCGACGCCGACGTAGAAGAGGAAGAAACTCAGTCCCGCCACTCCAAAGCCGAGCACCACGTATCCGATGATCGCCAAGATCGAAGCCTCGACCGGCATCAAGCCCACGCCCACGATCCATCCGATGTATAACGAGAGTGCAGCGGTAATGACCATATACAAGATCGAGCTTATCGTGCCCTCTTCCCAATTCCGCTTCGTGCCGAGCGTCACGCCCTGCACCCAGCTTGCAGTCCCGTTGACAATCCCGTCAACGATCCTGCTGTCGAACCATCTGAAGAGTTTTGAGATTCCGATTGTCCCCGCAACGAACGTCGCGCCATAGAGCTCATCGAACTTCCACTTGTTGAGGAGAAACCGGTAGAGCGGTCCTGTCTTTTCGGCAATCGCATCGGCATCTATCTTCTTCCAATAGTACGTCGCAAAAGCGAGGAGAATGCCCAGCCCAGCCACTGTCAGCGAAAGCACCATCGCGAGAACGTGACTGTGATGAACCGTTTCCTCGAAAAGCTCCGTTCCGGCAGCCGCGACACCTGCCGGCACCACCGATTCAGGCCTTGGAAGCGCACCAAAGACCCAGCCACTCGATGCTCCAAACGGGTTAAAGCTATAGAACGCAAAGAAAGAAAGGATCGCAAAGACGATCAGTGGAATTGTCATCGTCCTGGGTGACTCGTGAATGGCATCGTAGCGATGCTTGTCCTTGTGCTCACCGAGGAACGTCAGGATGACGACGCGGAACATGTAGAAGGCGGTCAACCCTGCAACGAAGAACGCGATGACGGGAATGTACCAGCGTCCGGTAAGGTCCGCATAAGCAAGCGTCCCGGCAAGGATTTCGTCCTTGCTCAGGAATCCGGACGTCAGCGGAACGCCGGAGATGG